>LT599022.1:0-297500 GCA_900079695.1 uncultured Alphaproteobacteria bacterium
CAGCGCCTCGTCGTCGGTGCAGTCGAACACGAACGCCGGGATTTCCGCCCAGCCGAGCAGCTCGACCGCGCGCAGCCGGTGCCGTCCGGCGATCAGGCTGTAGCGGTCGCCGTGCGTCCGCACTTCGATCGGCTGGCGCAGCCGACCGACCTGCTGGATGTTCTCGGCCGTCAGCGCCGCGTGCGGTTCGCTGACCGGGCGCAGGCGCTCGCCGATGTCGATCGACGCGAGCGGAATGGTCTGAAGTCCAAGCTCTTTCATTGTCTAGGCCGCCTCTTCGCTTTTGCCATTGCCGCCCCCGCGCCGCGTGGTACGGTTCGGGGGTCGGGTGTTCAGCAGCCGACGGCCGGAAGCGTCGTAGAGTTCCGGGAACAGCTGCTGGGGGGTGAGATCGAGGAGCCGAGCGGCAACCTCTTGCAGATGCGAACTTCCGCCGCCGAGCATCGCCGCCGAAAACGCCTGCTGAGACACGTCTTCGCCTTTGGCGACGGCGCGAAATGACAGACCGCGAATGCGGAACTGAAAGCCGATCCACGCCCGCCTAACGGTGGGATTGGTCGGCACTTCGGGGGTTGTGGGTTCGCGTTTCATGGCAAGGATGATAGCAGCAGATTTGCGGCTTATCCAGCAAATTTGAGGCGTCCACCTTGCCGAATGCGCCACATATTTGCGGTTATCCGCATTTGTGCGTCATATCAAGGGGTTCGGGGAACATGGACGAAGAAAAAGAACATGGATGGCAGCATCCACCTTCGACGTCGGAACTCGGACGGCGTCTGGAGGCCGTAGTTCTGCTGTTCAAGACGAAGAAGGAAGCCGCAGATATGGCGGGTGTCTCTCCGGACCAGCTCGCCCGCTACATCAAGGGCCAGAGCTCGCCGCCGTTCGAGGTTCTCGCGAAGCTGGCGATAGCTAAGGGAGTGTCACTGGATTGGGTGGCGACGGGCACGGGAGCAATGCGCCACGACGACCTCGTGGCTACGATCCGCCCAGCTGGGCCGCAGTCGCGCGGTGTGCCGATCTACGACGCCGCTCTGAGTCTCGGGCAAGGTCGCCTGAATGGCGATGCGCCGGTCGTCGGCTATCTCGACCTACCCGATGAATATGTGCGCGACGTTCTGCACGCGCCGCCGGGAAAGGTGGTGGTGGCCTATAGCTCCGGCGATTCCATGTCGCCCACCATCAAGGATCACGACTTGGTGCTGATCAACACCGCCGTCGACACCTTCAGCCGCGACGATCTCTACGCCTTTTCGTTCAAGGAAGAGGGCTATATCAAGCGCCTGCAGCGGGCGGGCGACGCCGTCGTTGTCCACTCCGACAACCCGGCGTATACCGACTGGAGCATCACCGGCACCGAGCTCCGCGAGCTTCGCGTGATCGGCCGCGTGGTAGGGATCATCCAGCGCCCCTGACGGCTCCAACATCAAGTGGCGGCGCGGTCGTTTCGGGGCCTTCCTCTAAGACACCCCCCCGCGCCCGCCACCGCACCGCCCCGGTCACCGCAACCCCGCGGTTTCCTTGGCGATCCCACCAAGCCCCCCGTCTTCCCGGATCTTCCCACCACCCTCTAAGACTATGTGTCTGGGTTCAGTCTGATGGTCGCCGAGGCCCATGCCAAGGGCTGGCAGTGCATCACGCTCACCGGCTCCGATGCCTTCAAACAACTGGCCTCCGAGGAGGCGGCGAAACTCGGGATCGCGGTGAGCAATCCCGAGGCACGAAATATGTATTCTCTCATCTGGAAGCCGAGGCAAATCGATGATGGACACTTTAACGACGATGGAGCGCGAACTGCTGGCCGTGGTGCGGCGGATGGAGGTCGAACGGAAGGCGCAGGATGCGCTGTCGGCACAAAAGCTCGAGAGTTTGACGCTGCAAGTGAACGACTTGGCCGGAGTGTGCGAGACCTTGCGGAAAGCTCTGGACGCGGGGTGACGCATATCCGCCACAAGCGGGAGCTTGCAACGCTCGAAGCTTTGAAAGCCGATCTCGACCTGCGAGCGGTTGCGGCAACGCTCGGCTTTGTCGTTGATCTCCGGGCATGTGATCAAAACCACACCGTGATGCGTCATGCCGACGGTACGAAGCTGATCGTTGGTGTGGCGACATCCGGACATTGGGTGTTTTCGTCCAACATGGCGCGGCGATCGTCTCGGCCTGCGATCGGGATCGGGCCGGGGAGGCTTATACGGATCAACTGCGGAAACTGGCAGGGCAACTCGGAAGGCCACTTTCCGTGGAGGTTCCAGAAGCGCCAGCCAAGGACTGGAACGAAGCGCTTCAGGCCAGTAACGCGTCGTGGTGGCGGCGCCTCACGACAACGCGTCGTCGGCCATGAGGGGATTCTCTCTTCCCTATCGCTATGGGGTTCAAGGGGGCTCCGCCCCCTGCAAGCTTCCGGGTAGCCCTTGTGGCTACTCGGAGGAGCCTTGTTCCAGGTCTGAATCTGGGGGCCGGAATTCGCTATTGGTGAAGGAAGAATGCCGCGAGGGGGCCGAAAGGAGAATAGCCGCTATGTGGCAACAGGCGTGGCGGTTCGGACATTCAAATCTAAGCCGGATGAGAAAATCCATGGCGGGTCGGGGTGAATGAATGTTCATGTTGAAAATCAAATGAAAAACGCGTTTGCAATTATTGATAATGAAATAATTGCCGTTGTAATTTTCGGGTAATATTCTCAGTGGTGTTGATTTTGTCGTCCGTGTGCATCATATAATGTCGTCGGCATCTTGATTGATTATTTTGCCAGGAGTGGATCAAAGCGTCCGCCTTATGGCTTTAATCTCATATGGCACTCTGCGATTTCGACGTCCTGCGCGAGCGGGTAGCAGCTATTTTTTGAAAGGATTTCACCATGGCCACAGGCACCGTGAAATGGTTTAACGCCCAGAAGGGCTTCGGCTTCATCGCACCGGACGAAGGCGGCGGTGACGCGTTTGTGCATATCAGCGCCGTCGAGCGCTCGGGCATCGGTAGTCTGAGCGAAGGGCAGAAGGTCGGCTTCGAACTTCTTGCCGACAGTCGGAGCGGCAAGATGTCGGCCGAGAATCTCAAGATTCTCGCCTAATTCTCGCGGATTCATCTGACGAAGCGGAAGCCCCCGGTAACGCCGGGGCTTCCGCGACTGCGTGATCTACTCGAACCGGGAGACAAGACATGGCCAAGGGACAACAGCACGGAAATCGCGAAGCCAAGAAACCGAAAAAGGCAAAGGTCGTCAGCCCGGCGCCATCCCCGTTCATCAAGGGGATTTCGGACTCGCCGATGACGCCGAAAAAGAAGACCTGACGCCTCGCGCGCCAGTCGCGCCAGGAAGGTCTCCAATCGCCGAAGCCGAACCGCCGTGGTTCGGCGCATGCGGCGTTTCCGCTCCACGGAGCGAATAGTTTCCGAACGCGCGGCCGAATAGCCATCCGCGTTTGCCACACGTCCGGTCGGAAGCGGGGCCTTCCAGTTTACTGAAGGGCATGCCGCCGGTGCGATTGGCGGAAAGGTGCTCTTGATCCCGATTTTGCGGGTTTTCTTCCGACGTTTCGATCCGTCCTCTCCGTGGAACGACAAGCCTGCGGTTCGGCAGGAGCTTTTCGGCGGGGAACGGCTCGAGCAGCATGCGCGAAGCCTTGCCGCGGCGCAGGCGATTACCGCGAAGCCGCCGGTGGTGCCGTCGCTGCATGCCCGCCTGCGCGACAACGCACGCGTGCTGCGCGCCGCCTACAAGGCGAGCGCGGAGGAACTGGAAAGCGGTCAAGGCCAGGTTCCGGCGGCGAAGTGGCTGCTCGACAACTACCACCTCGTGGAAACCCAGATCCGCGAAATCCGCAACGACATGCCGCCCGGATACTATCGCCAGTTGCCCAAGCTCGCCGATGGCCCGTTCGCGGGCTATCCACGGGTGTTCGGGCTCGCCTGGGCGTTCGTCGCCCATACCGACAGCCATTTCGATCCCGAGATTCTCAGCCGCTTCATCGTCGCCTATCAATCGGTGCAGCCCCTCACCATCGGCGAGTTGTGGGCGGTGTCGATCACGCTGCGCATCGTGTTGATCGAAAATCTCCGGCGTCTGGCGGAGCAGATCACCATCGGGCGGCGCGAATATGCCCTCGCCGACGCCTTCGCCGACCGGGTGCTGCTACAGGGGGCGGCGGTCTCCGCCGCCGAGGCGGATGCGATGGCGGGCGCGTCGAAGCCGCTGTCGGAGCGCTTCGCCGCGCATCTCGCAAAGCGCCTGCGCGACCAGGATCCCACCCTCCTGCCTGCGCTCGGATGGCTCGAAGACCAGCTCAACATGCAGAACACCACGGTCGATGACGTGGTGCGCCACTACCAGCAACACCAGGGCGCCGCCAACGTCACGGTGCGCAACATCATCACCAGCATGCGCCTGATCTCCGACGTCGACTGGACCGAACTGTTCGAGCGGGTCAGCCTCGTCGACGTGCGCCTCGGCGCGGCAAGCGGCTTTGCCGCCATGGATTTCCCCACCCGCAATCTCTATCGCAGCGCGATCGAGCAGCTCGCGCGCGGTTCGGGCATGACCGAGCTTGAGGTCGTCGACCACGTCCTCGACGCCGCCGCGATGTCGGCGCGGCTCGCCACCGACCCGGCGGTCGCCGGACGGGTCGGCGATCCCGGCTATCACCTGATCGCCGAGGGCCGCCGCGCCCTCGAACGGGCGATCGGTTTCCGTCCGTCGGCACGGCTGTGGATCAGCCGCCTGAGCATCCGCCTGGGGATTCGGGGGTACGTCCTCGCGATCTTCGCAGTCACCGCGCTGATCCTGGCCTTCGCAGCGGGAATGCTCGCCGCGCTCGGTGTCGGCGTGGCTTGGCTTGCGGCGTTTGCAGTGCTCGGCTTCGTGCCCGCGAGCGACGTTGCAACCGCCCTGGTCAACCGCGCCGTGACGTGGAATTTCGGTGCGTCGGCGCTGCCCGGCCTCGAACTCGCGAACGGCGTGCCCGAGAGCCTGCGTACCCTCGTCGCGGTGCCGACGTTGCTCGGCAACGAGGCCGACCTGCGCGAGCAGATCGAACGCCTCGAAGTCCATCACCTCGCCGGGGCGGGCGGCGAACTGGCTTTTGCCTTGCTGGCCGACGGGGTCGACGCGGAACACGAGGAGCTCGCGGGCGATGCGCCGCTGCTCGCGGTCGCGGCGGCGGCGATCGCCGCGCTGAACCAGCGCTACGGTCCCTGCCCGGGTGGCGGCGACCGCTTCCTGTTGCTGCATCGCCGCCGCCTGTTCAATCCCGCCGAAGGCATGTGGATGGGGTGGGAGCGCAAGCGCGGCAAGCTCCACGAACTCAATCGCCTGCTCCGCGGCGCAGCCGACACCACCTTCGTGCCGGTGGCGGGGTTGACCCAGACCCTCCCCGCCGACGTGCGCTATGTGCTCACGCTGGACGCCGACACCCGCCTGCCGCGCGACGCCGCGCTGCGCCTGATCGGCAAGATGGCGCACCCGCTCAATCGCCCGAGCTTCAGCGCCGACGGGCGGCGGATCACCGATGGCTACGGCATTCTCCAGCCCCGGGTGACGCCCGCATTGCCGCTGGGGCGCGAAGGGTCGTTGTTCCAGCGGGTGTTCTCCGGCCCGAGCGGCGTCGACCCCTATGCGGCGGCGGTCTCTGACGTCTACCAGGACCTGTTCGGCGAGGGCTCGTACACCGGCAAGGGGATCTATGATCTCGACGCCTTCGAGACCGCACTCGCCGGGCGGGTGCCCGACAACGCGATGCTGAGCCACGATCTGTTCGAGGGCGTTTTCGCCCGCGCCGGGCTCGCCTCCGACATCGAGGTGGTCGAGGAATTCCCGGCGCGCTACGACGTCGCGGCGAAACGCCGCCACCGCTGGATGCGCGGCGACTGGCAACTCTTGCCGTGGGTTCTGGGCGCGCAAGCCGCGACGCCGGATCTGCCGCCGGTGGGACGCTGGAAGATGGTGGACAACCTCCGGCGTTCGCTTCAGGCACCGTTCATCCTTGCGCTTCTCGCGCTGGTCTGGTTGCTGCCGATGCCTGCCGGGATCGTCGGCGGCGGTTTCGTCCTTGCGACGCTGGCGGTTCCGGCGTTTCTCGCGTCGCTGTTCGCGATCCTGCCGCGCGTCGGCGTCGGCATGCTCAGCCATGCGGCAGCGCTGGGAGCGGACCTGCGCCTCGCCGCCTTGCAGACTCTCCTGAACGCCGCGTTCCTGGCGGACGAGGCCTGGCGGGCGGGCGACGCGATCGTCCGGACTTTGGCGCGGCTGGCGATCAGCCGCGAGCACCTGCTGGAATGGACCACCGCCGCCCAGTCCGGCGGCAAGCCGCGCCTCGGGCTGCCCGGGTTCTATGCCGAGATGGGGGCGGGGACCGCGCTCGGCCTCGCCCTGGCGATCGGTGCGTGTGCCGCCAATCCGGCGGCATGGCCCGCGATCCTGCCGTTCGGCGTGCTCTGGGCGATTGCTCCGGCGCTTGCGATGTGGGCCAGCCGGTCGCCGCCGGTGCCGCACAAAACCGCGCTGTCCGACGCGGGCCAGCGCGACATGCGGTTGATCGCGCTCCGCACCTGGCGCTATTTCGTCACCTTCGTCACTCCCGCCGACAACATGCTGCCGCCGGACAACTTTCAGGAAGATCCGCACCCCACGGTCGCGCATCGCACCTCGCCGACCAACATCGGCCTGTATCTCCTGTCGGCGATCGTCGCCCGCGACTTCGGCTGGGCGGGCACCCGCGAGACCGTCGACCGGCTCGAGGCGACGTTCGCCACTCTGGCGAAAATGCCGCGCTATCGCGGCCATTTGTTCAATTGGTACGACACCCGCGACCTGCGCGTGCTCGACCCGGCCTATGTCTCGTCGGTCGACAGCGGCAACCTCGCCGGGCACCTGATCGCCGCCGCCAACGCCTGCGAGGAATGGCTGGACGGCCAGGCCTCGGCCGAACTGCGGCAGGGCGTGGCGGACCTGGTCGCGGTGGCGGTGCAGGCGCTTGCCGGATTGCCGATCGCGAGCGGCGAACGCGGGCGACGCCTCGGCGCGACCCTTGCCGAGATCGAGGTTCAGCTTCACGGCGCGCAGGCCGGAACCTCGCTGTTCCCGACGCTCATGCGGTTGAGCGACAAGGCCGGACGCGCCGCGGCCGAGATCGTCGGCATGGATCGCGACGCGGCATCCCAGGACCTGATCTTCTGGACCGAGGCGCTGAAGCGGGTGGTCGGCGAACACCAGCGCGATGCCGCCGAAAGCCGCGATCCGTCGCCCCTGCGGCAGCGCCTCCAGGCTCTCGCCGATGCCGCGCGGGAACTCGCCGAGGGGATGGAATTCGGCTTCCTCCTCGACGCCGACCGCAAGCTCCTGGCGATCGGCTATTCGCTGTCGGATCGCCGCGTCGACGAAAACTGCTACGACCTGCTCGCCTCCGAGGCGCGACTCGCGAGCCTGTTCGCGATTGCCAAGGGCGACGTTCCGACGCGGCACTGGTTCCGCCTCGGGCGCTCGGCGATTCCGGTGGGGAGCGGCTCGGCGCTGATTTCGTGGTCGGGGTCGATGTTCGAATATCTGATGCCGTCGCTGGTGATGCGCGCGCCGGTCGGCAGCCTGCTCGAGCAGACCAGCCGTCTCGTGGTGGCGCGCCAGCAGAGCTACGCCCGCGCCCTCGGCGTGCCGTGGGGGATCTCGGAATCCGCGTTCAACGCCCGCGATCTCGAATTCACCTACCAGTATTCGAACTTCGGCGTGCCCGGCCTCGGCCTGAAGCGCGGGCTGGCGAGCAACACCGTGATCGCGCCCTACGCCACCGGCCTCGCCGCGATGGTCGACCCGCAGGGCGCGCATCGCAATTACGCGCGGCTCCTCGGGATCGGCGCGCTCGGCCGCCACGGCTTCTACGAAGCGATCGACTACACCCCGTCGCGCCTGCCCGACGGCGCCGAGATGGCGATCGTGCGCAGCTACATGGCGCACCACCAGGGGATGACCATCGTCGCGATCGGCAATCTCCTGCATGACGGTGCGATGCGCCTGCGCTTCCACCGCGAGCCGATGATCCAGGCGAGCGAGCTGCTGTTGCAGGAGCGGATGCCGCGCGACGCGCCGACGATGAAGTCGCACCCCGATGCGGAAAAGCTGTTCCCCGAGGACCCCGGCGCGGACGTCTCGGCCTCCCGCCGCGTGCGCGCATCCGCTCCCGGGCCGCCGATCACCCACCTGCTCTCCAACGGCCGCTACGCGGTGATGCTCACCGCTTCGGGCATGGGCTACAGCCGCTGGCGCGACATCGCCGTCACCCGCTGGCGCGAAGACGCGACCTGCGACCTCATGGGCTCGCGGATTTTCCTCCGCGACGTCCAGTCCGAACAGGTGAGGTCGGCTGCGATGCAGCCCAACGAGATCGATGCCGACGCGGGCGACGTGGTGTTCGGCGAGGATCACGCCCGCTTCACCCGCCGCGACGGTCCGCTCACCACCGTTCTCGACGTGCTGGTTTCGGGCGAGGACGACGGCGAGGTGCGCCGGGTTTCGCTGACCAACAGCAGCAGCCGCCGGCGTGAAATCGCAATCACCTCCTACAGCGAAGTGGTGTTGACCACGCCCGCCGCCGATGCGGCGCACCCGGCGTTCGCCAAGCTGTTCGTCGAGACCGAGTACTTGCCGGAATTCGGCGCGCTGATCGCGACCCGCCGGCCGCGCGCGGACGACGAACCGCATGCCTGGGCGGCGCACTTCGCGGTGGTCGAGGGGGACGTCGCGGCCGATCCCGAGCATGAAACCGACCGCGCCCGCTTCCTCGGCCGCTGCCATTCGGTCGAAACCGCGCCGGCGGTGATCGACGGCTTGCCGCTCTCCGGCACCGTCGGCACCGTCCTCGATCCGATCTTCGCGCTGCGCCAGCGCGTCGTCGTATCGCCGGGCGAGGTGGTGCGGGTGGCGTTCTGGACGGTGGTCGCCGGATCGCGGGAGAAGTTGCTCGAACTCATCGACAAGCACCACGACCGCAACGCCTTCGGCCGCGCCAAGACCCTCGCCTGGACCCAGGCGCAGGTGCAGTTGCGCCACCTCGACATCGACGCCGAGCAGGCCGCCGACTTCCAGCGCCTCGCCGCGCCGCTCCTCTACGCCGACGCGCGCTTCCGCCCGCATTCCGACGTGATCCTGCGCGGCGCGGGTCCGCAGTCGGGTCTGTGGGCGCATGGCATCTCGGGCGACCTGCCGATCGTCCTGGTGCGGATCGACGAGGCCGAGGACATGCCGCTGCTGCGCGAGGTTCTGAAAGCGCACGAATACTGGCGGATGAAGCGCCTCGCCGTCGACCTGGTGATCGTCAACGAACGCGCGTCGTCCTACATCCAGGACCTCCAGAACGCGATCGAGACGGCGGTGCGCAGCAGCCAGTCGCGCCCCCGCTTCGGCGGCGATTCCGCCAAGGGTTCGGTGGTCGCCCTGCGCGCCGACCTGATCAGCCTCGATGCCCGGGTCCTGTTGCAATCGGTCGCGCGGATCGTCTTGAACGCGCGCCGCGGATTGATCGCGGAACAGCTTGCGCGCTTGCCCCAGCCGCGCATCCGGCCGCTGCCGATACGCCGCCGCAGGGCTTTCGCCGCCGCGCCGCAGCCGCCCTCCGCCGCGGCCGAGGCGCTGGAATTCTTCAACGGTCTCGGCGGTTTCGATCGCGACGGGCGGGAATACGTGGTCCACCTCGGGCCGGGCCAGACCACGCCCGCGCCGTGGATCAACGTGATCGCCAATCCGGTATTCGGGTTCCAGGTTTCGGCGGAAGGCAGCGGCTTCACCTGGGCCGACAACAGCCGCGAGAACCAGATCACCCCGTGGTCCAACGATCCGGTGATCGACCCGGTGGGCGAGGCGATCTACGTTCGCGACGAAGTCACCGGCGAAGTCTGGGGCGCGACCGCCCAGCCGGTGCGCGACGACGGCCTCTACGTCGCCCGCCACGGCTTCGGCTATTCCCGCTTCACCCACGAAGCGGGCGGGATTTCCCTCGATCTGTTGCAATACGTGCCGGTTGCCGACCCGATCAAGATTTCGCGCCTGACTCTCACGAATCTGTCCGACCGGCCGCGGCGGCTGTCCGTCACCGCCTATGCCGAATGGGTGCTCGGCACCTCGCGCGGCGCGTCTGCGCCGTTCGTCACCACCGAGATCGAAGCCTCCACCGGCGCGATGTTCGCGCGCAACCGCTGGGGCCTCGCCTTCCCCGGACGGGTCGGGTTCGCCGACCTCGGTGGCCGCCAGACCGGCTGGACCGCCGACCGCACCGAATTCCTCGGCCGCGACGGCAACACCGCAACGCCCGCCGCGCTCGCCCGCTCGGTGCCACTTTCGGGACGGATCGGCGCGGGGCTCGACCCTTGCGCCGCGCTGCGCTGCATCGTCGATCTCGTGCCGGGGGACAGCGTCGAGGTGGTCTCCTTCCTCGGCCAGAGCGCCTCGGCGGAAGACGCGCGCGATCTCGTCGTCCGGTATCGCGAGGCCAACCTCGACGCGGTGTTCGCCGATGTCACCGCGCAGTGGGAAAAGCTGCTCGGGGCAGTGCAGGTGCGCACGCCCGACCGCGCCATGGATATCCTGCTGAACGGCTGGCTGCTCTACCAGACCATCGCCTGCCGGGTCTGGGCGCGCTCGGCGTTCTACCAGGCGAGCGGCGCCTACGGCTTCCGCGACCAGATCCAGGACGGCATGGCGCTGTCGCTGGCGATGCCCGAGGAAACCCGCGCCCATCTGCTGCGCGCCGCGGCGCGCCAGTTCGTCGAGGGCGACGTGCAGCATTGGTGGCTGCCCCACTCGGGCGCGGGGGTGCGCACCCGGATTTCCGACGACCGCGCCTGGCTCGCCTACGCAGTGGCGATCTATGTCGCAACCTCGGGCGACAAAAGCATTCTCGACGAGCGCGTACCGTTCCTCGAAGGGGCGCTGCTGCACCCCGACGAAGAGTCGGCGTTTTATCAGCCGCTGGTGGCGGAAACCACGGCGTCGGTGTTCGAGCACTGCGCCCTCGGCCTCGACCGCAGCCTCGAAACCCTCGGCGTGCACGGCCTGCCGCTGATCGGCACCGGCGACTGGAACGACGGCATGAGCCGCGTCGGTGCGCGCGGCAAGGGCGAAAGCGTGTGGCTCGGCTGGATGGTGTTGCGCACCGTCGACCTGTTCGCGCCGCTGGCGGAAACCCGCGCCGCGGAACGCGCCGCCTCCTGGCGGGCGCAGGCGATCGCACTGCGCGCCGCCATCGAACGCGAAGCCTGGGATGGCGACTGGTATCGCCGCGCCACCTTCGACGACGGCACCTGGCTCGGCTCGAAGGACAGCGAGGAATGCCGGATCGATTCGATCGCCCAGTCCTGGGCGGTGCTCTCGGGTGCGGCCGACCCGGCGCGCGCGGCGACGGCGATGGCCTCCCTCGACCGCCACCTGATCCGGCGCGACGACCAGCTCGCGTTGCTGTTCGCCCCGCCGTTCGACAAGACCCACCACGATCCGGGCTATATCAAGGGCTATCCGCCGGGCCTGCGGGAAAACGGCGGCCAGTACAGCCACGCCGCGATGTGGTCGATCCTCGCCCATGCACGGCTGAGCGACGGCGACAAGGCCGCCGAACTGTTCGCGTTGCTCAATCCGATCAACCACGCCCGCACCCCCGGCGACGTCGCGCGCTACAAGGTCGAGCCCTACGTCGTCGCCGCCGACGTTTACTCCGTCGCGCCCCACGTCGGGCGGGGCGGCTGGACCTGGTACACCGGCTCGGCGGGGTGGATGTATCGCGCCGGGGTCGAGGGATTGCTGGGGGTGCGGCGCGAGGGCGAGGTATTGCTCGTCGCGCCCTGCCTCCCGAAGAGCTGGCCGGAGTTCAGCCTCGTCGTTACCGTCACCGAGACCCGTTACGATATCCGCGTTGCCGCAAAGGAGGCCGGCGCATCGCCGCGCGCCACCTGCGACGGTGTTGAGACCGGATGTCCGGGCGGGCAGGCGCGCCTGCCGCTCGACGGCGGGAGGCATCGCTTCGAGATGTGGGTGTAGGGAATCACCGCTGGCCGAGGTAGGCGCTCGTGGTGATTTCCCCGTTGACCCAGTCCTCGATCCGGCTGCGCACCGAGGTTTCGGCTGCGTCGGTCGCGGAGAGAGGGCGCGCGGGGGCGTCGCCGCAGGCAAGCTGGTACGCCTGCGCGATCCACCCGAGATCCCGTTCGACATTCGCGAGGCTGGTGCCGAGCATCTCCGCGGTAACGAAATCGCCGCGACCACGGGACGCATCTGTGGCATCGCGTAGCGACGCCGCGTAAACGACGAGCGCCGCCGACGTGGCGGCAACGTTTTGCGCGATGTCGCGTGTCTCTGCAGGATAAGGCGACAGAACCGACCGCTTCGCGACCGTCCGGATCGTACCCGCGGCGCGCCCGCCGGTACCGGAGATCCGCTCCGCGATCCGGTCCGCGTGATGGCCGACGTCGATCGCGGCCCGCTCGAACACCGCATTCAGGCGGACCACCCCGGGCTCGCGCACATTCCAACGCGCCTGCCTGAGCTGGGCCTGGAGATCGATCGCCGTCGCGAGCAGGACGTTCAGTTGCACAAGCGCGATCGCCGGGGCGTCGCGGGCCGAGCGGGTGGAGCGTAAAAGCATCGGCGTCGTCCTGATCGAGGAAAGTCGAATGTTCGAAATGTATATTTTTCGCGCGCACGCCGAAAGGTTCGGGAAATACTCAAGACAGGCTCCGGGGTTTTCGTCGTCGGCATGTGCTGTCGAGCGCAATCCAGAAACCGAAAATCACCGGAAAAACATGTGTGTCCGGCAAAAATATTCAGGGGAGTTAAATTGTGATAATATCAATCAATACATCTCCTTGGCCGAAATTGTGAAAGATCCGGTGCATGATCGCGCGCGCGCAGCCAGTCAAGACCATCGGCCGGACTCCCGAGGCGGGAGAGTCGGGCGGGTTTCCTGTCGTCGGGATCGGCGCGTCGGCGGGTGGGCTCGAGGCCTGCCGCAACCTGCTGAGCACGCTTCCTGCCGATAGCGGCATGGCGTTCATCCTGGTGCTCCACCTCGATCCGCACCACGAGAGCATGATGGTCGACCTGCTCGCGACCCAGACCTCGTTGACGGTACGCCAGGCCGCCGACGGCATGCCGATCGCGCCGAATTGCCTCTACATCATCCCGCCCGGCACCTACCTCACCGTCGCCGATCGCGTGCTCGGGGTTTCCGCACCCGACGCCTGCCACGGCGCGCGGATGCCGTTCGACGTTCTCCTCGCCTCGCTCGCCGAGGATTGCGCGGCGCGCGCGGCGTGCGTCGTGCTGTCGGGCAGCGGCAATGACGGCAGCGCCGGGCTCGCGCAGGTGAAACGCCGCTCGGGCGTGGTGATCGCGCAAGACCCGGAGGAAGCGGGCTTCGACGGCATGCCGCGCAGCGCCATCGCCACCGGCATGGTCGATCTGGTTTTGCCGGTGGCGGAGATTTCGCGCGCACTGATCGCGCGCGTCCGCGACCGGGTCCTCCCGGCGGAGCAGGCCGCCGAGCCCCCCGACACGGCGTGGCTCGACGAGATTATCGAGCTGTTGCGCACCACCACCGCCCACGACTTCCGCCTCTATAAGCCCGGCACCCTGCAACGCCGGATCGAACGGCGCATGGGGATGGCGGGGATCGCCGCGACCGACCGCGCCCGCTACCCGGAATTGCTGCGCACCACGCCGGGCGAGCTGAACGAACTCGCCACCGACCTGCTGATCAACGTGACGAGCTTTTTCCGCGACCCCGAGGTGTTCGAGTTCCTCGCCCGGAACGTCGTGCCCGATCTGGTGCGCGCCCATGCCCCGGATCGGCCCTTGCGGATCTGGAGCGCCGGGTGCAGCAGCGGCGAAGAGACCTATTCCCTCGCGATGCTGTTTCTCGAGGAAATCGCGGCGAGCGGGAGCCAGGTCCGGTTGCAGATGTTCGCCTCCGACGTCGACCCCGACGCGGTCGCGCTGGCGCGCGAGGGCGTGTATCCCGCATCCATCGCCGAGGCGGTGCGCCACGACCGTCTTGCCCGGTTCTTCACCAAGTCGGGCGACGGCTACCGCGTTCTGCCCGAGTTGCGCTCAAGCGTGGTGTTCGCGGTTCAGGATGTGCTCGCGGACCCGCCGTTTTCCCGCATCGACTTGATTTCGTGCCGCAATCTCCTGATCTACCTGCGCCCCGAGGCGCAGGAACGGGTGCTGATGCTGTTTCATTTCGCGTTGAGCGAAGGCGGGCTGCTGCTGCTCGGCAACTCGGAGACGGTGGGCAAGATCGAGGATCGCTTCGAGGTGGTGTCGAAGACGGCGCGGGTCTACCGCCGCAGCGGCCCTCCGGCCGCCAAGGGTGGCTTCCCCCTCATCGGCGGCGATATCCGCCCCACGCTGCCGGTCTCGCCGCGCCCGGTCGCGGCATCGCACGCGATCCCGATCGCCGACTTCTGCCGGGAGAAGGTGGTCGAGGCTTACGCGCCCGCCACGGTGCTGATCACGCGCGACGGCGAATGCCTGTATTCGCTGGGGCCGGTGGATCGCTACCTGAAGCTCGCCCCCGGCCAGCCGACCCGCGATGTCCTCGCCCTGGCGCGCGAGGAGGTGCTCGGGCGGTTGCGCGCCGCGATCCGCGAGGCGACGCGCACCGGCGCGCGCGCGGTGGCCGGCGGCGGGCGAATCAGCTGCGATGGCGAGACCGTCGGTTTTCGCGTCGAGGCGCTTCCGGTTGCGAACGAGGGCGAGGCGCTTCTGCTGATCGGCTTCGTCGACGAACCCGTGCCCGAGGGCACGGCGACGGCCGATGCCGGCGAAGCGGCGGGGGCGCAGGCCGCCGAACTCGCGCAGGAACTGGACGCCGCCCGCGCCGAACTCCACGACGCGCTGCGCACCATCGAGACTCTCGCCAAGGAGCAGAAGGCGACCGCGGAGGAGGCCTCGTCGGTGCAGGAGGAGTATCAGTCCACCAACGAGGAACTGATGACCTCGAAGGAAGAGCTGCAATCCCTCAACGAGGAACTCACCGCGCTCAACAGCCGGCTCCAGGAAACCCTGGAGCGCCAGCGGGTAACCTCCAACGACCTCCAGAACGTGCTCTACAGCACCAATACCGCGACGATCTTCCTCGACAGCGCGTTGCGCATCCGGTTTTTCACCCCCGCGACCAAGGCGGTGTTCAACGTCATTCCCGGCGATATCGGCCGGCCGTTGGCGGATCTCAACTCGCTCGCCGCCGACGAAGCCTTGCTCGCCGACGCCCGGACGGTGCTGGACACCGGTGAGCCGATCGAGCGCGAGATCGCGTCGCACTCCGGCACATGGTTCATCCGCCGGATCATGCCCTATCGCACCCACGAATCCCGCGTCGAAGGCGTGGTGATCACCTTCGACGACAATACCGGGCGCAAGCACGCCGCCGACGCTCTCGAAATTGCGCGACGCCAGGCGCAGCAGGCCAGTCTCGCCAAGTCGCGGTTCCTTGCCGCCGCCAGCCACGACCTGCGCCAGCCGCTGCAGACCCTCTCGCTGTTGCACGGACTGGTGGCGAAGACGGTGGCGGACGCGCGCGGCCGCCAGCTCGTCGCACGCCTCGACGAAACCATGGATACGATCTCGGGGATGCTGGACACCCTGCTCGACATCAACCAGATCGAAACCGGTACGATCCGCGCCGAAGTCGTGCGCTTCCCGATCAACGATCTGCTGTTGCGGATACGCGACGAGTTCGTCTTTCACGCCGAGGCACAAGGCCTTTCGCTGCGCGTCGTGCGGTGCGGCCTGACGATCGAGAGCGATCCGCGGCTGCTCGAGCAGATGATCCGCAACCTCCTCGCCAACGCGCTCAAATACACCAAGTCCGGCAAGGTCCTGCTCGGCTGCCGACGGCGGCGGGACCACCTCAGTATCGAAATCCGGGACACCGGCATCGGCATCCCCGAAGACGAACTCCAGGCGATTTTCGAGGAATATCATCAGCTCGACAACGCCGCGCGGGAACGCAGCCGTGGCCTTGGACTCGGGCTTGCGATCGTGAAGCGCCTCGGCGATCTGCTCGGCCACCGCGTCCGGGTGAGCTCCCGCCCCGGCAAGGGCTCGTCGTTCGCCATCGAAGTGAAGCAAAACCCAAGTCCGGTCGCCGCGGCGGCGGCGCTGCCGCACCCCGCAAGCGCGCGGCTGCCGCGCTCCGCCACCATCCTCGTGGTCGAGGACGACCCCGGAGTGCGTGACCTGATCGGCGTCGCGCTCAGGAACGAAGGCCACCGCACCGCGATCGCGGCGGACGGCGTCGCGGCGCTGGCGATGGTGGCGGAGGGGGAGGTCGCCCCCGATCTCCTGCTCGCGGATTTCAGCCTGCCCAACGGGTTGAACGGGTTGCAGCTCGCAGCGCGATTGCGGGAGCGCAACGCCGAACTCCCAGTGGTGATCCTCACCGGCGATACCTCGGCCGACACGTTGCGCGAGATCGCGCGGCTGGAGTGCGAGCACCTCAACAAACCGGTCAAGCTCGAAAGCCTCGTCAACGCAATCCACGACAACCTCGGCGCGGCGCGTCCGGTCGCAGCGCCTGCGGCCTCCCCGCCGACGCTCATCTACGTGGTCGACGACGACGATCGCTTGCGCGCCGGGATTCGCGAAACCTTCGAGAGCGAGGGACTGACGGTGGCGGACTTCCCCTCCGCCGAGGCGTTCCTCGCGGCCTTCGATCCGGGGCGCGCGGCGTGCCTCCTGGTCGACGCCTACCTCCCGGGGATGAGCGGCCTCGCGCTGCTCCGTCACTTGCGCGAGACCAGAGCGATGCCGTCCAGCATCATGATCACCGGCAGCGGCGACGTCGCCCTCGCGGTGGAGGCGATGAAGGCGGGCGCGCTCGACTTCATCGAAAAACCGATTTCCAGCAGCGCACTGCTCGAAAGCCTGCGGCGCTCCCGCGACCACGTCGCCGACCTCGCGACGACCGGCAACTGGCGCAAGCACGCGCAGGCGTGTCTCGGCAGGCTGACCGCGCGGCAGCGCGAGATTCTCGACATGGTCCTGGCGGGTGCGCCGAGCAAAAACATCGCCGCCGATCTCGGGATCAGCCAGCGCACCGTGGAGAACCATCGCGCGTCGATCATGAAGAAGTTCGGCGCCAAGTCGCTCCCCGAACTCGCGCGCCTCGCCATCGCCGCCGAACCCGGGCGGGGCAGGCCATAGGCTAGGTGAATTCCGAGCCTGCCGGGAGGTTTCCGGGTTGGCTATGCTGCGTCATGGCTCCAAGTCTGGAGGAGGCACACATGCCAATCCGTCAATCCGAAGATCCCGCCAGCAATCGGCTGCAAATCGTTTTCGATTATCGCGCGGTGTCCTGCAATCTTTCCGCGGCCCCGACGTTCGCCGAAGTGGCGAGCAAGCTTGCGCGGTTTTCACCCAGCCGCTACGGCGCACCGGTCGCGATCACCGTGACCGTGGTGACGCCGCGCGGCTGAGCTAAGACCTCAATGGGGAGCGGCGAACGGCGAGGGCTTGGCCGGAATGTCGAAGGCGAAGCCGGGCTTGCCGTCGACGGTGGAGGTGGCTTCGGCCGGATGCCGCTCCGCCGTGGCGAGCCATTGCGCGCCGAGTGCAAGGCCGATCAACACGAGAATGACGAAGCCGCGGGAGTAGGTTTTGGTCGCCAGCTCGGGCGCTGCGTCCTCGGCGGGCCGTGCCGCGTGGCTCTTGATCCGCGCCGGGCTGGGCAGCAGCGCGACCAGCTCCGCGGCGACTTCGCGACAGTCGCGCTGGTCCGCCGACCAGTCGGGCACTGCCGCGAGCCGCGCGGCCATGCGGGCGGTCGCGGTTTCGACCGGCATCAGCGCCAGGGTGGTCGCCTCGACCCACGGGTCGAGATCGAGCCGCGCCAGCGCCGAGAGCGTGCTGATCTCGATTCCTTGGATATCCTTTCCCGCCAGCGCGAACAGAAACGGGTCGTACGGCGACGCGGACCGCCAGTTCGAAGTGGGACGTTTCATTTCAACTCCTCATGTCCCGCGCGGAAACCCGGGCGGGACGGTTGTCTCCGTTCGGAGTGGATCGCCCGGCTTCAGGGGGACGGGGCGGTGGACGGGGCGGAGACCAGATCGAACGCCGACAGGTCGATGCGGACGCGCTGCTTGAAGCTCTCGTTCACCACCAGGGAAATCCGGTCGCCATAGCTCGACAATCGCGACAACATCGCTTCGAACGGCCCGAGATCCTGGGGCGCCAGGCGATCCACCGCAAGAGTGAGGCGCGCGCGCGACTGGGCGAGGAGATGGGCGAGATACGGCTCCGCCTCCTCGAAGAATCCGTCGTTGGGCGCGCCGTCGAGCCGCACGGTGAGAATTGGCGGCGCGGTCGCGCTCTCCCGCGTCACCCAGGCTTCGTTCGGGGCGAGTTGACCCCGGATCGCCGCCAGGGCGGCTTCGATCAGGGACGCCTCGGTGATCGGCTCGGGCGCGGTGGCGGCGAGGTGCTCCTCGGCGAACGCACGCATCGAAAGCCCGATGATCCAATCGGAGATCGCGAGCGGCAGCAATGACGGGCGCATCAGCGGCAGCGAGCGAAGGAACTGGAAGGTTCGCCCGAAGCCGCCGGGGAAGATGCCCTGGGTCAGGAGCCGCGACACGATCCCGAGGTTCTGCCAGACCGAATAGCCGCCGCTGTATCCGGCGCGGCCGAATACCCGGGTCTTGTTGCGAATCCGCGTGGCGATGCCGTCGTCGGTCAGAAGGCGGGCATAGAGATCGCGGTAAAGCCGCGACATCTCCGCATCGGACATGGTCTTCGGGATGATGTTGGTGCGCAGAGAGGTGTTGTCGGATTGGTCCGCGACGCTGCGCAGGCGTCCCTCCCGCTCCATCCGCTCATAGAGCGGGGTGCGGGGCAGCGCGGTGAGCAGGCCGATCATCGCCGATTGGATTCCGGCCGCGGTGATGAAGCGATACTGGGCCTCGAAGGTCGCGGTCGTGTCGTTGTCGAAGCCGATGATGAAGCCCGCGATGACGTCGATTCCGCGCGCGTAGAGCCGCTGCACCGAAACCAGGATGTCTTCGCGCAGGTTCTGGGTTTTGCCGGTTTCCTTGAGGCTGGCGGCATCGGGTGATTCGATACCGATGAACACCCAGCCGAAGTGCGCCTCATGGAACAGGCGCAACAATTCCTCGTCCTGGGCGAGGTTGAGGGAAGCCTCGGTGCCGAACGAAAAAACGTAGTCGTGCCGGGCCTGGTAGTCGATGAGGTAGCGTAGCAGGTCCTTGGTCCGGGCCTTGTTGCCGATCATGTTGTCGTCGACGAAGAACACGCTTCGCATCCCCGCGTGGCGCAGCGCGTCGAGCTCGCGACCGACCTGCTCGGGCGACTTGGTGCGCGGCTTGCGGCCGAACATCACGATGATGTCGCAGAACTCGCAGGTGAACGGGCAGCCGCGCGAATACTGGAGCGTGGCGTTGCCGTAGAGCGGCAGCTTCAACAGGTCGAAGCGGGGAACCGGGGATTCCGACATTTCGATGGTGCCGGTCTCCTGGTAGAGCGCGCGCGGCCGACCGGCCGCGAAGTCGCGGCAGAACTCCGGCCAGATCCGTTCCGCCTCGCCCGCGACCACGGTATCGGCCACCCCTGCGTAGGTTTCGGGGCAAAGCGACGCGGCGGCGCCGCCGACCACGACGTGGTAGCCGCGCTGGCGATAGTAGGCGATCAATTCGCGCTGGCGCGGACCCTGCACGGCCATGCCGCCGATCCCGACGACGTCGGCCTCGGGCGCGAGCGGCAGCTCCTCGATATTTTCATCGTAGATTTCCACGTCCCAGTCGGCGGGGCAAAGCGCCGCCACGGTCGCGAGGCCGAGCGGCGGGTTCACCGCCCGTTTGTCCGGCAGGATTTGGGTGACCGCCCATTTGAAGCTCCAGAAGCTATGGGGCAGGAGCGGATTGATCAGCAAAAGGCGCATCTTGGTCTCCCTCTCGCAACGCAGCGTCGAAGCCGTCGCCCGCGGGCGACGCGGCTCGGGAGTCTGGGCGCATGCGAAGGGCAGGCAGCCTAGTCAAGATATCGGAGGCGCCGCCGCGCGGGGCAAACTTCGGAATCTACCTAGACGGGGTAGGTCGCTCCGCACGGAAAGCGAGTAGAATCCGCCCCTTATATAGAGGGCCGGTCGTGATGATCTGTTGGAAGTCTTTAAGGTTTTCGCGAACCTTTTGTCGGAGAGTCCGCGTGATTCATAGAATTCTCATGATTGCGGACAGTTCACTTGAAATCGATGCCGTCAAGGTTGCCTTGCGCACCACGGCGATCGGGTATTTCGAGGTGATCGCGGCCTCCGATCTCGAGATGGGGGTGGCGCGCCTGAAGATGGGCGGGATCGACGCGGTGATCGTCGATCTTGCGCTCGGCGAGGAGGTCGCGGCCTTCGACCGGGTTTACGCGGCGGCACCGCACACGGCGATCATGGTTCTGGTCGGGCACGATGAGACCGCGCTCGCGATGGCGGCGGTGCGCCGAGGGGCGCAGGGATATTTGGAGAGGGGGCAGACCGGCAGCCCGCTGGTGCCCCAAGCCCTGTTCAACGTGATCCGGCGCAAGGCGGTGGAGCGGACCCTCTACGAGGAGAAGAGCAGGGCCGAGATCGCGCTCAATTCGATCAGCGACGGGGTGATCTGCACCGATATGCTCGGCAACGTCGACTACCTCAACATCGCCGCCGAAAGCCTGACAGGGTGGTCGCGACACGAGGCCCGCGGCAATTCGATCAACACAATCTATAAGTTGATCAATGGCGTAACCCGCGAACCGGTCAAGAACCCGGTCGAAATGGTGCTGCTCGAGAACCAGCCGATGGGGCTGATCCCGAACGCCGTTCTGGTGCGTCGCGACGGCAACGAGGTCCTGGTCGAGGATTCCGCCGCGCCGATCTACGATTGGAACGGCCGGATCGCCGGCGTGGTGACGGTGTTCCACGACGTCACCGCGGCGCACGTGATGAGCATGAAGATGGTGCACCTCGCGCACCACGACTTCCTCACCAAATTGCCCAACCGCGTCCTCCTCAACGACCGCATCGCCCAGGCGATCCGCTCGGCGAAGCGTATGCAGGCCCAGCTCGTGGTGATGTTCATCGACCTCGACAATTTCAAGCACATCAACGACTCTCTCGGTCACGCCGTGGGCGACGAGTTGCTGATGTCGGTGACGCAGCGGCTAAAGGCCTGCGTCCGCGTCGCCGATACGGTGAGCCGCCAAGGCGGCGACGAGTTCGTCATCCTACTCGCCGACGATCCGAGCGAGCGGGCCGCGATCGCGACGGCGCCGCAGATCATGGATGCTCTCGCTTTGCCCCATACGATCGACGAGCGCGAGCTGCACATTTCGGCCAGCATCGGCATCAGCGTGTTTCCGGATGATGGCGAGACGCCCGAAATTCTGATCAAGAACGCCGACATGGCGATGTATCACGCCAAGGCAAGCGGCCGAAACGCCTTCGCTTTCTTTACTCCCGACATGAACGTCCGCGCCGTCAATCGTCAGCTGGTCGAGGTCAACCTCCGCAATGCGATCAAGAACGGCGAGTTCCTGCTGCACTATCAGCCCAAGGTCAATCTCGAGACCGGCCGGATCATCGGCGCCGAAGCACTGTTGCGCTGGTTCGACGCGAGCCAGGGGATCGTCCTTCCCCTCCATTTCATTTCGGTCGCGGAGGATTCCGGCCTGATCGTTCCGATCGGCAAATGGGTGCTGCGCGAGGCCTGTACCCAGGGAATGCGCTGGCGCGCCAGCCTCGGGAACATCCCCATCGCGGTGAACGTGTCCGCGCTCGAGTTCCGCGACCGGGGGTTCCTCAGCGGCGTCCACGACATCCTCGAAGAGACGGGGATGTCGGCGGAGCTTCTGCAATTGGAGATTACCGAGAGCGTGTTGATGCACGACGCGGATTCGAGCGTCGCGATCCTGAACCGGCTCAAGGAGATCGGGGTCAAGCTGGCGATCGACGATTTCGGCACCGGCTATTCCAGCTTGAGCTATCTCAAGCGGTTTCCGATCGACGTGCTCAAGATCGACCAGTCGTTCGTACAAGGCATCGAAGCCACGAGCGACGAAGGCGTGATCGTCAGCGCGGTGATCGGCATGGGGAACAGCTTGCAAAAACAGGTGGTCGCCGAAGGCGTGGAAACCCAGGCGCAACTCGAATTTCTGCAGGCACGGCAATGCGAGGAGGGGCAGGGGTTCTTTTACAGCCGCCCACTTTCCGCCGAAGACTTCGCCGCTCTCTATCTCAGCCGGGCCGCCGTGACGGCGTAAAGGGGCTGACTAAGTGCGTCCGTTTGGGGATCATCCGGGATATGACGCTTACGTCAGCACTGAAACGCAATTCGTCTTGTTCGGAATGGGCATGATGGACGCAATTCGGTCATTGGGGTTTCGCCGGAAACCTCATTGCTGAACAAAGGCAGTTGCGTGCCCCCGCAACCATATAAAAGCCGCTAGATCAATCGTCTGGCGGCTTTTCTATGTCCCGTTCCATGTGCCGCCGTCGCTTCCTTGGCGTGCAGTGTGCTGTGCCCCCCGAGTTTCATCCAGCGGAGACTGGAGCCCAGAGTTGAGATTGGCGCAGTAGCGCCGGTGAAGCAATGGGTGAGCGGCGGAGCCTATCCGACGCGCGGTGCCGGTCGCCCATTGCGGTGAGTTGGGCCGCGAATGTCGCGGGAGTTTGGTAGCCGAGTGCGGAATGTGGGCAGTGTACCGCCCGGTGGGCATGGATGCCCCCAGCGTCACGTCGATTGCTGTCGAGGCGATCCATCCGCTATCGGTACCCGACGACCCGCCGAGGGTGAGATACTGCCCTGCCGCCAACCCTTGGTGATAAACCCGCCGCTGCCCCCCGGCCCCGACCGGCACCACCATCGCGAAGTCGATCAACCGGCCCGCCGCATGCGGGACAGTGGTGGGAGCGCCGGTGACGTGATCGACCAACACGATATCGAACCCGGCGGCGGGGCAGGCCCGCCAGATGTAGTCGATCCGCGACCCGGCGTAGGCCGTTGCCGCGCCGAAGCACGACGGATGTTCGCGCCTGCACCGCGAGGGGTTTGCCCGCTTCGACACGGTGATTCCCGAGGTGGCGGCGACGATCCTCGGTCGGCTCCCCGTGGCCTTCGGTTTGGCAATCCTCGAGAACGCCTACGACGAGACTGCGCGCCTGGAAGCGGTCCCGGGGACTGCGTTCCTGTCGCGCGAGCCGGAGTTGCTGGCCGAGGCGAAACGCCTTATGCCGCGGATACTGCTGTCGGACATCGACGTCCTGATCGTCGGCCGTATCGGCAAGGACATCACCGGGGCGGGGATGGATCCCAATATCGTGGGGCGCACAACCCGCGGGCCGCTGCCGCAGTTCGACGGCCCCCGGGTCAAGCGGATCGTCGTCCTGGGGCTGAGCGAAAGGACGGCGGGAAACGCGATCGGCATCGGCCTCGCCGATTTTACGGTGCGGGAAATATTGGCCGGGATCGACTACGAGGCGACCTATGCCAACAGCATCGCTTCGGGCAATCCCGGAGCCTGCCGAATTCCCATAGCATTGGCCGACGAGGCGGAAGCGGTGCGGGCCGCGCTCTCGTGCACGCCGGGGGTGGATCTCGCGCACCCGCGGATCGTCCGGATCCGCAGTACGCTCGAACTCGAATATATCGAGGTTTCGGCCGCTTTGCTTGGCGAGGTGGAGCGCACGCCCGGATTGGTCCGCGAGGAATAGGCAAAATGTAAGCCAGGAGCGTTGTCGCCCTTCGCCGGGGGGCGGTCAGACGATGCCGCGGCTGTTCTTCTGTCTGTTTCCGGTGACGCGATGGCCGGTTTTGTTGAAACGGCCGAGCTTCTAATGTCGGTGTGAGGCATCTCGTCCGGCGAGGCCCGCTCGGGGCGCCGCACTGGCTCGACCGGATCGAGCGACTTCAGGCGACTCAGGCCCAGAAGTCCGAGGATACGAAAGATGACCGCACGGGAAAGCCCGAGGGTCGCCGCGATCTCGCCGCCCGCCCGGCGCTGACGGCGAAACGCTCCAATCTGCCTGACAATCTGAGAGGGGGCGCGACCGAGGACGACGCGGGCGCGATGAGCGGTCCCGTAAGCCGCTCATCCCCTCGGTCCGGAAGCGCCCGATCCATTTGCGCACGGCGCGCAAGGTGCTCTCTTTCAGGCGGCCTGTTCGAGAGGGGATTGCGGGCCGGAAGCGAATGGGCGGCTTTGGGGAGCGGGAACAGTGCTCAAAAGTAGCTTAGTTGGGCGCTATTCAGCCGAAGGGCCAGTGTCTGCGGCCCAGTGCGCCGCCAGAACGCCACCCTGCAGGAAGTATTCAGGAGCCTTCGGCGTGTCGCAAAGCCTGTTGAGCCGTATGGCTACGTCCATGATGGGGCCCGGCTTCATGGTTCTGGCCGCATTCGGGCACAACTTGATGCAGGCGCAACAGGTGATGCATGCGGCCACGTCGATCACGCGGGGGTCCTGCTGGTCGATGGCGCCGGCAGGGCACGCATCGATACAAACGCCGCATTGATCGCACCAGTCGTTCACCTCGATGAAGTCAATATCCCGCGTTTTCGTATCGCCGTTGTACGGATGATTTCCGGGAACGTCGACGATGGGCACGTCCCGCGGCGACGAGAAAGCCTGCAGTTTTCTCCTGACCGATTGTCCGAAGGCTTTTGCCAGCGCTAGGTCGTTCTGGTCGGGACGGCCTGCGGCGACCGGGGCTTCGGCGGACGAAAACGAATGTTCGCCGATAAAGGCGGCACCGGCGACGGGAATGCAGCCCCGGCCGATCATGATGTCCTTGAGTTCAAGAAGCGCGTCCTCAAACGCGCGGTTGCCATAAACCACGGCGCAGACGGTCGGGGTGTTGCGAGCTTCGATCGCGTTCAACCATTCGCCCACTAGGTCGGGCACTCGCCCCATATAGACCGGGACGGCGATCACCAACAGATCGCTTTCGCCGACGCGCAACGGCCGCGCCCTTGTTTCCGGTCGCGTGGCGTCGATCACGTCCATTCGGCCTGAACCGAGGCCGCCGGCGATCGCGACGGCCACCGCCTTCGTCGTCCCCGTAGGGGAAAAGCAGGCGACTTTCACCGAGTTGAACTGCATTTGTCTACCCCCTCGCGCCATTGTCCCCGTTGCCAGTGGCATAGCCCCGTTTTTGCGGGAGGGGAAGACTCAGATGACGGCCGAGTTTTGGGCTTTGCCGCCCGAGTTTTTGGCCGGCTTGAGTGCGCCTGGCGGTCTTGAGAAGGATGGAGGATGTCGGAGAACGCGCGGCTTAAGCACTTGCTCGCCGAATCCATGCTCGACCAAGGCGCGCTGAAGGACCTCCTGCCGCGAAAATGGTGGTGCCTGCCGCGAGGCACGAAGCGGTCGAAATTCTCGTGCAAGCGCACGAGATAAGCGAGCGACGGGCGTGTTCCGTTTTGCACCATTCGGCGGGGAAGCCGGAGCATCGGCGTCGCGGAAGCATCTTTTTCGTCGCTGCAAGCGGTGATGTTGTAACATACTAGGCGCGCCGCGCCGGTATCGGAGTTCCCGAGACGCGGTGCCGGGGGGCGGGACGGGTGGGGACATGCGGTGAAACTTCTGGTGGTTTGGGCGACGACGCGGTGCCAGTTGCGCTGCCGCTATTGCTACATGTCGGCGGGTGCGTGCGCGGCGGCCGACCTCGATCCGGCGGAATTCGACCGCGCGGCGGAAACTCTCGGCCTTTCCCCCTTCGGCGAAGTGCAGATCGCGGGCGGCGAACCTCTGCTGGCTTGCGACGTGGTGGAGGCGGTGGCGCGCCGGGCCCGCGCTCTTGGGGTGCGGCGCATCGGCGTACAGACCAACGGTCTCCGGATCGACGGGCGGTTCGTGGCGATGGCGAAGGACCTCGGGCTTGCGGTCGGGGTCAGCCTCGACGGGCCGCCCGCGATCAACGATCGGGTGCGCGGACGCACCGCCGAGGTGCTGGCGGGCCTGGGGCGGCTCGAAGCGGCGGGGATCCCCTTCGGCGTGACCGCCGTGGTGTGCCGCGAGACCGTGGCGACGCTGCCGGATCTCGTATTGATTCTCGCGGGGTTCCGTCATGCCCGGTCTCTCGGTCTCGATATTCTGCGCCCCGCCGGACGTGCGACCGAGGCCGATCTTCCATCCCCCGATTCGCTCGGCGTCGCGTTCGCGGCGCTCGTCGAACGTCTCGATTGGATCAACCGCCGCCGCGCGCGGCCGGTGCGCCTGCGCGAGCTGGGGTTTTCCGAGTGCGGCGCGCAAGCCGCCTATTGTCCCACCGAGGCGGGGGAGGGCGCGGTTCTGGCGCCCGGTGGGGCGATCTATCCCTGCGCCAGCCTGGTGGGACGGCCGGAATTCGCCTGCGGCACCGCCGCCGATCCCGATCTCGCGAAACTCCGGCGCGGTCTTCGTCCGGATCGCAGCGGCTGCGCGGCGTGCGTGCTTTCCCGTTGCCGGGGGCGCTGTCCTTCGCGGACGATGCTGTCGCCGCGCGCCGCCGCTCTCGATTGCGTGCTGCGCGAGGCCGCGTCGCGCATCGTTCGTCATGCGTCAATTACGTAATAACATAACTTTTTATTGACGCCTCTCGACCCGTCTCGCTATACACGCCCTCGAATACGATCGTGAGGGGGCGGCCGGTTTCCGGCCCGACGACGGAGGTGGCGGTGGGGACCGCACGGGTAACTCTCGATATCGAGGCGGCGTTTCTGCTCGCGGCGTTCGCGGCGACGTGGCTGCGGCGGAAGGAGCCGTTCGCGGTCCTGTGGCTCGCTTCGGCGGTGGCGGGGTTCGTCTATGTCGGCCTGCGCTACCGTGCGAGCTGGCCGATGACGCCGACCTATCTGGCGACCGTCGGCTTTCCTCCGGTTCTGGCGGCGTTCGCCTGGGCCGCGTGGCGAAGGGCCGCGCCCGATGCGGAAATGCCTCTGGCGCGCGCCGCGATCGGCGCGGGGCTCGCGGCGCTGGTTCTCGGCAGTCTGTGTCCCAAGGATTTCTATCTGCCGATCATCAAGACGACCTCGCCGTTTGCGCATCTCCTGCTGACGTTCGGAATGCTCGGGCGGGCGAGCCTGTTCGTCGCCGGGTGCTGGGGCATCGCCGGTCTGCGCGGCGCCGAGGGGGCGACCGCCGCGGCGTTCCGCTGGCTGGTGTGGGGGTTCGGCTTTTGGACCCTGTCGCTGTTCGCGGGCGAGGTGTGGTCGTATACCGGCTGGGGCGTGCCGATGGTGTGGGAGGATGCCTCCACCGTTACCGCGATCGCCACCTGGTTCTATTACGTCGGCCTCGTCCATCTCCATCTCACCGGAACCTGGAACCCGACGCGGCGCCTCGCCGCGGCGGCGTTGGGGATTCCGCTGATCCTGGTGCTCAACGGCGGGCCGGACCTCGGGCCGTTTCGCAATCCGCTGGAGGGGCTGCGATGACCTGCGCTCCGTCGCGCGTCTGGCGTCTGGCGGCGGATGTCCGCCTTACCGTCGCGGTGTGCTTCGCGCTGACCGCCACCCTCGGCTTCGGCTATCTGTCGCTGCGCGAGAACCTCGAAATCTTCACGCCGATGAGCGACGTCGGGCTGATCGCGTGGCTTTCCACCTTCGGCGCGGCCAATCCGTTCCACGCCATGTGGTTCTTCGCGCTTCTCGGTTTGCTCGGTCTGCTCGCGCTCAACACCTTCGCCTGCACCACCGGGCGGGTTCTCAAGGTGCTCGGCCACGGGACCCGCGGCGCGGACCTGATCTTCCGCCTCGCCCCGCACGTGATGCACTACGCGGTGCTGATCATCCTCGGCGGATACCTCGCGAGCTACGGTCTCGCCGCCAGCGAACCGGGGCGGTCGATGCGGCCCGGCGAGACCGTCGCGCTGCCGCGCGGCGCGGGAACCCTCACCTTCGTCGGCTTCGCTCCGCAAACTCTGAAAGGCGATCGGGTGCCGGGCTTCGACGGCTTCGTGATCGCGCCCAACGCGCGGGTGACGATCCGCGAGGGCGGCCGCGAGCGGTTCGACGTGCTGAACTTCAACGCGCCGCTCGAGGTCGGCGGGGTCGGCGTCTACCTCAACGATTTCGCGCCGCGCCGGGCCTCGGGGGGAATGGGGATGAGCTACATCCGCATGACCTTCCGCCACGATCCCTCGGCGCTGGTCTATCGCATCGGCATGGCGGTGTTCGCGTTCGGCCTGGGTTTGTACCTCTACGATCGGGGATGGAGAAAGGCATGAGACTCTCGGCACTCGGGCGCTGGCTCGCCTGCGTGACGGCGGCGCTGACGATTGGCGCGCTCGCCGGATGCAAGGACGAGACCGACAAGCCGAAGCCGTCGTTCATGAACGTCGGCGAGTTCTCGGTGAATACGAAAGCCGACTACACCGAGGTGCGCGACGGAGCGGGCCGCAAGCTCGCCCTGATTCCGCGCGGCGGCGCCCGTCCCGCCGGGTTCGGTCCGTCGGAAGTGGTGGAGGTGCCGGTGCGGCGGGTGGTCGCCTACCGCGCCTTCGAGGTCGGCATCATGGCGGCGCTCGGGGTTTCCGATACGCTCGTCGGCGTCACCGATCCCGAGCGGAAGTGGACGCGCGCCGACGTCCGGCGGGGGTTCGCCGAGGGGCGGATCGCCTACGTCGGCGACAGCACCAAGGTGGATTTCGAGCGGATCCGGGCGCAGCACCCGGATTTGGTGATGACCTGGGATCCGTCGATCGTGCCGATGATGGACAGCCTCGGCATTCCGGTGGTGGTGACCTCCACGCCGGTGGCGACCTGCCTCGCCACGCACCTGCGCTTCGTCGAGTTCATCGCGCCGTTTTTCGGCAAGGAGGCCGAGGGCAGGGCGTATTACCGGCGGGTCGCCGCCGCGCTCGAAGAGATCCGCGCCCGCACCAAGGGCATGCCGCCGCCCAAGGCGATGTGGGGCGACATCTACGAGAAACGGGTTCTGGTGGAGCCCGGCAACGCCTGGGTCGCCGAACTGATCGGCCTGGCGCAGAGCGACTATCTGTTCGACGACGTCTACGGCACGTCGTGCGTCGAAATCTCCACCGAGCGCTTCATCTACAGCGGCAGGGACGCGGACATCTACTTCACCTATCGCACGCCGGACAAGGGCGCGACCTCGAAGGCGACCCTCGCGCGCACCAATCCGCTGATCGGGCGCCTCAAGCCGCTCGGGCCGGACGGCAAGGTCTACGCGCCGCTGCCGGGCTATGCCCAGTCCGCCGATCATCTCGACGACGTCCTCGTGGAGATCTCCGCGATCCTGCATCCTCAGGCCTATCCCGGCCGCAAGCTCGCCTACTTCACCGAGCTGCCCGACGTCGACCCGCCGCAACCCGAAAGGAACTGAGGCATGAACGCCGAAATCGTCGGTGCCCCGGCGCGCGCCGGGTTCGACCGCCGCACCCTGATCTTCGCCGCGCTGGCGGCGCTGGTGGGTCTGATGATGGTTCTCAACCTGCGCATCGGCTCGATCTCCTACACCACCGCCGAGATCCTCGATGCGCTGGCGAACCCCGGCGCGACGTCGGATCTCGCCTACATCGTCTGGAACATCCGCCTGCCGCGCACGATCTCGGCGGTGCTGGGCGGCGCGTTCCTCGCCACTTCGGGCCTGCTGCTCCAGGTCTACTTCCGCAACCCGATCGTCGGGCCGTTCATCCTCGGCATCTCTTCGGGCGCGACGGTGATGGTGTCGCTGGTGATGCTGACCAGCCTCGGCCTCGGCTTCGGCGCCTACGCGCCGTTCCTCAACACCATTTCCGCCTGCATCGGCGCCTACGCGGTGACGCTGCTGGTGGTGGCGATCGCGGCGCGGGTGAAAAGCGGCGTCACTTTGCTGATCGTCGGCCTGATGACGGGTTACCTCTGCGGCGCCTTCACCTCGATCCTCACCGCGCTCGCCGAGAAGGACTCGATCAAGGGGTTCGTGCTCTGGCAGATGGGCAGCTTCTCGGGCTTCAAGTGGATCGAGGTGTGGCTGCTGGCGGGCGTCGGCGGTGTGGTGCTGGGCGGCATCCATCTGCTCGCCAAGCCGCTCAACGCGTTCCTCCTCGGCGAGGATTACGCCGCCTCGATGGGCGTCGACATCCGGCGCTTCCGGGTGCTGATTCTGCTCGCCGCGTCGTCGCTCGCGGGTCTGGTGACGGCGCTCGCCGGGTCGGTGGCGTTCATCGGGCTGGCGATCCCGCACATGGCGCGCCTCGTCCTCCGCACGGCCGACAACCGCGTGTTGGTGCCGGGCGCGTGCCTGATGGGCGCGCTCGTCACCAGCCTGTGCGACCTGATCGCGCGGATGTGGCTGTCGCCGGTGGAACTGCCGTTGTCGGCGATTACCGCGTTCTTCGGCGCGCCGATCGTCATCGGACTGTTGCTCAAGCGGGGTGTGCGATGATGGCGCGGAACGTTCCGGTACGCTGCGCCGGGCTCGAGGTCGGCTACCGCAAGCCGGTGCTGTCGGGCATCGACGCCGAGATTCCCGCCGGTCAGTTCGTCGCCCTGTTGGGGCCGAACGGCGCGGGCAAGACGACGCTGCTGCGTACCCTGTCGCGCCACCTCAAGCCGCTCGGCGGGCGCGTGGACCTCGGGGGGCGCGAACTTGCGACGATCCCGGCGATCGATCTCGCCCGCCTCGTCGCGGTGTGCCTCACCGACACCGCGCGGCCGCCGCTGTTGTCGGTGGCCGAGTACGTCGCCCTCGGACGCTATCCGTACACCGATTTTCTCGGTCGCCTGACGCCCCACGACGCACGGGTGGTGGAGGAGGCGCTCGCCGCGGTGGCGGCGGACGGTCTCGCCGACCGGATGGTCGAGCAACTGAGCGATGGCGAGCGCCAGAAGGCTGTGCTCGCCCGCGCGCTGGCTCAGGAGCCCCGGGTGATGCTCCTCGACGAGCCGACCGCGCACCTCGACCTCAAGCACCGCATCGAGGTGATGGGGATCTTGCGCGGATTGTGCCGGTCGCGCGGGCTCACGGTGATCGCCTCGCTGCACGACGTCGACGTCGCCGCCAAGGTGGCCGACCGGGTGATGCTGGTGAAGGACGGCCGGATGACCGCTTTCGGCATGCCCGAAGCGGTGTTGAGCGCGCCGACGGTGGCCGATCTCTACGACTTCCGCGCCGCCGACTTCGACGCGCGTCTGGGCGGCATCGAACTGCGCGGCTCTTCCGCCAACGGCCGCGCGTTCGTCGCCGCCGGACGCGGCAGCGGCGCCGCGGTGTTCCGCCTGTTGGCGAAGCACGGCTTCGCGATCAGCACCGGCGTGCTCGCCGAGGGCGACCTCGACGCCTTCGTCGCCGACGCTCTCGGCGCGGAATGCTTCGTCCGTCCCGCGGCCGCGAACGGCGACGACCGTACCGCAGACGCCGCGTTCGCGGCGCTTGCGCGCTGCGACTTCGTCGTCGACTGCGGCCTGCCCGACGCTCCTTGCCGCGCGTTGATCGGCGCCGCCGTCGCACGCGGCCTGCCGGTCTATCCCGCGCAAGCGGAGGGCGAGGGGCTCGCCGTGCTGGCGGAGGCGATCGACCGCCGCCGCAACCCGATCGCAGAGCGCTCCCATGCTTCGTGAGCGAACCGAGGCGCGGCGGCGCGTCTATCCGTTTTCGGCGATTCTGGCGCAGGAGGAGATGAAGCTGGCGCTGCTGCTGAACGCCGTCAATCCGGCGATCGGCGGGGTGGTGGTGCGCGGCCAGAAGGGCACCGCCAAGTCCACCGCCGCGCGCGGCCTGCGCGTCCTCCTGCCGCGCGACGACGCCGGGCGCACGCCCGCGTTCGTCGATTTTCCGCTCGGCGCGACCGAGGACATGGTGATCGGCTCGATCGACTTCGAGGCGGCGGTGCGCGAAGGCGAGGTGCGGTTCCAGCCCGGGCTGCTGGCGCGCGCGCACAAGGGCGTGCTCTACATCGACGAGGTCAACCTGCTCGACGACCATCTCGTCGATGCCATCCTCGACGCCGCCGAGACCGGCGCGAACGTGGTCGAGCGCGAGGGGCAGAGCCTACGCCATGCGGCGCGCTTCATCCTGATCGGCACGATGAATCCGGAGGAAGGCGAGCTTCGGCCGCAGTTGCTCGACCGCTTCGGCCTCGCGGTGGCGATCGAAGGGGAGGCGGATCCGGCTCTGCGGGTCGAACTGCTGAAGCGCCGCGAGGCGTTCGACTCCGATCCGGATGGCTTTCTCGCCGCCTACGCCGCCGCCGAGACCGATCTCGCGCGGCGCATCGCCGAGGCGCGGGACCGGCTGGGCGAGGTGAGGATACCCGACCATCTGGTCGGCTTCATCGCCGAGATCTGCACCCGCAATCACGTCGCCGGGCATCGCGCCGACATCGTCATCGCCCGTGCCGCCGCCGCGCTCGCCGCATGGGAGGGGCGGAGCGACGTCTCCGCCGACGACATCCTCAAGGTCGCGCCGCTGGCGCTGCTGCACCGCATGCGCTCGGGCACGCCGGAGATGCCTCCTCCTCCTCCGCCGCCGGAGCCGGAGGACAACGACGACGAAACCGAAGCGCCCGACGATGCCGAAACGCCGGAAGCGCCGCCGCCCGAGGGCGAGCCGGAGCCGCAAGGCGAAGGCGAGGCGGCGGGCGAGGATGCGCCCGCGCCGCCGCCGGAGCGCCGGGAAGACGCCGCCGAGCGTCCCAAACCCTCCGATGACGATCCGCCGGAAGACATCCAGGAGGTCGGCGCGCCGTTCACGGTGCGCAAGATCGACCGGCAGAGCGTGGATCAGGTGCTGCGCACCGGCTCCGGCCGCCGCTCGCGTTCGCGCTTGGCGAGCAAGCAGGGGCGCTACGTCAAAAGCACCACCCGGCGCGGCCGCAACGATCTTGCCCTCGACGCCACCATCCGCGCCGCCGCGCCCTTTCAGATCGCCCGCCGCGCCGTCGCCGGGCGCGACCTCGCGGTGCACATCGCCGAGAGCGACATCCGCGAGAAGGTGCGCGAGCGCCGGGTCGGGAACTTCCTGCTGTTCGTGGTCGACGGCTCGGGCTCGATGGGCGCGCAGCGGCGGATGGTCGAGACCAAGGCGGCGATCATGAGCCTGCTGCTCGACGCCTACCAGAAGCGCGACAAGGTGGCGATGGTGAGTTTCCGTCATCGCGGTGCGGCGGTGGTTCTGCCGCCCACCAACTCGGTGGACCGCGCCGCCAAGCTGCTCGCCGACCTGCCGATCGGCGGCCGCACGCCGCTCACCGCCGGGCTCGGCGAGGCGGCCGACGTTCTGCGGCAGGCGCTGCGCAAGGAACCGTCGCTGCTGCCGCTGGTGATCGTGATGACCGACGGCCGCGCCAACGCCGGGCTCGGCTCCGGCCCGCCCCACGAGGAGGCGCTGCGGGCCGCGGCGGCGCTCGCCGAGTGCTATCCGACCGCGCAGTTCGTCGTCGTCGACACCGAGGCCGCGGGCGTGGTGCGCCTGGACCTCGCGCGCAAACTCGCCGCCGCGTTGGGCGCGGCATATTTCAAGGTCGCCGATCTTCGCGCCGAGGATCTGGTGGCGATAGCCAAGGAGCATCAAGGGTGGTGAGCATCGACACCGCGTCCCCCGCCGTCTATCCGTTCGTCGCCATCGTCGGGCAGGAGACGCTGAAACGAAGCCTGATCCTCAACGTCGTCAACCCCGGCCTCTCGGGGGTGCTGATCCGCGGCGAGAAGGGCACCGCCAAATCCACCGCGGTGCGGGCGCTCGCCGACCTGCTGCCGGAGATTTCGGTGGTCGAGGGCGACCCCTTCCAGAGCGATCCCGACGATCCGCGCGCGATGGCGCCCGAGGTGCGCGCCCGCTTCGAGGCGGGCGAGGCGCTGCCGGTGCGGCGGCGCAAGGTGCGGGTGGTCGAGCTGCCGATTTCCGCCACCGAGGATCGCGTCGTGGGCACCCTCGATCTCGAAACCGCGCTCAAGGAGGGTCGCAAGACCATCGAGCCCGGCCTGCTCGCCGCCGCCAACCGGGGGCTTTTGTACGTCGACGAGGTCAACCTGCTGGACGACCACGTGGTCGACGTGCTGCTGGATTCCGCGGCGATGGGGGTGAACACCATCGAGCGCGAGGGCATCAGCTTCTCGCACCCGGCGCGCTTCACCCTGATCGGCACGATGAACCCGGAGGAGGGCGATTTGCGTCCGCAGCTCCTCGATCGCTTCGGTCTGTGCGTGCAGGTGGAGGGCCTCGATACCCCGGCGGACCGCGTCGAGGTGGTGAAGCGCCGCGCCGCCTACGAGGAAAACCCGGAGGCGTTCGCGGCGCGCTGGGCGGAGGAGACCGCGAGGCTGCGCGACCGGATCGCGGCGGCGATCGCGCTGTGCCCGCAGGTGACGGCGTCCGACGCGATCCTGCTTTCGATCGCCGAACGCTCGCTCAAGCTCGGCGTCGACGGGCACCGCAGCGACATCGTCATGCTCAAGGCCGCCAAGGCGCTCGCCGCCTGGGCCGGGCGCGAGGCGGCGACGCCCGCCGACGTCGAGGCCGCCGCCGCTCTCGCGCTGCCGCACCGCATGCGCCGCCGCCCGTTCGAAGACATCCTCGGCCCCCACGCGGCCTGAGGAGCGGGGCGGCGCCGGGCGTGGGTCATCCGGCGCCGCCCGTTTTGGAAGCCGGGGGGGGAGAGATGATCCGTATCGAAGATCTGCGAAAGCGCTACGGCGAGGCGGTCGCCCTCGACGGCGTCAGCCTGCACGTCGCGCCCGGCGAGCTGTTCGCCTACCTCGGGCCGAACGGCGCGGGCAAGTCCACCACCATCCGCATCCTCACCGGGCTCACCCGCAAGAGCGGCGGCCGCGCGGTGCTGGGCGGCGCCGACATCGACGCCGATCCGATCGGCGCGAAGCGGCGCTGCGGCCTCGTCACCCAGCATACCAATCTCGATGCGGATTTGAGCCTCGCCGAGAACATGGATATCCACGGCCGCCTGTTCGGCATGGACGCCGCCGACCGCCGCGCCCGCACCGCCGAACTGCTGGAGGTGGTGGGGCTCGCCGACCGTACCGACCGGCTGGTCAACACCCTCTCCGGCGGCATGAAGCGCCGCCTGATGATCGCCCGGGCGCTGATGCACCGGCCGTCGATCTTATTCCTCGACGAGCCGACGGTGGGGCTCGACGCCGACATCCGCCGCCGCATCTGGGGGCTGATCAAGCAGATTCAGAAGCAGGGGGCGACGGTGTTCCTCACCACCCACTACATCGAGGAGGCGGAGTTCCTCGCCGACCGCGTGGCGTTCCTGGATGCGGGGCAAATCCGCGCGCTCGACACGCCGCAGGCGCTGATCGCGCGGGTCGGACGCTGGGCGCTCGACCGCCCCGCCGACGGCGGCCTCGCCACCGAATACTTCCACGATCACGATACGGCGAAGCGGGCGGCGCTCGCCTGCGCCGACGGGCTCACCCTTCGGCGCGTCAATCTCGAAGACGCGTTCCTCAGCATGACCGGAAAGGCGGTGGCGTGATGCTGAACGGCATCGGCGCGGTGTACCTGCGCGAAATCCGTATCCTGCGGCGGCGTTTCCTCCGCCATCTCTCGGCCATGACGGTGGCGCCGCTGCTCTACATCGTCGCCTTCGGCGCGGCGATGGGCGGCGCGGTGCGGCTCGACGGGCACACCTACCTCGAATTCCTGCTGCCCGGGCTGGTGGCGATGACCTGCATGACCCAGGCCTACGGCGCGGCGATGGAGATCAATACCGCACGCTTCTACCTTCACATTTTCGAGGAGTTCCAGGCCGCGCCGCTCGCGAACGCCGCCTACGTCCTCGGCGAAGTGCTCTACGGCGTCACCCGAGCCGCCCTCGGCGTCGCCGTGATCCTGGCCCTCGGCGCGGCGTTCGGGGTGGTCCTCCACATCGGCCCCGGGTTCGTGCTGGCGGCCTTGCTCAATGCCTTCGTGTTCGCGTCGCTGGCGGTTCTGCTGGCGATGCTGGTGCGGGGGCACGCGGACCAGTCGATGGTCAACAACTTCGTGATCACGCCGATGGCGTTCCTCGGCGGCACCTTCTTCCCGGTCGAGCGGTTGCCGGAGTGGGCGCAGTATCCGCTCTATCTGCTACCGCTCACCCACGCCGCCCACGCGATCCGCGCCGATGCGCTCGGCGGCGCGGCGGACCTCGCGGATTTCGTGGTGCTCGCCGGAGTGGGGGCGGCGGTGTTCGTCGCGGCGCTGCGATCGGTCGGCGCGGCGCGGGATTGAGGAGGGCGGCAATGCGGCGATCGGGCAAGACGGCGATCGGGATCGCGGCGGCATTGCTGCTGGCGGGCGGCGGGGTCGCGTGGCGCCGCCCGGCAGCCGATGCGCGGGTCGACCTGGTGCTCGCGACGCGCGGCACCGTCGAACAGGCGGTGTCCGCCACCGGCGCGGTGCGGCCGAAGACCTTCGTCGATGTCGGCACCCAGGTTTCCGGGCAGCTCCGTCACATCCACGTGAAGATCGGCGACCGGGTCGAGAGGGGGCAGTTGCTCGCCGAGATCGATCCCACCGTCTACCAGACCCGGGTCGCGGCGGCGCGGGCGCGGATCAAGGATCTCGAAGCCCAGCGGCGCGAGATGTGCGCGACCCGCGATCTCGCCGAGCTCCGCTTCCATCGCCAGGAACGGCTCGCCGCTACCGCCGCCGCCAGCCGCGAGGCCCTCGACGGCGCACGTGCCGACTATCTGGTCGCCGAGGCGCGCATCGCCGCCCTTGTCGCCCGCGTCGAGGAAACCCGGGCGACGCTCGCGGGCGACGAGGCCAACCTCGGCTACACCCGCATCTTCGCGCCGATCGCGGGAACCGTGGTGGCGATTCCCGCCACCGAGGGCCAGACCCTCAACGCCAGCCAGACCGCGCCGACGATCCTGCGGATCGCCGACCTCGAAACCATGACGGTGTGGGCGGAGGTGGCGGAAGCGGACGTGCCGCGCCTCGCCGTCGGCATGCCCGCGCGCTTCGCAACCCTCGGCGGCGCGCGCACCTGGCGCGGCGCGGTGCGGCAGATCCTGCCGACGCCGGAGGTGGAAAACGACGTGGTGCTGTATTCGGTGCTGGTGGACGTCGACAACCCCGACGGCGCGCTGATGAGCGAGATGACCGCGCACGTGTTCTTCGTCGAACGCGCGGTGGAGAACGCGGTGACGGTTCCGCGCGGCGTACTGGCCGGCGCGGGCGCGGACGGGCTCTGGACGGTGCGGCTCAAGACCGACGCCGGGCTGGAGGACCGCACCGTCCGCACCGGCCTCGTCACCCGCACCCGCGCCGAGGTGGTGGAAGGGTTGCGGCCCGGCGACGCGGTGGCGCGGGTGGCCGCGCCGAAGGGCGGCAAATGACGGCGCTGATCGCCCTGCGCGGGGTGTGCCGGAGCTACGCGGCGGGCGAGGGGGCGGTGCGCGCCCTCGACGACGTGACTCTGGAGATCGCGGCGGGCGAATACGTGGCGATCATGGGGCCCTCGGGCTCGGGCAAGTCGACGCTGATGAACCTGATCGGCTGCCTCGACCGGCCGACCTCGGGGACCTATCGCATCGGCGGCGTGGACGTCGCGGAGCTCGGCACCGACGCGCTGGCGGCGCTGCGGCGCGAGACCTTCGGCTTCGTGTTCCAGCGCTATCATCTGCTGGGCGACGCGACGGCGCTCGAGAACGTGGCGATGCCCGCGATCTATGCCGGGCTCGCGGGCCCCGAGCGCGCGGCGCGGGCGCGTGAGCTCCTCGAAGGGCTCGGCCTCGGCGGCCGTCTCGACCATCGTCCCGGGCAACTCTCCGGCGGACAGCAGCAGCGCGTCTCGATAGCCCGGGCGCTCGTCAACGATCCGGCGGTGATCCTCGCCGACGAACCCACCGGCGCGCTCGATAGCGCCAGCGGCGAGGATCTGATGACGCAGCTCGTGGCGTTGCACGCGGCGGGCCGCACCATCGTCGTCATCACCCACGATGCGGCGGTGGCGGCGCGCGCGGAGCGGGTGATCCGGATCCACGACGGCCGCGTGGTTTCGGGCGCCGCCGCGCCACCCTCGACGGCGCGGCCCGTGCTCCCGCGCGTGCGCCCGGGGGCGGACTGGGGGCGCAACTTCGGCGAGGCGCTGCGGATGGCGGGTCGCTCGCTCCTCGCCAATCCGTTCCGCACCGCGCTGACCCTGCTCGGGGTGGTGATCGGCGTCGCAGCGGTGGTGGCGATGCTGGCGATCGGCGCGGGCAGCCAGCGCGCGGTGATGGAACGGATCGCGGCGATGGGTGCCAATCTTCTGATCACCCGTCCCGGCGCGCCCGGCACCCACCGCGCCGACGTGATCACCCTGACGCGCGAGGACGCGCAGGCGCTGGCCGAGGTTCCGGGGCTCGACGTGGTGGTGCCCGACCGCACCGCGACCCTGACGATCCGCTTCGCCAGCGTCGACCACAAGGCCGAGATCCACGGCGTCGGCGCGGGGTTCGCGCGGGCGCGCGACTGGGCGGTGGAGGACGGCATCTTCTTCGACGCCGCCGACGCGGCGACCCGCGCGGCGGTGGTGGTGCTCGGCAGGACCGTCGCCGACCATCTGTTCCCCGGCCGCTCCGGCGTCGGCGAATACGTGATGATCCGCAACGTGCCGTTCCTGGTGGTCGGCGTGCTGGAAACCAAGGGCGCGTCCACCTACGGCACCGATCTCGACGACATCGCCCTGGTGCCGCTCGAAACCGGGCTCACGCGGCTGTTCGGCGGAGACTACCTGAGCGCGGTGATGGTTTGGGTGGCCGACGTGCGCCGTCTCGACGCGGCCCAGGCGGCGCTGCGCGAAACCCTTCTCGCCCGCCATGCCGGGGGCGAGGATTTCCAGACCCGCAATACCGCCGCGGTGCTGCGCGCCGCCGAGGCGACGCGCGACAATCTCACCCTGTTGCTGGGCGCGGTGGCGGCGATCTCGCTGCTGGTGGGCGGCATCGGCGTGATGAACATCATGCTGGTGAGCGTCGGCGAGCGCACCGGCGAGATCGGCATCCGCGTCGCCACCGGCGCGCGCCGGAGCGACATCCTGCTGCAATTCAACGCGGAAGCGGTGGCGGTGTGCGGCGTCGGCGGCGTCCTCGGCGTCGCGATCGGCCTCGGCACCGCGCTCGCCTGCGGGCGCGCAGGCATGCCGGTGGTGTTCTCGCCGTGGCCGCCGCTGCTGGCGTTCGGCTGCGCCTTCGCCACCGGCGTGGTGTTCGGCTATCTGCCGGCGCGCAAGGCGGCGCGGCTCGATCCGGTCGCGGCGCTGGCCTCGGAATGAAAACGACGCAAACTCGGGAGAAGACGATGACCAGGACGATCACGGTCGCGGTGGTGGACGCAACGGCGATGCATCTGCCGGCGCTCGGCGCGGCGGCGCGGCGCGCGGTCGGCGTGCGGGTGGCGGCGCGCTGCCGCGACGACCTCTTCGACGCCGCGCGGATCCGGGCGTTCTGCGACGAGGTGCGGGCGGCCGACGTTCTGATCGTGCTGCCCCACGGCGGGCGGGAGTCGATCCCCGGCCTCGACGCGATGCTCGAAGCCGCGACCGGCAAGCTGGTGCACATCCAGGCGACCTCGATGTCCGCCGACGAGCTGGCGCTGGCGAAGGAGGCCTCCACCGCCTTCGGGTCCGACGACTATCGCCGCCGTTACGCCTATCTGCGCCGCGGCGGGCCGGACAACGCCCTGTCGCTGCTGCACTTCGTCGCCCGCGGCTGCGGCGTCGACGCGCCCGAGCCGGCGCCGCCGCAGACTCTGGCGACCGAGGGGCTGTATCATCCCGACTATCGCGGCGCCGACGCGGTGGACGACTACCTCGCCTGGGCGCGGGCGCGCGTCGGTGCCGACGCGCCGGTGATCGGCATCTGGTTCTATCAGTCGTACTGGAGCAACGGCGACCTCGCGCCCTACGACGCGCTGATCGCCGAAATCGAGGCGCAGGGCGCGATTCCGCTGGCGGTGTTCCACATGCGCATGGGCGACAAGGATCTCGGCAACCTGCCGGTTCCGGCGCTGGTGGAGCGGTATTTCAAGCGCCGGGGGCAAGCGCTGATCGACGTCCTGCTGTCGCCGATGAGCTTTTCCCTCGCCCGCAGCGGCATCGACGGCGAGGCGGTGCTGGCGGGCCTCGACGTGCCGGTGCTGCAACTGATCATGACCGCCAACCCGCGCGCGGTGTGGGAGGAAACCCTCCAGGCGCTGTCGCCGATCGACGTGTCGATGTCGGTGGCGCAGCCGGAGTTCGACGGCGCGGTGATCGGCACCGTCGCCGCGACCCGCGAGATCGCCGGGCTCGACGCCGTCACCGGCGCGCATCTGGTGCGGCGCGAGCCGGTGGCGGAGCGCGTCCGCCATCTCGTCTCGTGGGCGATCAACTGGGCGCGCCTGCGCCGGACGCCGCCCGCCGAGCGCAAGGTGGCGATCCTCTTCCACCACTATCCGCCGCGCAACGACCGGCTCGGCTGCGCCTTCGGCCTCGACAGCTTCGCCAGCGTCAAGGCGATCCTCGAGCGGATGCGGGCCGAGGGCTACACGGTGGCGCGCGACTATGCCGACGGCGACGCGCTCGCCTTCGAACTCCTCGACCGCCTCACCAACGATCGCCGCTACCTCGCGCCGAAGGAAATGGCGCGCCGCGCCGTCGGCCGGGTGGACACGCCGACCGCGGTCCGCTGGCACGCCGGTCGCGCCGCCAGGCTCCGCACCGAAATGGAAGACAAATGGGGGCCGCCGCCCGGCGTCACCTTCTGCCACGAGGGCGAGCTTCTGATCGGCGGCGTCATCAACGGCAACGTCTTCATCGGCATGCAGCCGCCGCGCGCGCGGATGGAGGAGGAAGACGCCCCCACCGAGCTGCCCGACGGCAAGAGCATCCACGATCCGTTCCTGCCCGCCACCCACCACTATCTCGCCTACTATCGCTGGCTACGCGAGACGTTCGGCGCGCAGGCGGTGATGCACATCGGCAAGCACGGTACCCTCGAATGGCTGCCGGGCAAGAGCGTCGGCCTTTCGGACGCGTGCTATCCCGACGCCGCGATCGCCGACCTGCCCAACCTCTACCCCTACATCATCAACAATCCGGGCGAGGGCACCCAGGCGAAGCGCCGGTCCTACGCGGTGATCCTCGACCACATGATTCCGCCGCAGACCAACGCCGGGAAAAGCGAGCCGCTGGAGGCGATCGAGGATCTGCTGGAGAAGGCGTATTTCGCCTCGCAGGAGGACCCGGACAAGCTCGGCTTCCTGCTCGACGAAATCTGGGACCGGGTGACTGAAGCGCACCTCGACGCCGACCTCGGCCTCGACCGCGCCGCGGCGGACGCCGACCCGCACGCCTTCATGCAGGCGCTGCACGGCTACCTCAACGCAATCGACGCCACCTCGATCAACGACGGCCTGCACGTGTTCGGCGCGCCGCCGCCCGGCGAACGCTTCAACGAAACCCTGGTGCACCTCACCCGCCTGCCCAACGGCGACAATCCGTCGCTCTGGGATGCGATCGCCCGCTCGCGCGGTCTCGACGGCGAGGACCTGCGGGATCACCCCGGCGCATATCTGCCGGAGCGGGGCAAGACCAAGGGGCAACTGCTGAGCGACGTGATCGCCGACGCGCGCGCGGCGTTCGACGCACTCGACGCCGAAGGGTGGAACGCGGCCGCGATCGCGCGGCTGGTCGACGAGCGCTTCGGGCGCTCGGCCTTGGTGAAGCGCGCCCTCGGCTTCGTCGCCGAGGTGGCGCGGCCGAAGCTGGTGCAGACCACCGACGAGCTCGAATATGCCGCGCGCGGCCTCGACGGGCGGTTCGTGCCGCCGGGTGGTTCGGGCGCGCCGACCCGCGGGTGCGTCGACATCCTGCCCACCGGGCGCAACTTCTTCTCCGTCGATCCGTTCAAGATCCCCACGCCGGAGTCCTGGAAGGTCGGGGCGATGCAGGGCGACGCCCTGGTCGCGCGCTATCGCGAGGACGAGGGGCGCTGGCCCGAACAGATCGGCATGGTGCTGTGGGCGAGCCCGACGATGCGCACCCGCGGCAACGACGTGGCGCAGATCCTCTACATGATCGGCGTGCGTCCGGTCTGGGACGCCGCGAGCGGGCGGGTCAAGGGCGTGGAGGTGATTCCGCTGGCGGAGCGCAGCTTCCCGCGCCTCGACGTGACGGTGCGCGCGAGCGGCCTGCTGCGCGACGCCTTCCCCAACGTCATGGAACTGATCGACAAGGCGACGCGGATGGTCGCGGCGCTCGACGAACCGCCGGAGATGAACCTGCTCGCGCGCAACGTCGGCGTCGATCTCGGCGAGTTGCTGAAGGCGGGGGTGCCGCCCGACGAAGCCCGCCGCCGCACCGCCCTGCGCGTCTATTCCGACAAGCCGGGCTGCTACGGTGCCGGGGTAGCGGCGCTGCTCGAAAGCGGCAGGTGGGAGTCACCCGACGACCTCGGCGACATCTACATCCACTGGGGCGGTTACGCCTATGGCGAGGGCGTCTACGGCGAGGCGCGGCAGGAGGACTTCCGCCGTCGCATGGGCAGGCTCGACCTGACGCTGAAGAACCAGGACACCCGGGAGTCGGATATCTTCAGCAGCGACGACTTCAACGCCTATCACGGCGGCATGAACGCCGCGGTGCACGCCGCCGCGGGCCGCCATGCGCGCAGCTATTCCGGCGACAGCCACGACCCCCGCAAGCCGCGCGTCCGCTCCACCGAGGAGGAGGGGCGCTTCGTGTTCCGCACCCGGGTGCTGAATCCGAAGTGGATCGAGGGGATGAAGCGCCACGGCTACAAGGGCGCGGGCGATCTCTCGCGGCTGGTCGACATCTGCTTCCAGTGGGATGCCACCAGCGGCATTCTCGGGGACTGGCAATACGCCGAGATGGCGAAGACCTACGCCTTCGATCCGGCGATGCAGGACTTCTTCAAGGCTCACAATCCGTACGCCCTGCAGAACATCGCCGAGCGGCTGCTGGAGGCGATCGCCCGCGGGATGTGGGAGAACCCCGGCGACGACAAGGACAAGCTGGAGGCGCTGCTGCTGGAGGCGGAGGGCGAGATCGAGGACAGCCTCGCCGGCGCCCCGAAGGGCAGCGCGGCGGAGTAGGCGCCGCCGCGCGCAAAAGCGCCCCGCGCCGAAAGGCCGGGGCGCTTTTCGTTTCAGAACGTGTAGCCGATGCCCGCGTACACGCCGAACGGATTGCTGGTGTAGCCGGAGGACGTGTAGTACTCGGAATCGAAGAGATTCTCGACCCGGCCGTAGACGGTCACGTTGTCCATGATCTCGTATTGCGCGGCGAGATCGAGTTTCCAGCCGTCGCCGTCGTAGGTTTCGGCGACGTAGCCCTTGTGGTAGCGCTCCCAGCCCCGGCTCTTGATCGTGGCGTCGGCGCGGACGCTGCCCTTGTCGTGGTCGAAGGCGTAGATCGCGCTCACGTTCACCACGTGGGGCGAGATCTTGTCGGCCGCATGGTCGGTGATCTTTCCGGCCGAGGTGGTCGCGTTGAGCGAGGTCAGGGTGTAGGTGTAGTTGACCTGCAGGTCGAGGCTGTCGCTCTCGCCTTCGTAGACCAGCGCGCCGAGGCTGGTCTCTACGCCCTTGGCGATCAGGCGGTCGCCGTTGACGTAGCAGCTGCCCGTGTAGCCGGGAGCGCAGTTCGTATCCTTCGACGACGTGATGACGTTGTCGACGCGGTTGTGGAACGCGGTGACGCCGAGCTTGACGCGGTCGTTCAGGAGCTTCTGGTCGACGCCCGCTTCGAACAGGGTGGTTTCCTCGGGGTCGAGGGTTTCCGGATTTTCATAGTAGTAGAGCTGCGCGATCGACGGCGCGCGGTAGCCGGTGCCCGCCGCCGCGCGGATCGTGGTGCCGGTTTCGGGGAATTCGTACCCGGCGCCGATGCGATAGGTGACGGCGTTGTCGAACGCGCTGTAGGCGTCGTACGACATCCCCGCGACCACGTTGAGATGGTCGAAGAACCGGCTCTGCAACTGCAGTTGGCCGCTGGTGTGATACATCTTTTCGTCGATCCGCTGGCGCGGCGCGGTGCGGGCGTTGGCCTGGGTTTCCGCCTCGGCGCGCGCCTGATCCCACGCCAGACCGGCGACGATGCTGTGGTTTTCGGAGAGATGATAGGTGGACTGGTTTTCGAGGGTGAAGGTCTGCCCGAGATAGCGCGAATAGTGATGCTCGGCGTTGCTCGGCCGCCAGCTGTCGTCCTGGGTGCGCATGCCGCTGACGGTGTTCTTGCTCTCCAACCGTCCGTCGAGCAGCCGGGCGTCCCAACTGGTGCCGTAGACGTAGGTGCGGGAGTCCTTGTTGTAGTTCGTGTCCTGGCCGCTTTGGTCGAGGTCGGTGCTGAGATCGTTGACGGTGAGGAACAGGCGTCCGTCGAGATTTTCGGTGGGCGAGACGCGGAAATCGAGGCTGTGGTCGTAGACGATCCGGCGGTCGTCCTCGCTCGGCTTGGTTTCCGAGGGGGTGAACAGGCGGTCTTCGTCGGAGATGTTCGGGCCGTTGGCGATGTATTCGCTGTGGGCGTAGGCGAGGGTGAAGGGCATGGCGTTGTCGAGCTTGCCGCCGTAGCTGACGTTGCCGTCCAGCCGCCGGGTGGCATAGGAGCCGTATTCGCCCTTGACGCCGCCGTGGAAGCCGTCGCTCGCGCCCTTTTTGGTGATGATGTTGATGACGCCGCCGGAAGCGGCCGATCCGTAGAGCGTCGCCTGTGGGCCGCGCACGATCTCGATGCGCTCGATGTTGTGGGCGATCAGACCCTGGAAGTTGAACGCACCTTTCTGGTTGGATTCGCCGGGATTGTTCATGCGCACGCCGTCGATCAGCACCAGGGTGTGCTCTCCGCCGAGGCCGCGGAGCTGCGCGAAACTCGCCGCACCGACGCCGCCGCTCGAATAGAAGTTCACGCCCGGCGTCTTGGCGATGATGTCGCCCACCGAGACGTCGCCCATCGCCTCGATCTCGTCGGCGGTGACGACGGTGACCGAGGCGGGGATCTGGCTGAGCTTGGTGGCGGTCTTGGTGGCGGTGACGACGATCGGGTCGAGGGCGACATCGTCGGCGAGAGCGGCGGTGCAGGGCAGGGCGGCGAGAACCAGCGCGGCCCCGGCGGCGCGGCGGGCCGGCGGACGGCGGCGATCTGTGGACATGGTGTTTCCCCTTGTATGTCGGACACCCGTCCGCCTCCGTCGGCGACGGAAACGCGACGCGCCGGGGTTCGTGCGCGAGCGCGGACGCCGGACGGAACGCGGGTGAGGCGGGCAAGGCATTGCGGTCTGCCCCGCGAGGGGGCGGATCCCCTATAACCCGGCGAGGAGAACCGGGCAATGATAAGTTACACTATAACATATATTTCCGGGAAAGTGCCCCGTCCCGCCATGGGGTCGGGGCGTTCCGCGCCATCAGAACTTGTGGCCGAGCCGGCAGACACGCAGAACGGTGCCTCGGTGTCGCCCGAGGAGGTGTCGTACTCGGAATCGCACAGCTTCTCGGTCGCCGGAGGTGCCTCAAGAAATCTTCATGATCCGCGTCTGGATGGCAGATGCGAATGCGACCTAATCTCACTGATCGCCGATTTCGGGGGAGGCGGCGGATTGGCTTGATTGGTCGGGAATGGATCATGACTTACGTTGCACCATCGAACCCCGAAGGGTCTTTCGTCGCTGCCGATTGGGCATCCCTGTTCGCGCGCCTGGAGGCGGTCGGCGAGGTCGAGGCGGTGACGCGCAACCCGGTGTTCGCGCATCGCAAGACCGGACGTTTCGGCAACGTGCGGGTGATGCGCGACACCGCGCTGGTGCTGAACCGCGAGATCGATTTGCGGATCTTTCTTTCGCACTGGGTGCGCACGGTGGCGGTCGCGGACGGCCTCGACGTGTTCGACGCCGATGGTACGGAGGTGTTCTCTCTGCGCCGTACCGAAGCGACCGACGCGGCGGCCTGGGCGGCGGTGATCGGCGAACTCGCCGCCGCGGGCGAGGAAAACGCGACCCTGCCGTCGCGGTCGGAAGCCGCCGCGTGCGCGGATGCCGAGGTCGACGTCGCCGGATTGCGCGAGGCCTGGTCGGGGCTGACCGACGTCCACCAGTTCGCGCCGATGCTGCGCCGCTTCGGCGTTTCGCGCATGCAGGCGCTGCGTCTGGCGGGCAGCCCCTGGGCGCGCGATGCCGGGGCGGGCGCGCTGGTTTGCGTTCTCGAAGCGGCGCGCGCCGCCGAATTGCCGATCATGATTTTCGTCGACAGCCCCGGTTGCACGCAGATTCACACCGGCCCGGTGGACGAGGTGCGGGTGCGCGGCGATCGTCTCGACGTGCGCGGTCCGGCGTTCGCCCTCGCGGGCGACCTCGGCCGGATCGGGTCGTGCTGGGCGGTGCGCAAGCCCACCGAGTACGGCGGCATCACCACCCTGGAGGTGTTCGATCGCGGCGGCGTCTGCCGCGCCATCGTGTGCGGCCAGCGGGACCCGGGGGCGACCGAGCGGCCCGAGTGGACCGATCTCGTCCTGTCGTTGTCCGACGCGCCATGATCCGGTCCGCGTTCATCTCCCGCCGCCGCTTCCTCGCCGTTGCCGCGGTTGCCGCGATGCCGCTTCCGGCATGGGCGGAGACGCGGCGGGTGATCAGCGTCGGCGCGCCGGTCACCGAGATCGTCTTCGCGCTCGGCGGCGGCGGCGAGGTCGTCGCGGTCGACACCACCAGTCTCTATCCGGCGGCGGCGCAGGCGCTGCCGAAGGTCGGCTACATGCGGACCCTGTCGGCGGAGGGGCTGGCGTCGCTGACGCCGGATCTGGTGCTGGCGGAGACCGGCAGCGGCCCGAAGGCGGCGCTCGACCGGCTGCGCAAGCTCGGCATCCGCATCGTCCTCGCCGACGACCGGCCGACCGTCGACGGCCTTGTCGGCAAGATCGCGGCGATCGGCCGCGAGCTCGGGCGGGAAGACGCGGCGGCGCGCCTTTCGGCCGAGGTTTCGGCGCGCTTCGCCGGGGTTTCCGGCGGGTTGGGGGAGCGGCCGGTGCTGTGCCTCGCGCATCTGCTGGACGGCCGCTTTCTCGCCGCGGGCGAGGATACGGTGGGGGATTCCCTGATCCGCCTCGCCGGGGGGCGCAACGCGTTCGCCCCCGTATCCGGCCATCGCCTCGCATCGGCGGAGGCGATCGTGGCGTCCGCGCCCGAGATGATCGTGGTGGGGGCGGCGACGCTCGCGGGCGTCGGCGGCGTCGACGCGCTGCTGGCGCACCCCGACCTAGCGCTCACCCCGGCGGCGGAGCGGCGCGCCGTGGCCGCCATCGACGATACCCTGATGATCGGCTTCGGTCCGCGCACCCCCGACGCCGTCGCCGCGATCGCGGCGGCCCGATGAGCGGCGCGGCGTTCGCTCCGGGCGTGGCGCGCCGACCGGCTCTCGCGCCGATCCTCGCGGTCTCGGTCGCGGCGCTCGCGGCGCTGTGTCTGATCGCGGCGGGGAGCGGCGGCGTTTCCATCGCCGCGACGCGCATCCTCGCCGAACTGTTCGGCGATCCGGGGGCAGGTCTGTCGTCGCGCGAGGCGGCGATTCTGGTGCAGATCCGGCTGCCGCGCATCGTTCTGGCGGCGTTCGTCGGCGCGTCGGTGGCGGGGGCGGGGGCGGCGTTGCAGGGGCTTTTCCGCAATCCGCTCGCCGACCCAGGGCTGATCGGCGTGTCGGGCGGTGCGGCGTTCGCGGCGACCGCGGCGATCGTTCTCGGCGCGGCGGGAGCCTTGGTCGTGCCGCTCGCGGCGTTCGCGGGCGGCGTCGTCGCCACCGCCTTGATCTTCGGTCTGGCGCGCGTCAACGGCGGGGTCTCGGCTTCGGGCATGCTGCTGGTCGGGATCGCGATCAACGCGTTGTCGGGGGCGGGAATCGGCGTGTTCGGCTACATCGGCACCGACATCCAGCTCCGCCAGATTTCGCTCTGGACCCTCGGCAGTCTCGCGGGCGCGACCTGGGAGACGGTGATTCCCGCCGCGGCGCTGATGACGGCGGGAACCGCCGGTCTGCTGGCGCGCGCGCGGGCGATGGACGTGTTCGTGCTCGGCGAGCGCGAGGCGTTCGCCCTCGGGCTTTCGCCGGTGCGGTTCACCGTCGAGGTGGTGCTGTTGGCGGCGCTGGCGGTCGGCGCGTCGGTGGCGGTGGCGGGGCCGATCGGGTTTCTCGGTCTCGTCGTGCCGCACATCGCGCGGATGTGCCTCGGGCCTTCGCATCCGCGCCTGATGGCGGTCGGGCTGCTGGTGGGGGCGGCAGGTCTGGTCGGCGCCGATACCCTGGCGCGGACCCTCGCGATGCCCGCGGAAATTCCGGTCGGACTGTTGCTGAGCCTGGCCGGTGCGCCGTTCTTCCTCTGGCTGTTGCGGCGCGCCGCGCGTTCGGGGGGCGGCCATGCTTGAGGCGTCGCGGATTTCGGTGCGCGTCGGCGGACGCTTGCTGCTGTCTGAGGTTTCGCTGAGCCCCGGCGCGGGCGGCGTCACCGCGGTGGTCGGCCCCAACGGCGCGGGTAAAAGCACCTTGCTGGCGGTGCTCTCCGGCGAGCGGCGACCGGACGCGGGCGAGGTGCGCCTCGACGGACGTCCGCTCGCCGACTGGAGCGTCGCCGATCTGGCGCGGCGGCGCGCGGTCATGCATCAGAGCGCACCGCTCGAATTTCCGTTCTCGGTCGACGAGGTGGTGGCGCTCGGCCTCGCCGCGGCGCAAGGGCGCGGCCGGGTGCGGCCGTCCCTCGACCCCTGCCTCGCCGCGGCCGACGTTCTCCACCTGCGGCGGCGGCTCTATCCCAGCCTCTCGGGCGGTGAACGTCAGCGCGTGCAGTTCGCGCGCGCCCTCGCGCAGAGCCGCGCCGCCGGTGAGCGGGGCGGGGTGTTGCTGCTCGACGAACCGACCGCGAGCCTCGACCCCCGCCATCAGCACCGCCTGCTCGGTTCGGCGCGGACGTGGGCGGCGGAAACCGGCGGCGCGGTGGTCGCGGTGCTGCACGATCTATCCCTGGCGGCGGCCTATGCCGACGTCGCGGCGGTTCTGTGCGACGGCGAACTGGCGTGGCTGGGCGCGCCGCGCGACATGCCGACGGCGATGCTGACGCGGGTGTTCGGGGTGCCGTTCCTGCGTCTCGACCGGCCCGACGGCGGCGGCTGCGTGTTCGTTCCGGCGGTGCGCGGGGAAGGGGTTGCATTGCCCGGAATCAATGATAATGATACGCAATCGCAGAAAATGCGCATCCATATTTCCTGAATCCCAACCCGAAGGAACGTCATGCGCATCCTCATCGTCGAGGACGATCGCAAGGTCAGTCACTGGCTCGGCTCCAAGCTGAGCGCCTGCGGCCATGCCTGCCGCGTGGTGGAGGACGGCGAGAGCGCGCTCGCGGCGTTGCGGAACGAGGCGTTCGACGTCGTCGTGCTCGACCAGATGCTGCCGAAGATGAGCGGCCTCGAAGTGCTGGAGCGGCTGCGCGGCCGCAGCCACCCGCCGGTGATGATCCTCTCGGCGATCGACGGGGCGGAGCGGCGCGTCGACGGCCTGCGCGCCGGGGCCGACGACTATCTCGGCAAGCCGTTTCATTTCGACGAACTGCTGGTCCGCCTCGAACTGCTGTCGCGGCGGACCGCGTCCGCCGAGCACGACGGGCGGGTGCTCTACGCCGAGGATCTCAGCCTCGACGAAATCGACCGCACGGTTCGCCGGGGCGGGCGCGTCATCGACCTTACCGACAAGGAGTTCAAGCTGTTGCAGGTGCTGATGCGGCACAAGGGGCAGACCGTGACGCGCACCATGCTGTTCGAGAAGGTGTGGGGCTACGCGTTCGCCCCGCAAACCAACCTGATCGATGTGCATATGTCGAAGCTGCGGGCGAAGGTCGATCGCGGCCATGCGCGCACGCTGCTGCAAACCGTCCGGGCGATCGGCTATGTCCTCGGGTGAGGCGGGCTTGCGGCGGTTGCGGGATCTGCTCGCGACCAGCAGTTTCCGTCAGGCCGCGGCGATGACGGTGGTGTTCGTCGTCGCGGTTTCGGCGATGATCCTGCGGACCCACCACGTGATCGACGGCATTCTCGACGCCCACGTCGCCGAGCTGGTGGCCCGCGACGTCGAGCGGCAGTCGTCGTCGGCGCATTTCGCGTCCGCCGCTGCCTTCGCCGACGCGTTGCGGGAGACGCCGCCGATGCCGGTGCGCCGCGTCGCGGTGAGCGATGCCGAGGGGCGGGTTCTCTACGGCGATCCGGAGTTCGACCGGGCGGTGTCGCGGGTCTGCGGCGGGTGCGGCGGGTTCCGCGCCGCGGCGGACGCCGCCGAATACGTCGGCCGCCGCGTCGGCCTGGCGGACGGCGGACACTATACGATCGCCTACGACATCCGGCCGATGCTTGCGCAGTTGCGGGTTCTGCCGTCGATCGCCGACGCCACCCTGATCGGCATCGGGCTTCTGTCGCTCGCGCTCTGCATCCATTTCAGCCGCATCAACCTGCGCCGCGTCGAACGCATCAGCCGGACGCTCGCGCGGTTCGCCGCGGGCGACGCGGCCGCGCGCGCCCCGGCCGACGGGCGCGACGAATTCGCCCGCCTCGGCGCCGAAATCAACCGCGCGCTCGACCGCGTCAACCGTCTCGCCGAGGAGGTCAAGGATTCCTCCGGGCGGGTCGCGCACGAGTTGCGCACGCCGCTGACGCGGCTGCAGAACCGTCTGATCAGCGCGGCGGATCGGGCCCGGGGCTGCCTGCGCAAGGAGCTGCTGTTCTCGATCGAGGACATCGGCAAGGTTCAGAGCCTGTTCCGCGCGGTAATGCGGATCGGCGAGATCGAAACCGGCTGCTGCGCGCATCACTTCGCCGAGATCGACGCGGCGGAGCTGCTCGGCGATCTCGCCGATACCTATCTGCCGCTCGCCGAGCGGCGCGCGTGCGATCTGGATGTGGAGGTCGCGCCCGGCTGCGTGCTGTTCGGCGACCGCGATCTGCTGTTCCAGGCGGTCGCCAATCTCCTCGACAACGCGTTCAAATATGCCCCCGCCGGGGCGCCGATCCGGCTCGTCGCCGCCCCCGCCGAGGGGGCGAGCGAAATCGCGGTGATCGACCGCGGCCCGGGGATTCCGGCCGCGGCGCGGCACCTGGCGGTACAGCGTTTCCGACGCCTCGACAACGCCGCGAACCTTCCCGGTAGCGGCCTCGGACTGCCGCTCGCTGCGGCGATCGCCGAGCTGCATCGCGGCGCGCTGGTTCTCGGCGACGCCGCGCCCGGCCTGGCGGCGACTCTCCGGATCGCCCGCGACGGGTGAGCCGTGCGCCGTGGTGAAGCATTCTTAATGCTCCCGGCCTTGTCTCAATTTGCAAATAAAACTCATTATCGTGCCGGTCGAAAGCGCGCCCGGACGTCGCGCGTCGGGAAAATCTCTGCCCGGCGTCGAGAACAAATCGGTCGGAACCCGACGGATGCATATCTTAGACTTGTTATAAATTACCGCATTCCGGGCGGCTTCATCGGCGACGACGAGTTTACGCAACGGAGCACGCAGACGATGTTCAAGGATACATGGATCGTGGCCGCCGTCGCGGCCGGAAGTCTGGCGAGCGCGGCGGCCGCGCAGGCCCAGAGCGCCCCGGCGGCCACGATCCCTCTCGGGACGCTCAACGTCACCGCCGATCCCCCCGCCGACCCCGCGAAGAACGCCACCCGCATCGACCGGGAGGAGATCGAGAGCTTCGGCGGCATCGACGACGCGCTGCGGTCGACCCCCGGGGTGTTCACGCAGGACAATCCGCAGCAGCCGGGCTTCGGCGTCAACATCCGCGGCTTCGAAGGCGTCGGCCGGGTCAACATGATGGTCGACGGCGTGCGCCAGAGCTTCCGCTTTTCCGGGCACGAGGCTGGCGGCTTCACCTACGTCGATCCCAATCTCCTGGCCGGGGTCGATCTGACGCGCGGCGAAGTCACCACCACCGGCGGCGGCGGCCTCGCGGGGTCGGTCGATTTCCGCACCCTCGACGTCGACGACATCCTGCGCGGCGACGCGACGCGGGGCGTGCTCGGCCGGGTCTCCTGGGGCAGCAACGGTGCGGGCTTTTCCGAGATGCTGTCGGCCGCGACCAAGGTCGACGGGTTCGGCGTCGCCGGGGCGATCAGCAAGCGCGATTCCGACGACTACGAGGGCGGCGACGGCCGCACGGTGGACGACACCGCGCAGGATCTGATCTCGGGCCTGATCAAGTTCAACGCCGAACTGACCGACGAACAGCACGTCGCGCTCGGCGCGGTGTTCTACAACAACGATTTCTTCGCCAATTCCTACGGCCAGACGGTGCAGAACAACACCTACACCGCCCGATACAACTACAACCCGCACAACGGCATCGTCGACCTCACCGTCAACGGCTACTACAACGACCTGAAGATGAAGTACACCTCCGGCACCGGGTCCTACGTCGGCCGCAACATCACCGACAAGGGGGCGGGGTTCGACGTTTCCAACCTCTCCTCCGTCGAGTTCGGCGCGGTGCGGCTGCGCAGCACCAACGGGTTCGAGTATTTCCACGACGACGTCACCAGCCGCAGCGGCGGCGTCAACCCCGGCGACGGCACCAGCGCCACCGGCGGCGTGTTCACCGAGAACACCTTCACCTACGGCATCTTCGACCTGACCGCCGGGCTGCGATACAGCTTCTATTCGCTCGACGGCAGCGGCACCCTCAGCAGCGCGTTCGGCGATTACGACGTCGACGCTTCGAAGGGCGAGCTCGACCCCAAGATCACGCTCGCGGCGCGGGTCACCGACTGGCTGCAGCCCTACGTGACGTTCTCCCGCTCGATGCGCGCGCCGACGCTCCAGGAAACCATGCTCGGCGGCGATCATCCCGGCGCGGCGAGCCAGAGCTTCATCCCCAATCCGGATCTCAAGCCGGAAACCCAGATCGGCTGGGAGTTCGGCGCCAACGTCAAGACCGCCGACCTGCTGACGACCGGCGACAAGCTGACGATCCGCGCCGACTACTACGTGATGGACGTCGACGACTACATCGCCTCGACCCTGAACCCGACGTGGTTCCGCTACCAGTACGTCAACGTCGAGGGCACCACCAAAGTGCAGGGGCTCGAACTCGCGGCGGCCTACGACATGGGCCGCGCGTTCGGCGACCTCGCCTACACCCATTCGGATTCGAACCTGCCGTCGCAGTTGCCCGGTCTCGGCGCGAGCCAGTACCTCCCCGACGACGTCGTCGCGGTCACCGCGGGCCTGCGCTTCCTCGACCGCAAGCTCACCGTCGGCGGCCGCTACACCTACGTTTCGGGCGGCATGGTGGCGACCGTCACCGGCGTCTTCCAGACCGACGCGTCCTACGACATCGTCGACGCCTTCGCCACCTACGCGGTGACCGACGACGTTGACGTGAGCCTCAAGGCGACCAACCTCTTCGACGAGAAGTACGTGCCGTTTCTCAGCAACAGCACCGAATACGGCCCGGGGCGGACGGTCTACCTCGCCACCCAGTTCCGCTTCTGATCCCCGGCCGCGGAGCCGGGGGCTGCCCCGGCTCCGTCGGATACGGCCTCGCTTCGAACCGACCTCAGGCGCATCATGCCCCATTCCCTCGTTCTCGACCGTTACCTCGCGCCCGCACCCGACGGGCAACCGTTCCCGCATCGCGTCCGCCATCCGTGGATGACGCGCCGTCCCACGCCCCTGGCCGATCCGGCGGCCCGCTACGCGGCGCTGCTGGCGGGCGGGGGCGGTCCGCGCCTCGCCTACGTCCACGTGCCGTTCTGCGCCAACCACTGCCTGTTCTGCGGTTTCTATCGCAACCGCACCGACGCCGCGGCGATGCACCGCTACGTGGACCATCTGGTGCGGGAGATCGCCCGCGACGCGGCGCGTCCCGGCCTCGCCGAGCGGCCGGTTGCGGCGGTCTTCCTCGGCGGCGGCACGCCGAGCGCGCTGTCGGCCGGCGATCTGCATCGCGTGCTGACGGCGCTGCGCGACCATCTTCCGCTCGCGCCCGATTGCGAGGTGACGGTCGAGGGGCGGGTCGCGGGCTTCGACGACGAGAGGGTGGACGCATGCCTCGACGCGGGCGCCAACCGCTTTTCGATCGGCATCCAGTCCTTCGACACGCGGCTGCGCCGCCGCATGGGCCGCAAGGCGACGCGCGAGGGAGCCGAGGCGTTCCTCTCCGGCCTGATCGCGCGCGACCGCGCGGCGGTGATCTGCGACCTGATCTACGGCCTGCCCGGCCAGACCGATGAAACCTGGCGGGAGGATGTGGCGACCTGCGATCGTCTCGGCCTCGACGGCGTCGATCTCTACCGTCTCTCGCTCCAGCCGGACAGCCCCCTCGCGGCGGCGATCGCCGGTGGCCGCCTGCCGCCGCCGGGCGACGAAGCCGGAAACGGAAGGCGCTATGCCGACGGCTGCGCCCTGCTGGCGCAGGCGGGGTGGGCGCGCCTGAGTCAGGCGCACTGGGGGCGCACGCCGCGCGAGCGCAACCGTTACAACCGCTTCACCAAAAACGGATCCGATTGCCTCGCGTTCGGCGCGGGGGCGGGCGGCATGCTGGACGGCCATCGCTTCCTGAACGATGCCGACGTCGCCGCCTATGAATCGCGCGTCGCCGCGGGCGAAAAGCCCCTCGCGGCGATGCTGGCGCCCGCGCCCCATCACGCGGCGCGGGGATTCGTGATGGACGGGTGCGAACGCGGCGCGCTGGATTTCGGCGAACTCGACGCCGCGGTGGCGGCGGGGTTCTCCGCCGCGCTGCGGCCGCTGTTCGCCGACTGGGCGCGCAAGGGGCTGATCGTGCCCGAAGACGGCGCGCTCTCCCTCACCGTCGCGGGCCGTTTCTGGCACGACAATCTCGCCGCCGTGCTGTTCGACCTGATCGACGCCTATCTCGACGGCGGTCCCGCCCCGACGATGCCGCCGCAGGGCGGCGCGCCGACGCTTCGCCCCGGCGGACGCCATCTTTCGTTTCCCCCTCGTTCCGGAGAGTCCCATGTCCGACGCCCTTGAGACCGAAACCGCCGCGTTCGACGATCTTCGCCGCCGCCTCGCCGCCGACCCGGGCGGCGTCCTCGAAGCCGTCGCCGCGCGCGAGGGCGTCGGGCTGCGCGCCGTCGTCGCGTGCCTGCCGGACGCCCTGCGCGCGTTCGCCGACGGCCGACACGCCGAGGCGGCGCTGCTCGACATCGCCGAGTGGGGGGAGGTGACGATGCTCGTCCACACCGAGGATCTGGTGCTCGAATGCCGTGGCGCGGTGCCGCGCGGCAGCTTCGGCCGGGGGTACTACAATCTCGGCGGCGGCAGCCCGATCGGTGGCCATCTCAAGCTCGACCGCTGCGCCGCGATCGCCTTCGTGCGCCGTCCGTTCATGGGCAGCGGCGACAGTTGCGCGGCGATCTTCTTCAACCGCGAGGGCGGCGCGATGTTCAAGGTGTTCGTCGGCCGCGATGCGGAGCGGAATCTGCGGGCCGATCAGGTGGCGCGCTTCGTCGCGCTCCGCGATCGGCTGTGCGGAGCATCGTCATGACCGCGCCGTTCCTGGTGCTGTTCGGCGCGCGCGCGGGCGCGGGGTTCGAACTCGCGCGTCTGGCGCGGCTGGCGGGGGTGGAGGTGGTCGCCGCCGTGCGCCCGGGCGCGGACGGCGGTCCGCTGGCGGACCTCGGATGCCGGGTCGTCGCGGCGGACGCCTGCGACGCGGCGGCGGTCGACGCGGTGTTCCGCGGGCTTCCGCCGGGCCCGTGGGTCGCCAGCACCCTGGGCGGCCGGGTCGGAAACGATTTCGTCGACGACGTCGGCAACCGCATGGTGATCGACGCGGCGCGCAAACACGGCGCCGCGCGCATGCTGCTGGTGTCGTCGCTCGGCGCGGGCGATAGCCGCGCCTTCGCATCGCCGCGCCTGTTGGCGGCGATCGGCGACGTTCTCGCCGCCAAGACGCGGGCGGAGGACCATCTGCGCGCGTCCGGGCTGGTTCACGTAATCCTGCGGCCGGGCGGACTCGTCGACGGCTCGCCGAGCGGTTCGGGGGAACTCTCGGCGGCGCACGACGTGCATGGATCGATCAGCCGCGGCGAACTGGCGCGGCTGGCGTTGCTGTGCCTGACCTCGGGCGCACACGACGGCGCGACGCTCTCGGCGGTGGACCCGAAGCCGAAGGACTGACGGCCCGGCTTCCGTCCGTGCGACCGGCCCTCCGTGCGGGCATACGGAGGGCCGGAGACGATTCGGCGGGAGCGCGTTCGGGACGATGAATTTAGAACTTGCATTCTATTTTCGTGCGGTATTGGAGGAATCCGGTGGAGCCGAGTGGTGTGTGCCGAGGTTCGGACGCGCAGCGGTTGTTTCCCGGAAAATCCGGGTATCTTGCGCATGACGCGCGACCGTAAGGTTCCGGTAGGACGGCGACGGGGGAGGCCGAAAAAGGGAACGTTTATTTCATTTGACGTTGTGTTGGAAATATACTCTCATCTGAAGGGGCGTTCGGCGCGACTGCGTCGCCGCCGGAACGGCCCGCGGGGGCGGACCTGATCCGGATGAGGAGGCGGTAAAACCGTGAGCTTTCCAACACTCGACGTGATTACCATCGGCCGGTCGTCGGTGGATCTCTACGGCCAGCAGATCGGCGGCCGGCTCGAGGACATGGGCAACTTCGTCAAGGCGGTGGGCGGCAGCCCCACCAACACCGCGATCGGCGTGGCGCGGCTCGGCCTCAATCCCGGGCTGATCACCCGCGTCGGCGACGAGCACATGGGCCGCTTCATCCGCGAGCAGCTGGTGCGCGAGGGCGTGGACGTGCGCGGCGTGCATACCGACCCGGGCCGCTTCACCGCGCTCGCGATCCTCGGGGTGTGCGACGAGCAGAGCTTCCCCCTGTTGTTCTACCGCACCGATTGCGCCGACGCGGCCCTGGACGAAAGCGACATCGACCCCGCGTATATCCTGTCCGCCGGTGCGGTGGTGGTGTCGGGCACGACGTTCTCGCGCGCACACAGCGCCGCCGCGCAGAAGAAGGCGATGCGGATCGCGCGGGAGAACGGCCGCCGCGTCGCCTTCGATATCGACTACCGGCCGAATCTCTGGGGGCTCGCGGGGCTCGGCGCGGGCGACGAGCGCTACATCCGCTCCGACCGTGTCACCGAGCATCTGCAGGAAATCCTGCCCGGGTGCGATCTCATCGTCGGCACCGAGGAGGAGATCCACATCGCGGGCGGCACCACCGACACCCTCGACGCGTTGCGCACGATCCGCCGCCTGTCGCCCGCCACCCTGGTGTGCAAGCGCGGGCCGATGGGCTGCGTGGTGTTTCCCGGAGAGATTCCGGACGACATCGAAAAGGGCATTCAGGGCCCGGGGTTTCCGGTCGAGGTCTACAACGTGCTCGGCGCGGGCGACGCCTTCATGGCCGGGTTCCTGCGCGGCTGGCTGCGCGCCGAGCCCTTCGAGACCTGCTGCGCCTGGGCGAACGCCTGCGGCGCGTTCGCGGTGTCGCGGCTGATGTGCTCGCCGGAATATCCGACCTGGCCCGAGCTTCAGCACTTCCTCGACCACGGCGCGACGCACCGCGCGCTGCGCAAGGACGAGACCCTGGCGCACATCCACTGGACCACCACCCGCCGTCCGCAGCCCGAGACTCTCAAGGTGCTGGCGATCGACCATCGCGCGCAGATCGAGGAGATGGCGCGCGCCGCGGGGGCTCCGGCGGAGCGGATCGCGGCGTTCAAGGCGCTGGCGGTGCGGGCGGTGTCCGAGGTGGCGGGGGCGCGGCCGGGTTTCGGTCTGCTGCTCGACGGCACCTACGGCCGCGAGGCGCTGTTCCGCGCCGAGGCGCAGGGGTTCTGGATCGCGCGGCCGCTCGAAACCCCCGGTTCGCGGCCGCTCGCCCTCGAAGTCGACGGTGTCGCCTCGCTCGGCGTCACCCTCGCCGAGTGGCCGGTCACCCACATCGCCAAGGTGCTGTGCTTCTATCATCCCGACGATCCGGACGACCTCAAGGCGCGCCAGGAGGCGACGTTGAAGCGGGTGTTCGACGCCTGCCGCGGCGTCGGCCGCGAACTTCTGGTCGAGATCATCGCGTCGAAGGACGGCCCGCTCGACGACGCCACCACCGCGACGGTGATCCGCAGGCTCTACGCCGCGGGGGTGAAGCCGGACTGGTGGAAACTCGAGGATCAGCCTTCGGACGCGGCATGGGGCGCGATCGCCGACGCGATCGCGGAGAACGATCCGCGCTGCCGCGGCGTGGTTCTGCTCGGCCTCGATGCGCCGGAGGCCGATCTCGTGCGCGCCTTCCGCCGCGCCGCCGGGTGCCCGCGGGTGAAGGGCTTCGCGGTCGGGCGGACGATCTTCGCCGAACCGGCGCGCGCCTGGCTCGCCGGGCGGATCGACGACGATGCCGCGGTGGCGGCGCTTGCGGCGAATTTCGCGCGTCTGGTCGCGGCGTGGGAAGACGCCGCGACGGTGACGGCTTCCTGATGGAGAGGACGATGAACGAGACGATGACGACGGCCCGCCCGGCGACCGGTTACGCCTGGGACGACAAGTCGGTGGCGGCGGACGCGGTGAGCGGCGCTCGGCCGCGCAGGTTGCGCTATTGCGCGGGCGGAGCGTGGAAGGATTCGGCGACGCAGACCTGGATGCCCTGCTACGACCCCTCGACCGGCGCGGTGATCGCGCTCGCGCCGCAATGCACGGTGGCCGAGGTCGAGGAGGCGATCACGGCGGCGGCGGCGGCGTTCCCGGCGTGGCGCGACACGCCGGTGAGCAAGCGCGTGCAGGTGCTGTTCCGGATGAAGGCGCTGCTCGAAGAGCACCTCGACGAGCTTACCTATCTCTGTGCGCTCGAAAACGGCAAGAAGTGGGACGAGGCCCGCGGCGATATCCTCAAGGTGATCGAGGTGGTGGAGTTCGCCTGCGGCGCGCCGCACCTGATGAAGGGCGAATCCCTGTTCAACGTGTCGGCGGGCTACGACACGGTGCGCTACAACGAGCCCCTCGGGGTGTTCGCGGGGATCGCGCCGTGGAACTTCCCGGCGATGATCCCGCAGGGGTGGATGGCGCCGATCTGCATCGCCACCGGCAACACCCTGGTGCTGAAGGCGGCGAGTTTCGACCCGCAGTGCGCGATGCGGATCACCGAGCTGTGGTACGAGGCGGGGCTGCCCGCCGGGGTGATCAACGTCGTCACCACCAGTCGCCACGAGGCCGAGATCTTCCTGCGCCACCCGGCGATCCGGGGGGTGAGCTTCGTCGGCTCCACCGGCGTGGGCAAGCACATCTACGCCACCGCGGCGGCCAACGGCAAACGCGTGCAGGCGCTCACCGAGGCGAAGAACCATGCGCTGATCCTGCGCGACTGCGTGCTCGAACGTACCGTGCGGAGCGTCATCAACTCGTTCTCGGGCTGCGCCGGGGAACGCTGCATGGCGTTGCCGTGCGTGGTGGTGGAGAACGCCATCGCCGACCGCTTCGTCGCGGCGATCGTCGAGGCGGCGAAGGCGATCACCCTCGGCCCGGCCTACGACAAGGAGACCGGGCTCGGGCCGGTGGTCAACCAGGGGCACAAGGACTTCGTCCTCAACTGGATCGAAACCGGCATCAAGGAAGGCGCGAAACTGGTGCTCGACGGCCGCAACCCCAAGGTTCCGGCGGGTTGCGAGAAGGGCTTCTTCGTCGGGCCGACGATCTTCGACCACGTCACCGAGGAGATGTCGGTGGGGCGCGAGGAGGTGTTCGGGCCGGTGCTGTTCGTCAAGCGGGTCGAGACCTTCGAGGAGGGGCTGAAGGTGATGAACGCCAGCCGCTTCGCCAACGGCTCGGTGATCTTCACCGAGAGCGGCCACTTCGCCCGCGAGTTCGCCTATCGCACCGACGGCGGCATGGTCGGGGTCAACGTCGGCATTCCGGTGCCGCTCGGGATCTTCGGCTTCACCGGGCACAAGCAGTCGTTCTTCGGCGATCTCCACGCGATGGGGCGCGACGGCTTCATCTTCTTTACCGAAAGCAAGAACGTCACCGCCACCTGGTTCACCGACAAGGAAATTCCCGCCACCGCCTCGACCTGGGACGGTACCATGACGCGGTGACGCGTCGTCCGCGCGTTTTCCCGTGGCGGCGTCGCCCGACGCTGCCGCGGGTGCAACGAGTCCTCGCAAGAAGGACCGGATAACAGACGGCAACAGGGAGGAGCGCATGCGACATGCGCCGGAACGTCTCCGCTTCGTCCGCCACGCCCCGGGTTTCGTCCGGGCGGGCGGATATTCGTCGGCTGCGCCTGGCGGAGGCCGTCGTTCCCGGAAGCTGCCGATCCCTGAAGCTCTCGAGTCTCGGAGGATTTCGCGATGAAAGCTCTCGTGATCTACCCGCCGCACGACCTGCGGCTCGAAGAGGTGGAAACCCAGCCGCTCGGAGCGGCCCAGCTGCGCGTGCGGATCCGCGCGGGCGGCATCTGCGGGTCGGATCTGCACTACTACCAGCACGGCGGCTTCGGCACCGTGCGGGTCCGGGAGCCGATGGTTCTCGGGCATGAGGTTTCCGGGGTCGTCGCCGAGGTCGGCGGCGAGGCCGCCGGTTTCGCGCCCGGCGATCGCGTCGCCGTCAGCCCCAGCCGTCCGTGCGGCGCTTGCCGCTACTGCCGCGCGGGCCTGCCGAACCATTGCCTGAACATGCGCTTCTACGGCAGCGCCGCGCCGACGCCGCACGTCGGCGGCGCCTTCCGTCAGGAGATCGTCGTCGAGGCGTGGCAGGCGCACAAGGTGAGCGACGCCGTGTCCGACGGCGAGGCGGCGATGAGCGAGCCCCTGTCGGTCGCGCTGCACGCGGTCGGACGGGCGGGGCAACTGCTCGGCAAGCGCGTGCTCGTGACCGGGTGCGGCCCGATCGGGGCACTGATCTGCATTGCGGCGCGGCGGGCGGGAGCCCTCGACGTGGTGGTGACGGACATCGCCGACGAGGCGCTGGCGGGCGCGCACCGGGTGGGCGTCGACCGCACCATCAACACCGCCAAGGACCCCGGGGCGCTCGCCGCCTACGGCGAGGGGAAGGGCAGCTTCGACGTGATGTTCGAGGCCAGCGGCTCCGAAAAGGCGTTGAAATCGGCGATCGACGTGGTGCGTCCGCGCGGCGTGATCGTGCAGGTCGGCAACAGCGGTGCGGAAATGACGCTGCCCGTCAACCTGATCACCGCCAAGGAGATCGATCTGCGCGGATCGTATCGTTTTCACGAGGAGTTCGCGCAGGCGGTGGACTACCTGAATCGCGGGCTGATCGACGTTCGCCCCCTGATCACCGCGAGTTTTCCCTTCGCCGAGTTCAAGGCGGCGTTCGCCCTCGCGGGCGACCGCAGCCGGGCGATGAAGGTGCAGCTGACCTTCTCGTGACCGGTCGGGTTGGTTCTGGAATGGAAGGTGAGTTTCCTGGTTTGACTTGTGACGCCGTCATCAAGTGCGCGACGCAGACAACGGAACGCGCACGCCGAACAGGGAGGATGTGTTCAATGAAGCGCATGGTCATGGTTTTCACGGCCGCCGCCGCGATGGTTCTTTCGGCAGCGGGCGACGGTCAGGCCCAGACGTACAAGAAACAGGTGATCCTGGCCGCTTCGGCCAACGCGATCGGCAGCCAGCACGACATCGTCCTGCAGACGATGAAGTCGTACATCGAGGAGAAATCGAACGGCGCCGTGACGATGAAGATCTTCATCGGCGGTTCGATGGGCGACGAAACCGCGAACGTCAAGCAACTCAGGACCGGCGAGCTCAACATCGCCACGGTGTTCACCGGAAACCTGACGCCCTTCGCCCCGCCGGCGACCGTGCTCTGCCTGCCCTACATGTTCCCGAAACTGAACGACACCTACGCCCTGCTGTCCGACGACACGTTCACCGCCGCCCTGGCGGACGCGATCGTCGACAAGGCGCAGGTCCGGCCGCTGGGCTGGATGGTCGGCGGATACCGCCACATCACCAACTCCAAGCATCGCATCACCAAGATGAGCGACCTGCAGGGGCTGAAGATCCGCGTCTCGCCGTCGGCCGTTCAGTTGGAGGCGTTCCGCGCCTGGGGCGTCGAGCCCCATCCGATGGCCTGGTCGGAAGTGTTCAACGCCCTCCAGCAGGGGGTCGTCGACGGCCAGGAAAACATGTTCGCCACCAACCGCGAAACCAAGATGTGGGAAGTGCAGAAGTACATGACGGAACTGCACTACATGCGCTGGACCGGCGCGATCCTGGCGGGCGACCGGTGGTTCCGCGGCCTCGATCCCGACACCCGCAAGCTCGTCGCCGATGCGGGCAAGCATGCGCAGGAGGTGATCTGGCCGTGGATGCAGAACTATGAAGACGAAGCCAAGAAGATGAGCGTCGAGCACGGCATGACCATCGACGTTCTGACCGACGAGGACGACTGGCAGGCGAAGGCGCGCGCCACCTGGAGCAAGTTCGTCGACACCCCGGAGATGAAGAAGTTGACCGACATGGCGGTTGCTATCGTCGAGAAGAACCATAAGAAGGACTGAACGCGTCCTCTCCGCCGTCGTGTCGGCTTCTCCGACCAAGATCGCTCCCGGCGCGGCCGCCGTGCCGGGAGCGCCCCAGCCGGGGGGAGGTGCCTCCCCGGACGAAGGAAGAGACCCGCACGACGACGATGCTCTTGAACGCTCCTGGTTCGGTCGAGGCGAACACAAGATTGCCCGGCCGCGGTTCCTACAGGGAGGAACGGGAATGTCTGTACTTCGAAAAATCTACGGGAACCTGGAAGAATACCTCTGCGTATTCTTCGTCGCGCTGATCGTCGTCAGCCTGAGCGTTCAGGTGATCGTACGGTTCACGCTCGGGGAGGCGGTGGCCTGGGCGGAAGAGATCAGCCGGTTCGCGCTGATCTGGACGGTCTACGTGGGCGCGTCGATGGCGGCGAAGCGGACCCTGCACGTGCGGGTGTCGGTGCAGTTCATGGCCTTTCCGCCGAAGGTGCGGCTGGCGTTTCGCGTACTGGCCGACGGCATCTGGATGGCCTTCAACCTGATCGCGGCCTACGTCTGCACCCAGGTGGTCGCCGATTCCTTCAGCTATCCCGAAGTTTCGCCGACGCTGCGGTGGACCACCGCCTACGTCGAAATGATCATCCCGATCTCCTGCGTCGCGGTGACGTGGCGCACCCTCGAGTGCTACCTCGTTCACCTGCGCAACGGCACCCTCTACCGGATGGTCGCCGTGGAAGAGGAGCTCGGCCTCTGATGAGTATCCTCACGATCGCCCTCGTCGCCCTGTTCGTGCTGTTCCTGATCGGCGTGCCGATCTACGCGGCGCTGCTGATCTCCTCGATGCTGGCGCTGTTCTTCAGCGACACCCTGCCGCTCGCGGTGGTGCAGGGGTCTCTCTTCGACGGGCTGAACATCTTTCCCCTGCTGGCGATTCCCTGCTTCATCGTCGCCGGGAAACTGATGGAGCGCGGCAACATCACCCAGGACATCATCGACGTGGTGAAGATGCTGGTCGGCCGTCTGTACGGCGGTATCGGCATCACCACGATCCTGGGATGCACGTTCTTCGCCGCGATCTCCGGTTCGGGCACCAGCACCGTCGCCGCGGTGGGCGCGGTGATGATCCCGGCGATGATCCGCAACAACTACAGCAGGACCTACGCCGGGGCGGTGGCCGCGACCGGCGGCACCATCGGCATCCTGATTCCGCCGAGCAACCCGATGATCATCTATGCGATCATCTGCAACGTCTCGGTCACCGGCATGTTCACCGCCGGGTTCCTCCCCGGGTTCATCATGGCCTTCTGCCTGAGCGTGGTGGCGTGGCTGCTCGCCCGTCATCACGGTTTCCGGGCGGACGAGGGTGCGGAGCCCTTCAGTGCCGGCGCGTTTCTGAAGACCTGCCGGCGGGCGTTCTTTTCCCTCGCGACCGTGATCATCGTTCTCGGCTCGATCTACAGCGGCATGGCCACGCCGGTGGAGGCCTCGGTGGTTGCGGTGTTGTGGGCTCTCTTCGTGGGGGTCGTGGTCAACCGGGCGCTGTCGATCAAGGATATCTACGACTCCTTCCTCGAAGGCGCGATCGTGTGCGGCTCGATCATGATCATCGTCGGCGCCTCCACCCTGTTCGGGAAGATCCTCACCTACGAGGAAGCCCCCGCGCGCCTGGCCAACGCGGTGGTGGCGTTCACCCACAACAAATATCTCGTGATGCTCCTGATCGTCGGGCTGCTCTACATTCTCGGCATGTTCATGGAAACGCTCGCGATGATCATCCTGGTGGCGCCGGTTCTGGTGCCGATGCTCCATATCCTGGAGATCAACCCGATCCATTTCGGCATCGTCATGATCATGGCCAACGAGACCGGGCTGCTGACGCCGCCGATGGGGGTCAACCTGTTCGTCTCGTCGCGCTTGACCGGGGTTTCGGTGGAGCGCCTGGCGGTGGCGGTGCTGCCCTATCTTCTGGCGATGGCGCTGGTCACCCTGCTGATCGTGTTCGTCGAGCCGATCTCGACGATCCTGCCGACGTTGCTCGGCTACAACTACTGACGTGCGTGTCGCCCTGCGGCGACACGCACGTTCCGAACCGGTGCGGCTCCGCTTTCGGGCCGCACCGGTTCCGCCCGCTCGGGGCTCCCGATTCTAGTCGGAGCAGCGCTTGTTCGCGGCGGCGATCGCCAGCGAGACCGACAGCGCCATCGTCGCGCCGAGGGAGCGGAATCCCTCGAAGTCGGACTCCGCGACTTCCAGCCACGCGCGCGACAGCCGCGCGATCGGCGAGAACACGCTGTCGGTGATGCCGACCACCGGAACGTCCTTCTCGGCGAGGGCGCGGGTCCAGTCGACGGTCGCCGACGCATAGGGCGTGAAGGAGATCGAGAGCGCCGCGTCGGTGCGGCGCGCGAGGCTCAGGATTTCCTCGTCGTTGCCCAGCGCCGAGCCGAGCACCACCGCGCGCATCTTGAGCTTGCCGAAGATGTAGCCGAGGTAGCAGGTGGCGGGGTAGGAGCGGCGCTGTCCGAGAAGATAGATCGTATCGGCCGCCGCCAGAATGGACGTTGCGGTTTCGAGCGCTTCGGGGTCGAGGCTCTGGAGCGCGCGGTCGAGCGATTCGATCGCCGCGCCGAGCACGCCGGTGGCGATCACGTGCGCGCCCGAGGCGTTGTCGGGGATGATCGCCTTGGCGTGCGCGAGGCGCTCCTCGTATGTCGAATTGCGCGTCTTCAGGCGCTGGCGGAAGACCTCCTGAAGATCGGAGAAGCCCTGATAGCCGAGGGTTTGCGCCAGACGGACAAGGGTCGAGGGCTGGACGTCCGCCGCCTTCGCGATGCTTGCGGCGGTGCCGAGGGCGACGTCTTCCGGGTTGTCCACGGCGAACCGGGCGACCTGCGCGAGGCGCTTCGGGAGGCTTTCGTGCCGGGCGAGGATGAGGGCGCGCAGGCCCTCGAAGTCGCGTGGCAGGGGGGGCGACGGCATCGATCCCATGATCCGCAATCTCGTTCCAATATATCTGAAATCGGAACGAGTATTTCATTCTTGCGTGAGCTTGGCCACCGCTATTTTCGTGCCGCGCCGTGCAGGAAGATGTCGACGGCGGAATCGACCCGGTCGTGCGCGGCGGCCAGCAGCGGGGCGAGGGGGGAGCCCAGCAGCGCGCGGTATTCCGCGTCCGCGATGACCATTCCGAGAAACGTCTTGGCGGCGTTTTCCGGGTCCATCGGGCGGAGGCGTCCGGAGGCGACGCAGCGCTGCAGATAGGCCGCGAGCAGCGCCTGGCCCATTTCCGGGGCGATGCGGAGAAACGCGTTGGAGAGTTCGGGGAAGCGTCCGCTTTCGGCCACCAGGATCTGCACGATCGTGACCGTTTCGGGCGTGAAGATCGCGGCGAGGAAGCCGTGCGCGAACTCGCGCAGCGTGGTTTCGGGCGCGGCGTCGCTGGTTTCCAGAGTCTGGAAGATGGCCTCGACCGACCGGCAGACGTCGCGGAGAACCTCGAGGAACAATCCCTCCTTGCCGCCGAAGATCTCCATCAACGTGCTGCGCGAGCCGCCGGCCATGCCGACGATGTCGCCGATCGTGGTGCGCTCGTAGCCCTTGTCGAGGAACAGCACGCGCGCCGCCGCGAGAAGCGCGTCGCGCCGTTTCTCCCTCCGTGAGGTTCCGCTCGTCGTCATGTCTCTCGCTCCCTTTCCGGCACCATAGGAAAACCCGCCGGTTGCCGCAACGGTGCGGGCGCCTTTGTGAACTGCGCCACGCTTCCGCCGCGAAAAAGCGATGGTCGCGTTAGGTGTACCGTACTATACAGTACACATTCAAGCGCAGGGGGCTGCCCGCGCGATCGGAGCGGATGAGGATGCGATGACGAATTGGCGAAAGATCGGTGCCGGTGCGATCGGGGCGACCTGCGCGTTGCTGCTTGCGGCGTGCAACGACGAGCCGCGGCAGGCGGCGGAACGTCCGGTCCAGGTGGGCGTGGTGGAAGTCGCGCCGTCGGATCTGGCGGTGAGCACGGAGCTGTCCGGCCGGGTCGCGGCGGTGCGGGTCTCCGAGGTGCGGCCCCAGGTTTCGGGCATCGTCAAGCGCCGCCTGTTCGAGGAAGGCGGCAACGTCGTCGCGGGCGAGCAGCTCTATCAGATCGATTCCGACCGTTACGCCGCCACGCTCGCGAGCGCGGAGGCGGATCTCGCCAAGGCGCGCGCCAATCTCAAGTCGGTGCAGGCGAAGGCGGAGCGCTACGCCGCGCTGGTGAAGGTCAATGCGGTGAGCAAGCAGGATTACGACGACGCGGTGGCGAGCCTCGACCAGGCGCGCGCCGAGGTGAAGGCGGGCGCGGCGGCGCTCGATCTCGCCTCCATCGACCTCATCTACACCCGGGTGAACGCGCCGATCTCGGGCCGCATCGGCAAGTCCTCGGTGACCGAGGGCGCGCTCGTGACCGCCAACCAGACCGACGCCCTCGCGACCGTCACCCAACTCGATCCGATCTACGTCGACCTCACCCGGTCGAGCGTCGAGATGCTGAAGCTGCGGCGGGAGATCGAGGCCGGGCGGGTCGACGGCCAGACCGCCGCGGCGCGGGTTTCGGTGACGGTCGATGGCGACGACGCGCCCTATGCCGAAACCGGCGTCCTGCAGTTCTCCGACGTTACCGTCGATCAGAGCACCGGCATGGTGACGGTGCGCGCGGTGTTCCCCAACCCGCGGCACGAGCTGCTGCCCGGTATGTTCGTGCGCGCCCGCGTCGCCCAGGGCGTGCGCAAGGGCGCGCTGACGGTGCCGCAGCGGGCGCTGATCCGCGATGCGGCGGGCGGCGCCGGAGTGTGGATGGCCGACGCTGCGGGCAAGGCGGCGATGCGCCCGATCACGGTGTCGCATCTGGTCGGCGGCGCATGGATCGTCGAAAGCGGCCTGAACCCGGGCGACCGGGTGATCGTCGACGGCCTCCAGAACCTGCGCCCCGGCGTCGCGGTCGAGCCGGTTCCGGCCAAGCCGGCCGCCAAGGTCGCCAACCGGTAAGGGTTCCTTCAGATGATTTCGAAGTTCTTCATCGACCGCCCGGTGTTCGCCTGGGTGATCGCGATCTCGATCATGCTCGCGGGCGTGCTTTCGATCCTCGGGCTGCCGGTCGAGCAGTATCCGCGCATCGCCCCGCCGTCGGTGACGATCACCGCGTCCTATCCGGGGGCCTCGGCGAAAACCCTGGAGGACACCGTCACCCAGGTGATCGAGCAGAAGATGACCGGCATCGATCACTTCCGCTACATGTCGTCCACCAGCGATTCCGCGGGCAACGTCACCATTACCCTGACCTTCGAGCCCGAGGCCGATCCCGACATCGCCCAGGTGCAGGTGCAGAACAAGCTCCAGCTCGCCACCCCGCTGCTGCCGGAGGAGGTGCAGCGCCAGGGCATCACCGTCGCCAAGGCGGCGAAGAGCTTCCTGATGGTGGTGGGCTTCGTCTCCACCGACGGCTCGATGGCCCAGGGCGACATCGAGGATTACGTCGGCTCCAACGTCGTCGACCCGCTCGGCCGCATCGACGGCGTCGGCGATACCACCCTGTTCGGCCGCCAGCATGCGATGCGGGTCTGGCTCGATCCCGGCAAGCTCGAAAGCTTCGGCGTCACCACCGCCGACGTGGTGAGCGCGATCGAGGCGGAGAACGCCACGGTTTCGGCCGGGCAGCTCGGCGGCGCGCCCGCGCTCGAGGGCCAGCCCCTCAACGCCACGGTGCTGGCGCAGCAGCGCCTCGAAACCGTCGAGGAATTCGGCGACATCCTGATCCGCGTCAACACCGACGGCTCGCGCCTGCGGCTCAAGGACGTGGCGCGCGTCGAACTCGGCTCGGAAAGCTACGAAACCGCCGCCCGCTACAGCCGCATGCCCGCGTCGGGCCTCGCGATCAAGCTGCGGTCCGGCGCCAACGCGCTCGACACCGCCGCCGCCGTGCGGGCCAAGCTGGCGGAGTTGCAGCAGTTCTTTCCCCACGGACTGGAGGTCCGCTACCCGCTCGACACCACGCCGTTCGTGCGGATTTCGATCGAGGAGGTGGTCAAGACCCTGATCGAGGCGATCGTTCTCGTGGTCGCGGTGATGTACCTGTTCCTGCAGAACTTCCGCGCCACGATCATTCCCACCATCGCGGTGCCGGTGGTGCTGCTCGGCACCTTCGGCGTCATGGCGGCGTTGGGGTTCACCATCAACACCCTGACGATGTTCGGTCTGGTGCTGGCGATCGGCCTGCTGGTGGACGACGCGATCGTCGTCGTCGAGAACGTCGAGCGGGTGATGAGCGAGGAGAAACTGCCGCCCCGCGCCGCGACGCGCAAGTCGATGGAGCAGGTGTCAGGCGCGTTGGTCGGCATCGCCCTGGTGCTGTCCGCGGTGTTCGTGCCGATGGCGTTCATGAGCGGCTCCACCGGGGCGATCTATCGCCAGTTCTCGCTCACCATGGTTTCGGCGATGGTGCTTTCGGTGGTGGTGGCGTTGGTGCTGACCCCGGCGCTGTGCGCGACGCTTTTGAAGCCGGTGGAGACGGGGCGCCACGGCGGCGGCTTTTTCGGCTGGTTCAACCGCGTCTTCGACCGCGGACGGCGGCGCTACCGCACCGGCGTGCATGCGGCGGTGCGGCGCATCGGGCCGTTCTTTCTCGCCTATGCGGCGATCGTCGCGGTGCTCGGCGTGCTGTTCGTGCGTCTGCCCACCGCCTTCCTGCCCGACGAGGACCAGGGAATTCTCTTCGCCCAGGTGACGATGCCGCCCGGCACGCCGCGCGAGCGGACGCTTGCGGTGATCAAGGAGATCGAGACCCATTTCCTCGACGACGAGAAAGAGAACGTGCGCGGGATGATGACGGTGGTCGGCTTCAATTTCGCCGGGCGCGGTCAGAGTTCGGGCATGGCGTTCATCGACCTCAAGGACTGGAGCGAACGCACCCGCGCCGATCAGAAGGTCGACAGGATCGCCGCGCGGGCGATGCAGCGTTTCGCGGGGCTGCGCGAGGCGCGGGTGTTCGCCTTCCAGCCGCCCTCGGTGATGGAGCTCGGCAACGCCAACGGCTTCGACTTCGAACTCATCGACCGCGGCGGAGTCGGCCACGACAAATTGCTGGAGGCGCGCAACATGCTGCTCGGCATGGCGGCGCGCAATCCGGATCTGGTGGCGGTGCGCCCCAACGGCCTCGAGGACACGCCGCAGTACAAAGTGTCCATCGATCGCGTCAAGGCGAAGGCCCTCGGCCTTTCGGTGGCCGACATCAACGCCACCCTCTCGGCGGCGTGGGGATCGAGCTACGTCAACGATTTCAACGACAAGGGGCGGGTGAAGAAGGTCTACGTCCAGGCCGACGCCCCCTATCGCATGGTGCCGGAAGACCTCGACCGCTGGTATGTGCGCGGCTCGACCGGCGCGATGGCGCCGTTCGCGTCGTTCGCCTCGGCGCGCTGGACCACCGGCGCGGCCCAGCTCGAACGCTACAACGGCCTGTCCTCAATGGAAATCCTCGGCAACGCCGCGCCGGGCAAAAGCTCGGGCGACGCGATGGCGGCGATGGAGAGCCTCGCCGCCAAGCTGCCGCCGGGGATCGGGTTCGACTGGACCGGCCTCTCCTACGAAGAGCGTCTGGCCGGATCGCAGGCCCCGGCGCTGTACGCGATTTCGCTGGTCGTGGTGTTTCTGTGCCTCGCCGCGCTTTACGAGAGTTGGTCGATCCCGTTCTCGGTGATGCTGGTGGTGCCGCTCGGCGTCGTCGGCGCGGTTCTGGCGGCAAGCCTGCGCGGGCTGTCCAACGACGTCTATTTCCAGGTCGGTCTGCTCACCACCATCGGCCTGTCGGCGAAGAACGCGATCCTGATCGTCGAGTTCGCCAAGGATCTGCACGACACCGGCCGGCCGCTGGTGGGCGCGGTGATCGAGGCGGCGCAGCAGCGCCTGCGTCCGATCGTCATGACCTCGCTCGCCTTCGTCCTCGGCGTGGTGCCACTGGCGATTTCGACCGGCGCGGGGTCGGGCAGTCAGAACGCCATCGGCACCGGCGTGATCGGCGGCATGATCACCGCCACGGTGCTGGCGATCTTCTTCGTGCCGGTGTTCTTCGTCGCGGTGTCGCGATGGTTCGCGCGGCCGCATCGCCGGGTGACGATCTCCGGAGGCACCGATCATGCGTAACGCGTTGTCCTGCGCCGCGGCGGCTCTGCTCGCCGGGTGCTCGCTGATTCCCGATATGGAGACGCCCGCGTCGCCGGTGGCGGGGGCATGGCCCGACGGGCCCGCCTACGCGGCTCCGGCGGCCGATGCCCGGCCGTTCGCCGATCTCGGCTGGAACGAAGTCTTCCAGGCGCCCGATCTGCGCCGCCTGATCGAGACGGCGATCGCCAACAACCGCGATCTCCGCGTCGCCGCCCTCAACGTCGAGGCGGCGCGCGCCACCTACCGCGTCAGCCGCGCCGATCTCTATCCGCAGGTGGACGGCGCGGCGTCCGGCAAGCGTGCCCGCACTCCGGCGGAGCTGTCCTCCGCCGGACGGGCGGTCACCGCCGGAACCTATTCGGCCGATCTCGGCGTCACCGCGTTCGAGCTCGATTTCTTCGGCCGCGTCCGCAGCCTCGAGGCGGAGGCGCTGGAGCGCTTCCTCGCCACCGAGGAGGCGCGCGTCGATGCGCAGATCTCCCTGGTCGCCGAGGTCGCTCAAGCATGGCTGGCGTGGCAGGCGGACCGCGATCAGTTGCGTCTCGCCGAGGAGACCTTGGCGTCGCGGCAGCAGTCTCTCGATCTCGTCGCCGCCCGGTTCCGCAACGGCGTCGCCACCCAGCTCGACGTCGCGCAGGCGCGCAGCGCGCTCGAGACCGCGCGGGTGGCGCGGGTGAGCTACGTGCGGGCGGTGGCGCAGGATCGCAACGCCCTCGAACTGTTGGTCGGGCGGCCGCTCGCCGCGGCGGAGATCGCGGAGACGGGCGTCGCCGGAGCGGTGACGCTGCCGCCGGTCGGCACGTCGTCGGAGGTGCTGCTGCGCCGTCCGGATATCCGCGAGGCGGAACACAAGCTGCGCGCCGCCAACGCCGACATCGGTGCGGCGCGCGCGGCGTTCTTCCCCACGATCTCGCTGACCGGCAGCCTCGGGGTTTCGAGCGCCTCGCTCGGCAACCTGTTCGAAGGGGCGTCGCGCACCTGGGCTTTCGGTCCGAACCTGTCGGTACCGATCTTCACCGCCGGACGCAACCAAGCCAACCTCGACGCCGCGAAAGTCGCCCGCGACACCGCCGTCGCCACCTACGAGAAGGCGATCCAGACCGCCTTCCGCGAAGTGGCGGATGCGCTCGCGGCGCGCGCCACGCTGGTGGACGAGATCGCCGCGCAGCGGGATCTGGTGGCCGCCAACCGCGAGGCGCTCGATCTTTCGCAGCGGCGCTATGCGCGCGGCGTCGCCGACTATCTCGACGTGCTGGACGCGCAGCGCGAGCTGTTCACCGCGCAGCAGACCGAAATCTCGCTCCGCCAGCAGGAGGCGGACAATCTGGTGGCGCTCTACAAGGCGCTGGGCGGCGGCGCGGGAGGATCGGCGTCGTGATGCGGGCGCGGGGAGCGGAGGATGGAGGAGGAGAGGATGGCAGCGGAAGACAAGGGCTCCGGCCTGATGGCGACGGACGAGATCCGCCACATGTACGTGGCGGCGCAGGCCGCGCGCCTGTTCACGGAGAAGGGCTATGCCCAGACCAAGGTCGTGGAGATCGCCGCGGCGGCGCATATGTCGGGCGAGACGCTCTACCGCCTGTTTCCCGGTAAGCTCGCGGTCCTCGCGGCGGCGATCGAGACCTGCCGCGACGGCTGGTTCCGTGCGCCGATCGCGGAGGATATACCCGTCGCCGCCGCGTTGGAGGCCGCCTTCCGGGTCGATCTCGATCCGTTGACGGTGCACCACCGCATGGCGTTCCTGCGCTGCGTGATTTCCGAATCGCTGCGCAATCCGGAGGTCGAGGCGGTGTTTCGGGGCTACTGCACCGACGGCATCCGGACCGCACTCGCCGCCTGGCTGCGCCGCCGCGATCGCGAAGGGCGGATCGCGGTGGGGAACGCGGAGGCTGCCGCGCAGCTCCTTATGAGCATGGTCTTCGGCGCGTTGACGCTCGGCCCGGCGGCGGCCGAGCCCTCGCACGAGGCCGCGGAACGGGTGGCGTCCATCCGCGGGTGCGTCGCGGTGTTCCTGCACGGCGTCGCGCGCGATCCCGGCTGATCCCGCATTCGTTCGGCGGTCGTGCAGCCTTCGGCGGGGTTGAGTCGTTTCGGTTCGCATGGGGCGCCCGCTCCGGGCGGCCCGGGAACGCGAAGGAGGTGCGACATGAGCAGGTTCCGGCCGATCGCCGCGGCGGCGGCGCTGTGCGCGGGCGCGCTGGGGTTCGTTCCGGCGCAGGCGGCCGAGTTGCCGCCGATCGCGTGCAGTCCCCAGGCTCTCGCCAAGATCGACGGTTCGACCGCCGCGGACGCGCGGAAGGCGATGACCGCGGCCGGTTATACGCAGATCGCCGATCTTAAGAAGGGCTGCGACAACTATTGGCACGCCCGCGCGATGAAGAACGGCAGGCCCACCGGCGTGCTGCTCGCCCCCGACGGGCAGGTGCGGCCCGAGGGGCTGGAGTAGGTCAGCGCGCCGGAACGCGTTGCTCCACCCGCGCCAGCAGGTCGGCGGCGAAGGTGGTGAGGGTGTCGTCGCGCGCGCCCATCACCACGATGCGGTCGCCCGGGCGCGCGAGCGCCAGCAGACGTTCGCCGCAGGCGGCGCGGTCGGGCAGGTGCGCGGCGCGGCGGCCGCGTGCGGCGACGCCGTCGGCGATGTCGGCGCTGCCGACGCTCCGGTCGACGGTGCCGCCGAAGTAGACCGGGTCCGGCATCAGCAGTTCGTCCTCGGGCGCGAGTCCGGCGGCGAAGGCGTCGACGAAGCCCGCGCGCATCAGTCGCAGCGGGCCGAAGCCGTGCGGCTGGAACAGCACCAGCAGGCGGCCGGGGAACTCGTGCAGCGCCGCGAGGGTTGCGGCGATCTTGTCGGGATTGTGGGCGAAGTCGTCGATCACCGTGACGCCGCCGGCGCTGCCGACGGTTTCGAGGCGGCGGCGGATGCCGGCGAAGTCCGCAAGCGCGGCCGCCGCGTCGCCGAGGCCGACGCCGCACGCCCGCGCCGCGGCGAGGGCGGCGAGCGCGTTGGCGACGTTGTGCCGCCCCGGCACCCGCAACCGCACCGGCATCGCACCGCCGTCGGCGCGCACCGCGAAGCGCACGCCGTCGGCGAGCGGCCGGACGTCCGTCGCCGCGAGGTCGGCGGCGGGGTCGTGCAGGGAATAGGTGATCCGCCGCGCGGCCGGGGTTCCGGCGGCGAGCGCGGCGGTTTCGGCGTTGTCGAGGTTGAGCACCGCGACCTCGGCCTTGGCGACGAAGTCGCCGAACAGCGTCCGCAGTTCGGCGAGCGACTTGTGGTCCAGCGCGACGTTGTTGAGCACCGCCACCCGCGGGCGGTAATGGGCGATCGAGCCGTCGCTTTCGTCGACCTCGGCGACGAACGGATCGTCGCCGCCGACCAGGGCGCTCGCGAACGGCGTCTCGGCGGAGACGAAGTTGCGCATCACCGCGCCGTTGACCACCGTCGGCCGCAACCCGGCGCGATGCAGCACCCAGGCGACCATGCCGGTGGTGGTGGATTTGCCGCTGGTGCCCGCCACCCCCACCGAGTTCGGCGCGGCGTTGAACAGCGAGGCGAGGAGCTCGGCGCGGGTGAGCATCGTCGCGCCCGCGCGCCGCGCGGCGGCGACGTCGGGGATGGTGTCCTCGACCGCGGTGGAGGTGACGAACACCGTTCCCGCGCCGGAGACGCCGCTGCCGTCCTGCGGGAACAGCGCGATGCCGCGACTACGCAGGAACGCGAACTTGTCGGCCAGCAGCCCCTGGTCGAGCGACCGGTCCGAACCCGCCACCGCGTGGCCGCGCTGCCGCACGATCAGAGCCAGCGGCAGCATCCCGCTGCCGCCGATTCCGCAAAAGAAATACTGTCTGTCGCCGTGCATGCGCGGAGGCTACAATCTGGCCGCCGGGGCGGCAAGCGGAATGGAGGGTGGAGAATGCGGATCGGCGTGGTCGCGCCGGGGCGGGCGGTGACGCCCGAGCTCGAACGGCGGGTGCGGGCGCTCGCCGCCGCAGAGGTTCCCGAGGCGGAGATCCGCTTTCACCCCCAGTGCTTCGCGTCGTGCGGCCATTTCGCGGGCGACGACGCGACGCGCGCGGCGGCGTTCGTCGAAACCGCGAACGATCCGGCGGTGGACGCGGTGTGGTTCGCGCGCGGCGGCTACGGCGCGTTCCGGATCGCGGCGCTGGTGCTGCCGCGCCTTTCGAGCGCGGCGGGCGACAAGCTCTACATGGGATACAGCGACGGCGGCGCGCTGCTCGGCGCGCTTTACGGCGCGGGCGTCGGCCGCGTCGCCCACGGACCGATGCCCGCCGATCTCGCGCGGGAGGGCGGCGCGGCGGCGGTGCGGCGGGCGCTCGGCTATCTCGTGCGGAGCGAGGCCGCGGCGCTCGAACCGACGTCGGCGGGCGCGCCCGCGGCGGCGTTCAACCTCACCATTCTCGCGCACCTGATCGGCACGCCCTACCTGCCCGATCTCGCCGGTCACGTGCTGATGCTGGAGGAAGTGTCCGAGCCGATCTACCGCATCGACCGGGCGCTCGGCCAGGTCGCGAGCGCCCCGGCGCTGCGCGGCCTTGCGGGGATCCGCCTCGGGCGCTGCCGCGAGATTCCGCCGAACGACCCGGATTTCGGCCGCGACGAGGTGGACGTGGCGCGGGAGTGGTGCGGGCGCTCCGGCATTCCCTGGCTCGGCCGCGCCGACATCGGCCACGACGCCGCCAACAAGGTGGTGCGGTTCGGCTGAGCGCGGCTCAGGTCGCCGGGCCGGTCCAGGCCGCGAGTTCGCGCTTGAGGCGGCGGATCTCCTCGAACCGGGCGGTGGCGTCGCGCAGCACCGCGACGACGCCGTCCACCGCGCCCGCGGCGTCGAAGGTCATGGCGATGGTGAACTCCACGGAAATCCGCAGCCCGTCGGCGGTCAGGGCCGGAACCGAGAGCAGTTCGCCCTCGCCGTAGCGGCTGCGCCCGGCGGCGACCGCGTGTGTCCAACCTTCCCAATGGCGGGCGCGGAGGGGCTCGGGCACGATGATGTCGAGCGACCGGCCTTCCGCCTGCGCGGCGGAAAAGCCGAAGATGCGTTCCGCGCCGGGGTTCCAGAAGCGGATCACGCCGTCGCGGTCGGTGGCGAGGATGGCGTCGGAGCGGCTTTCGAGCAGCGCGCGGGCGACACGATCGGGAAAGTCGAGGGCGGATGCGGTCATCGGGTCCTCTCGCAGTCGGCGGAAAGGCCGATCATAGCGGCGATCCGCGCCCGCCGTCATCCGCTTGCGCGGCCGCGACGAACGCGAGGCAGGCGTCCGCCGAAACCGGAGGGCAGTAGAGATAGCCCTGCACGATGCGGCAGCCGAGGCCGAGAAAGCGGTCGAGTTGCGCCGGGGTCTCGACGCCCTCGACCACGGTGGCGATGCCGAGCGACCGGGTCAGATCGACGATCGAGTGGACGATGTGGTCGTTGACGTCGCTCGCGACGGTGAGCGAGCGGTCGATCTTGAGGGTGTCGATCGGCACCACGTGGAGGTAGCGCAGCGAGGTGTGGCCCATGCCGAAGTCGTCGATGGCGATGCGGGCGCCGCGGCTGCGCAGAAGCTGCAACGCGTCGAAGGTTTCGCGCTGCGGCGACAGGACCGTGGATTCGGTGATTTCGAGTTCGATCTGGCGCGGTTCCAGGCCGTTGGCGGCGATGCAGCCGAGCACCCCGGCGGCGAAATCGTGCGCCAGCAACTGCCGCGGCGCGACGTTGATCGACATCGCCAGGGCATCCGGCACGCGGCCGCGCCAGAGGCCGCGCTGGCGGCACGCCTCGGCGACGACGAACGCGCCGAGGGCGTCGACGCGGCCGATCTCCTCGGCGAGCGCCACCGCGATCGGCGGCGGCACCCGGCCGAACACCGGATGGCTCCAGCGCAGCAGCGCCTCGACCCCGATCGCCGCGCCGGTGCCCGCGTCCACCTGCGGCTGGTATTCGAGGAACAGCCCTTCGCGCCGCGCCAGCGCGGTTTCGAGATCGGCGGCGAGGGTGGCGGCGAGCGCGCCGACGCGGCCGCCGAGGTGGAGCAGCGCGCGCTCCGGCGCTGCGTGGCTCTCGGCGGCGACGAGCAGTTGCGACATCGCCCGGCGACCCTGGTCGCCGCGCAGGCGGTCGGACCAGCGCACGAACGGGACGTAGACGGCGACGCCGACCGCGAGGTTGACGAGCTGCATCGCCGGACCGGCGAAGGAGTGGCCGGTGGCGACCCAGGCGTTGAGCAGGGGCGGCGTCGTCCACACCGCCGCGACCGTGGTGGCGGGTACCCAGCCGAGCAGGGTGGCCCCCCAGGCGAGGCCGGTCTGCACCAGCGGCACCGCCACGAACGGCAGCGCGAACGCCGGATTGAGCACCAGCGGAATGCCGAACAACAGGGGTTCGTTGACGTTGCAGAGCGCGGGCAGCAGCGCGATCGCGCAGATCCGCCGGAGGCCGCGGTCGCGGCTGGCGAGAAACACCGCGAACACCAGCGCGAGCGTGCTCCCCGAGCCGCCGATGCGCACGAACACGTCGAAGAAGGTCTTGGTGAGGACGTGGGGAATCGGGTCGCCCCAGCTTGCCGCCGAAGCGTTGGCGAGGCCCGAGGGAATCAGGATCCGTTCCTCGATCGGGTAGAGCAGGTTGGGGCCGTGGACGCCGATCAGCCACAGCGCCTGCGAGACGAGGATATAGCCGAGGCCGAGCCCCAGCCCCGCGCCGAGATGGAGGAACGGGGCGGCGAGGGCGAGGCTGACGACGGTTTGCAGGTCGCCCGCGCCGTTGACCTCGCACAGCAGGCGCAGCGCCGCGAACGTCAGCACCGTGGCGATCCCGGCGGGAACCAGCGTCAGCGAACGGCGGATCTCGATGTCGCCGCCGGTGCCGCCGAGCGGCAGCCGCAGCCAGCGCAGCCGGGCGAACGTCTCGAACAGGCGGGTTGCCGCCACCGCGCTCGCGAGGGCGACGAACAGGCCGTGGCCGAGATGGAAGGCGTAGCGCCACTCGCTGGTTTCCGCCGGGGCGACGACGACGAAGAACGACGCCAGCGCGATTCCCACCGCCGTCGGGGTTTCGGCGTTGAGCGGGCTGTCCGGCCGCCCGGCGAGCTTGACCGCCACCGAGCACACCACCACGAGCGAGCCGATGCCGAATGACCCGAACACCAGTTGCGCGACGAACGGTCGCCACCCCGGCCCGAACAGGGCGTTGAGGGCGGCGCGGAAGCCGGGCACGGGGAAGTCGAGAAGCAGCAGGCCGACCGCGCCGAGGAGCACCAGCGGCATCACCGCGATCAGCCCGTGCTGCACCGCCACCAGCGGCGGGTACGACATCGCCGCGCTCGCGGCGCTTTCCAGGGCGCGGATCAGGTGGGGTCGCCGGAACCGCTCGGACGTCATGAAGTCCCCGAAGATTGATGGTCGCCGGGCGGGCCGGTACCTGCGTATGCTATCGCCCCCTCCGAGGCAAGGGGCGTGACGTCCGTCACATCAGGCCGGGATCCGCATCGCGCCCGGTGCGACGAAGGGGCGCGCGACGGTGATGTCGCAGGCGAGCCCCGCCTTCGCCCAGCGGCAGACGAAAGTGCCGCCGAGCTGGGTCTCGACGATGCGGCGGATCATCGCGGTGCCGAAGCCGCCGCGCTCCGGCGGCCGTGCTTCCGGGCCGCCGGATTCCCGCCAGGCGAGGGAGAGGGCGCCGTCGCGCCACGTCCACGAGACCGCGACGCAGCCGCCCGGCCGCGAAAACGCGCCGTATTTTCCGGCGTTGGTGGCGAGTTCGTGGACGATCATTCCGAGCGATTGCACCACCTCGGGCGCGACCGTCGTGCGCGGGCCTTCGATCGTCGCGCTCACCCCGCCGCCGACGAGAAACGGCGCGAGCCCCGCCGCGACCAACGCTTCGAGATCGGCGCCGAGCCAGGCGTTGTCGGCGAGCAGGGCGTGGGTGCGGGCGAGCGCCTCGACGCGGCCGCGCACCGCGGCGGTGAAGTCCTCGATGGTTTCGGCGCGCGTAAGCTGTACCACCGATTGCACGACGTTGAGGGCGTTCTTGGCGCGGTGGTCGAGTTCGCGCATCAGCAGGCGCTGGCGCTCCTCGCCGCGTTTGCGCTCGGTGATGTCGAGGAACAGGATCGTCAGCCCCTCCTGCGCCGGATAGGCGCGCATGTCGAACCAGGCGTCGAGCGGAGCGAAATAGCCTTCCATCGCGGTCATCGCGCCGCTGCGCGCGGCGCGCAGCGCGCTTTCGGCGAACGGCGTGCGGATCGCCTCGGGCAGCGCCGCGCGCACCGTCCGCCCGAGAATCCGCTCGCGGCGGCGCAGCGGCGCGAGGATCGCCTCGGCGCGCGGACTGAGGAAGGTGACGCGCCAACGCGCGTCGAGCACCATGAAGCCGTCCTGGATGCTTTCGATGACGCGGGTGGCGCGCTCGGTGCTCGCCTTGAGTTCGCGCTCGCGCGCCGCGACCGTCGTGGCGGCGCGGCGCAGCGCACCCGCGAGAAGGTTGATCTCGCGGATCCGCGTCGGCGGCATTTCGGGGATTTCGCCGGTGCCGAGGCCCGCCGCCGCGATCGCGGCGCGGCGGGTGGGGCGCGCGATCAGCGCGGCGGCGAGGAACGCGGCAGCGGCCGAGAGCGCGAGGCCGAGCGCGGCGACCGCGACGCCGCCGCCGATCAGGCGGCGCGACGGAGCGTCGAGCACCGCCTTCGGCACCCAGACCACGCTCGCCCACCCGCTTTCCGGCGACCGCGCGAACGCGGTCACCGACGGACGGCCTTCGAGATCGGTGGTCTCGACGACGCCGCGGCCGCGTTGCAGGTGCGCGCGCAGCACCGGTCCCGCCGGGGTGCCGACGAAATCCTCCGGGCGGTGGGATCGGGCTCGGATGATCGTGCGGTCGTCGATCACCGAGGCGAACCAGCCTTCCGGCAGATCCACCGCCGCCGCGAGGCCGGGCGGCAGTCCTCCGGGCGCGCCGTCGAAGCTGCGGCCGCGCGACAGATCGCGGTCGACGGCGAGGGAGAGGGCGTAGGCGATTTCGGCGACGCGGTCGACGCTGCGGCCCCGTTCGAGATCGACGAACGATGCGGAGAGGAAGAGGCCCGCCCCCACGAGCGGCGCCACCGCCGCCAGCACCACGAGGAACAGGAATAGCCGGAGTGGCGCGCCCCGCCGCGGGAGGACGGTTTCGGTCGGCTCGGGAGCGGCCGGTGCGGCCATGGCGTTTCCTCTCGCGCTGTGTCTGCGAGTGTGTATGTTGGGTGACGAAATCGCCTTGCCAGCGGCGGTTTCGGGAATTCTTGTCGGTTTTCAAGGTCGGGAGGGCGGGCGTGGAGCGGACGGCGGCGCATCCGCGGTTGGTCGAGATCGCGATTCCCACCCGCGCGGCGGGACCCGCGGCGCGGGTGGTGGCGCTCGACTTCGAAACCGCCACCATGTCGCGCGCGACGCCGTGCGCGATCGGCCTCGCGTGGATCGAGGACGGGCGGGTGGCGCGCCGCGCCTATCGCCTGATCCGCCCGGATTGCGCGGCGCGGATGTGGTGCTTCGGCCACATCCACGGCCTCCATCCCGGCGACGTCGCCGACGCCGCGACGTTTCCGGAAATCTGGGAGGATCTCGCGCCGCATCTCGAAGGCGCGCTGGTGCTGGCGCACAACGCCGCGTTCGACCTCGGCGTGCTGCGCGGCACCCTCGACCACTACGATCTGCCGATCCCCCGGTTGCGCTGCCTCTGCACCCTGGTGGCGTCGCGGCGGGTGTGGCCGGGACTGCCGAGCTACACCCTGCCGAACGTCGCGGCGCGGGTCGGCTACAGCTTTTCCCACCATCACGCGCTGGAGGATGCCGAGGCGGCGGCGCGGATCGCGCTCGGCGCGCTCGCGCACACCGGCGCCGCCGATCTTCCGGCGCTCGCCGCCGCGATCGGGGTGCGCGTCGGCACCCTCGGGCCGGAGGGTTACGTGTCGTCGGTGCGGGCGCGCTGACGGCTGGCGGTCGCGGCAGGTCGCCGCCATATGGGGAGAACCGTCACTTCGGAGTTCTCCGCCATGCCGCCGCTTTCGATCCTCGATCTCGTCCGCGTCACCGAGGAGACCGACGCGGGCGGCGCGCTCGCGAATGCCCGCGAGCTCGCCCGCCATGCCGAGGACTGGGGATACGTCCGGTTCTGGGTCGCCGAGCATCACAACATGCCGGGGGTCGCCTCCGCCGCCACCGCGGTGGTGATCGGCCATGTCGCCGCCGGGACGACGCGCATCCGCGTCGGCGCGGGCGGGGTGATGCTGCCCAACCACGCGCCGCTGGTGATCGCCGAGCAGTTCGGCACGCTCGCGCGGCTGTTCCCCGGGCGTATCGATCTCGGCCTCGGGCGCGCGCCCGGCACCGATCCGTTGACCCTACGGGCGCTGCGGCGCGGGCCGGAGGCGTCCGAGGAATTTCCGCGCGACGTCCGCGAGTTGCAGGCCTATCTCGCCCCCGCCGCGCCCGGGCAGCGGATCCGCGCGATTCCGGCGCAGGGCACCGAGGTGCCGCTGTGGATTCTCGGATCGAGCCTGTTCGGCGCGATGCTGGCGGCGGATTACGGCCTGCCCTACGCCTTCGCCTCCCACTTCGCGCCGCAGGCGCTGTTGCGGGCGCTTGCCGTCTACCGCGAGCGTTTCCGCCCCTCGGCGCAGCTCGACAAGCCCTATGCGATGGTCGGCGTCAACGTCGTCGCCGCGGAGACCGACGCGGAGGCGAAGCGGCTGTGGACCACCCAGCAGATGTCGTTCACCAACCTGATCCGCGGCGAGCGCGGCTTGAGCCGCCCGCCGATCGCCCGCATCGACGACTACTGGACCCCGGAGGAGAAGATCCAGGTGACGGGGATGCTGTCGCGCAGCGTCGTCGGCGCGCCGGAGACGGTGCGGCGCGGCCTTGCCGAACTGGCGCGCGAGACCCGCGCCGACGAACTGATCGTGGTGTCCGACGTTTACGATCACGCCGCGCGGCTGCGCTCGTTCGAGCTGATCGCCGAGGCTATGCGAGCGGGCTGAAGCCTTCGCCGTCGAGCGTCCACAGCCGCCCTTCTTCGAGGTCGAACCACCAGCCGTGGAGCGCGAGCGCGCCCGCCGTCTCGCGTTCGGCGATCCAGGGGAAGCTGCGGAGGTTTTCGATCGAGCGGCGGATCGACGCCTGCTCGCGCGCGGCGCCGCCGCGATGGGCGCAGGCGTGGGCGGCGAGCGACATCCACGGGCCGACGAACTCGCGCGCCGCGCCGCCTTCCGCCCCCAGCGCGGCGATGCCGCCGCACGAGGAATGGCCGAGGACGACGATCCCGGCGACGCCGAGGTCGCGCACCGCGAATTCGATCGCCGCGCTGGTGCCGTGGTAGTGGCCGTCGGGCTGGTACGGCGGCACCAGATTGGCGACGTTGCGCACCACGAACAATTCGCCCGGCTGTGCGCCGAACAGGATCGCCGGGTCGACCCGGGAATCCGAACACGCGATCACCAGCAGGCGCGGTTTCTGCCCCTCGCGGGCGAGGGCGCGGAAGCGGGCGGTCTCGAACGTCGCGGCGCGGAACGCCGCGAACCCGTCGAGCAGCTTGTCGATTTCGGTCATGGGGAGTGCTTACGGTTTCGGCGGCGGCGGCGCAAGGGGGAAACTCACGATGCCGCTTCGGGGATGCGCTGCAGCGCCGGCCGCCGGTTCCGCCGCCGCCGCGAAAAAGCCCCGGCGGAGATCCGCCGGGGAGGGGGAGGGAGGAAACCACGGGATGATCGGATCAACGGGCCGGAATTCCGGCGGCGGCGATCGCGGCGCGGACGTCGCAAACGCTCAGGCGGTCCCGCTTCAGCACCGCGAGAAACACCGGATCGCTCCAGAGTTCGCCGAGGCGGGGTTCGACGCCGGCAGCGCGGAAGCGCTCCGCGGCGGCGCGGCGGGTGGACGCAAGGAGGGCGTCGGGTCTGGTCATGGGAACTTCTCCTGCTTTAGCTGCATTTTTCAAGCGCCCGCAATCTGGTGAGTCAAATCGGCGCTGTGGTTATGTGGCATTAAACACAATCGTTCGTCAAGCGGAAAATAAATCACAAGAAATTTGTGCGATTTCCGCGTCCGGAAAAGGGGCGACCGACCGCGCGCCGCCCCATATGGAGCGTCGGCGGGCGCGCAGCAACTCTGGAGACGGAATGTTCATACCCCTGTTCACGGCCTCCATGAGCGTCGTCGCGCTCTATGTCTACATTCGCCTGATCCTGCCGCTGCCGCTGCCGGTGGTGGTGGAGATCGCGCTCGGGATCGGCGTGGTGCTGCTGGCCAACCGCGTGCTGATCATGCGGCTGTTCCACGCCACCGCGTCGGACGCGCTGCTGCTGGTCGGCTCCTGGCTGCACGCGGCGGTGCTGATGGCGGCGCTGCTGTGTTTCGTCGCCGACGTCGGCTTCCTGGTTTTCGGCGATCCGGGGATTCCGCCGGTCACCTTCAGCGGCGTCGTCGCGCTCGGCGGGCTCACGCTCGCCGCCTACGGCGTGCGCTCGGCATTGCGGGTGCCGCCGGTGCGCGAGATGACGATGACGGTGCCGCGGCTGGCGCCGCAGCTCCACGGCTTCCGCATCGCCGTGCTCACCGACGTTCACGTCGGGCCGCTGCTGCGTCGCCGCTGGGTGGAGAAGGTGGTGGACCGCACCCTGGCGGCGCAGCCCGACCTCATCGCGTTGCCGGGCGACCTCGTCGACAGCCCCGAAACCGTGCTCGCCAAGGACATCGTACCCCTCGGCCGCCTGCGCGCGCCCTACGGCGTCTACTACTCCCCCGGCAATCACGAATACATCTACGGCGTCGAGGGCTGGATGCGGGTGTTCCGCCGCCTCGGCATGAAGGTCCTCTACAACCAGCACGACGTCGTCGACGTCGGCGGTGCGACCCTCACCATCGCCGGACTCGCCGATCAGGTCGGCGCGATCCGCCCCGGAGCCACTCCCGACATCGACGCGGCGCTGGCGGGCGCGCCCGAGCGCGACGACTTCCGCCTGCTGCTCGCGCACCGCCCCTACGACGCCGCGATCCACGCCGAGCGCGGCGTCGACCTGCACCTCGCCGGGCACACCCACGGCGGGCAGATCTGGCCGCTGCGGCCGCTCACCGCCTCGGCCAACGCAGGCTATGCGGGCGGGTGGTACAACGTCGGCAGAATGCGGCTGTTCGTCTCCAACGGCGTCGGCGTGTGGGCGGGGGTGCCGTTGCGGCTCGGCGTTCCCAATCACATCGCGATCGTCCGCCTCGAACCCGACGGCGAGACCGACCTCGCCGCCGCGGTGAGCGCCGCCTAGTCTTCCGCGACCTCCCACGCCATCGGCGCGCCGGTCGCCGGGTCGGATCCGGGCGTCGGCAGCGCGGCGATGCGGGCGAGCCGAAGACGGAGGCGCGCTCTCGCGCCGGAACCGGCGGGCGTTTCGGTCATCGCCGGTCCGAGATAGTGCGGCGTCTCCGGTTCTGCCGCAGGTCCGATCGCGCGGAGTTTTAGCGCGACTCTTGAATGCACCCCAACGTATTGAACGATTTGAGCGTCTTACCGTCCTTGACAGGGGCTTCGCGGGTGTGGAACTCTGAGTTGCAGGTGGATTGCATCTGGGAGGGACACTCGTACTCACGACTCGGGAACGGACGCGGCGACGGCAGGCCGAACGCATAAAAAATCGTGCCGTCGACGGGAGCCGAATCCCGCGCAAGGGAGATCACGTCTTGGCTAAGTTGCTCGGAAGCCAGCACGGATCGCCAGTGGATGAGAAACTCGAAGACAAATCAAACATCTCGCTGACCGATCTTTTCGACGTCGGACAACTTCAGAGAGTCCAGAACGCGTTTTCGGATGCCACCAAGGTGGCCTCGGTCATTACCAATCCGGACGGTACCCCGGTGACGGCGCCGTACCGTTTCTGCCGTCTGTGCAAGGACGTGATCCGCAAGACGAAGAAGGGGCGGGCCAACTGCTTCTATTCCGATGCGGTGATCGGCAAGCAGAACCCCGGCGGCCCGATCGTCCAGACCTGCCTGTCGGGCGGAATCTGGGACGCGGGGGCGAGCATCAGCGTCGGCGGCCGCCACATCGGCAACTTCCTGATGGGGCAGGTCAAGAACGAGCTGATCGCGGAGGACGAACTGATCGGCTACGCCCGCGAGATCGGCGCCGACGAGGCCGACTTCGCGCAGGCGCTGCAGGAAGTGCCGAGGATGTCGCTGGACGAGTTCCGCGACATCGCGCAGCTCGGCTTCGTGATCGCCAACGAACTGTCCAACCAGGCGCATCAGAGCCTGCGGCAGAAGCGCGACATCGTCGCGCTGCGAAAGGTCGAGGGCGCGCTCAAGGAAAGCTCGGAGCGGCTCCAGCTCCTGCTCGACCTCAACAACGCGATCGTCTCCAACCTCGAGATCAACGCCCTGGTCAAGCTCATCCCCGCGCGGGTGCGGGCGGTGATGCAGTGCGATTCGGTCTACCTCTCGATGCCCGACGAGGGCGGCCGCAACTTCGTCGTCCGCGGCCTCGATTTCCCGGGGTCGAAGGGCTACCTGCGCGAGGGCGCGGTGCTGGAGATGTTCGGCTCGGAGGCGGGGCGCGCCTTCGCCGAGGGCACCGCACGGCGCTGCGGCACCGAAATCAAGGGTCAGAACCCCAACGTCCGCCGGATCATCTTCGGCGAGGGATTCCGCTCCGAATGCCTGATTCCGGTCACCGCCGGGGAGGAGAAGCTCGGGGTGCTGCACCTGTCCGACACCCGGCCCGACCGCTTCAGCCTGCACGACGTGGGTTTTCTCGCCCAGGTCGCCGGGCAGATCGCGATCGCGCTCGGCAATGCGCTGAAGTATCAGAAACTTTCCGATACCCGCCAGCGCCTCGCCGACGAGAATTCCTACCTCACCCGCGAGATCCAATCGGGCGACCGGTTCAAGGAGATCGTCGGCGACAGCCCCGAGCTCCGCAAGGTGCTCGCCCACGTCTCCACCGTCGCCGACACCGACATGACGGTGATGATCAATTCCGAAACCGGCACCGGCAAGGAACTGATCGCCCGCACCATCCACCAACTGTCGGCGCGCCGCGACCGCATGTTCGTGAAGCTCAACTGCGTCGCGATTCCCGCCGGATTGCTGGAAAGCGAGCTGTTCGGCCACGAGAAGGGGGCGTTCACCGGCGCGCACGAACGCAAGATCGGGCGCTTCGAGGTTGCCGACGGGGGCACCCTGTTCCTCGACGAGATCGGCGACTTTCCGATCGAACTCCAGCCCAAGCTCCTGCGCGTGCTGCAGGAGCAGGAGTTCGAGCGGGTGGGCGGCACCCGGCCGATCCGCGTCAACGTGCGGGTGATTTCGGCCACCAACCGCAACCTCGAACAGATGATGCGCGAGGGGCAGTTCCGCGCCGATCTCTATTACCGCCTCAACGTCTTCCCGATCCACGTGCCGCCGCTCCGCCAGCGTCAGGGCGACATCCCTCAGCTCGTCGAGTATTTCGTTGGCCATTATGCGCGCAAGATGAACCGGCCGATCCGCCGCATCCCGCCCGCGGTAATGGAGGCGATGGTGCGTTACGAGTGGCCGGGCAACGTCCGTGAGCTTCAGAATCTGGTGCAGCGGGCGGTGATCCTCTCCCCCGGCGACGAACTGGTGTCGCCGTTCGCGGCGCTGCGGGAGCTGGAGGCGATGCTGCCGCAGCCGCCGCCGGAGGAACGGCTCGTCGACGTCGAGCGCAGCCACATCCTTCAGGTGCTGAAGGAATCCGGCGGCATTCTCGGCGGCGAGAACGGTGCGGCGGCCCGCCTCGGCATTCCGCGCACGACGCTGATCTACAAGATGCGCCGGCTCAGCATTCCGCGCGGCATCGGCGGATCCTGATCGCCGGTTTTCCGCCGGTTCCCGGCGGCGGAGGCGTTCGCGTCTCCGTCGCCGTTTTTTATGTCAGCGGTCCTACCCTATCGTGCGGGTTGTGGTGCGCATGCGCGGGCATGCGAGGTGTCGAAAATCGGTGTCGAACTTTCGACACTTCGACTCCGGGGTGCTGTCGACGGTTCGACACCCAACCGTGAAGTTATTCCCATAACGATTTTATGCCGATTTCCAAACCCCCGGCCGCCCTGGCCCGGCAGGAATTTTCATCGTCGGATGAATTTGGAACGCGGCGTGCACCTCTACCCGATAGGGCGGCCCGTGTGTCGCCCGCCATGGTTGCATGGCCACAGAACCCGTTCTGACAGAGGTGTCACATGACGAAAGAGTCCTTGGGGATGGTCGAGACCCGCGGCCTGGTCGCGAGCATCGAAGCCGCCGACGCGATGGTGAAGGCGGCGAACGTCGTCCTCGTCGGTCAGGAGAAGATCGGCGCGGGCCTGGTCACCGCGATGGTTCGGGGCGACGTGGGCGCGGTCAAAGCCGCCACCGACGCCGGCGCCGCCGCCGCGAGCAAGGTCGGCGAAGTGGTGTCGGTGCACGTGATTCCGCGTCCGCACGCCGACGTCGAGAAGATTCTGCCGCAGGGCTGAGGCCCGCCGCTCGCCTGAAGAAGCCCCTTTCCGTGGAGGAATAGTCGATGTCAGACCAGATGGTGGACAAGGTACTGCAGGAAGTGATGAAGAGGGTCGGCGCGACCGCCTCTGCGCCGCCGGCCAATCCGGCGTCGGCGTTCGCCGCCGCCTCCGCCGATCTCGCCCAGCTCACCGAGTTCATCGGTATCGGCCCGGGCGACACCCAGGGCATCGTGATCGCCAATCTCGATCCGCAGGTGCATGAGTTCCTCGGCTTCGATCCCAAGTTCCGTTCGATCGGCGTGATCGGCGGGCGCACCGGGGCCGGGCCGCAGCTGATGGCCGCCGACGAGGCGATCAAGGCCACCAATACCGAGATCATCATGATCGAGATGCCGCGCGACACCAAGGGCGGCGCGGGCCACGGCAACCTCATCGTGTTCGGCGCGGAAGACGTCTCCGACGCGCGCCGCGCCGTCGAGGTGACGCTGCAGGTCCTGCCGAAGTATTTCGGCGACGTCTACGGCAACGACCAGGGCTACACCGAGAACCAGTACTCGGCGCGTGCGAGCAAGGTTCTCGCCACCGCGTTCGGCGTGCCGGAAGGCAAGGCCTTCGGCCTCATTCTCGGCGCGCCGGCGGTGGTCGGCATGCTGATGGTCGACGCCGCGGTCAAGGCGGCGGACGTCGAGGTGCTGGGCGTCGGCACGCCGAAGAAGAACACCTCCTTCTCCAACGAAGTGTTCATCTGGGTCACCGGCGATTCCGGCGCGGTGCGGCAGGCGGTGATCGCCGGGCGCGAGGTCGGCAACAAGCTGCTGTGCGCCTGGGGTCAGGAGCCCAAGTCGGCGGGCACCCCGTACATCTGAGGGCCGCCCGAACACCCAGACTTTAGGAGCCTGCGACATGGCAAAACGGCAGAAGAGATTTGAGGTTCTGGCGGAGCGTCCGATCAACAAGGACGGCTTCATCAAGGAGTGGGTGGACGTCGGCCTGGTGGCGATGGAAAGCCCGAACGATCCCAAGCCCTCGATCCGGATCGAAGGCGGCGTCGTCGTCGAACTCGACGGCAAGCGCCGCGAGGACTTCGACATGATCGACTTCGCGATCGCCGACTACTGCATCGACAAGCGGGTCGCCGAGGAGGCGATGGCGATCGACAGCCTGAAGTTCGCGCGGATGCTCGTCGACATCAACGTGCCGCGCAAGGATCTGGTCCGGCTTTCCGTCGGCATGACCCCGGCGAAGCTGGTCGCGGTGCTGCGCGAGCTCAACGTCGTCGAGCTGATGATGGCGATGCAGAAGATGCGTTCGCGCAAGCCGCCGATGAACCAGGCGCACGTGACGAACGTCAAGGACTGCGCGCCGCTTCTCGCCGCCGACGCGGCCGAGGCGGGCTATCGCGGCTTCGCCGAGATCGAGACCACCGTCGGCATCGCCCGCTACGCGCCGATGAACGCGCTCGCGCTCCTCGTCGGCGGTCAGGTCGGGCGGCCCGGCACCCTCTCGCAGTGCGCGGTGGAGGAGGCGGCCGAGCTCAATATGGGCATGCGCGGCTTCACCGCCTATGCCGAGACCGTCTCCGTCTACGGCACCGAACAGGTGTTCATCGACGGCGACGACACCCCGTGGTCGAAGTTCTTCCTCGCCTCGGCCTACGCTTCCCGCGGCCTCAAGATGCGCTACACCTCGGGCACGGGCTCGGAGGTTCTGATGGGCTATGCCGAGCGCAAGTCCATGCTCTACCTCGAGATCCGCTGCATCATGGTGACCAAGGGCGCGGGCGTGCAGGGGCTGCAGAACGGCTCGATCAGCTGCATCGGCGTGCCCGGCGCGGTTCCCGCGGGCATCCGCGCGGTCCTCGCCGAGAACCTCGCCACCGTGCTGCTGGACCTCGAAGTGGCCTCCGGCAACGATCAGACCTTCACCCACTCGATCGAGCGCAACACCGCCCGGATGCTGATGCAGTTCCTCCCCGGAACCGACTTCATCTTCTCGGGCTACGCCGCCGAACCGAACTACGACAACATGTTCGCCGGTTCGACGCACGACGTCGACGACTACGACGACTACCTCGTCCTGCAGCGCGACCTGCAGGTCGACGGCGGCCTGAAGCCGGTCACCGAGGAAGGCGTGATCGCGGTGCGCAACAAGGCCGCGCGTGCGCTTCAGGCGGTGTTCGAGGAACTCGGCCTGCCGGCGATCACCGACGACGAGGTGGAGCGGGCGACCTACGCGCACGGCTCCAAGGAGATGGGCGACCGCAACGTCAACGAGGACCTTCGGGCGATCGACGACTTCATGAAGCGCGGCACCACCGGCCTCGACGTCGTGCGGGCGCTGGCGAAGCGGGGCTTCCCCGACGTCGCGGCGTCGGTTCTCGAAATGCAGAAGGCCAAGGTGGCGGGCGACTACCTGCAAACCTCCGCGGTCTTCGACGAGAACTTCAACGTCATCAGCGCGATCAACCACCCCAACGACTACGAGGGCCCGGGCACCGGCTACCGCCTCACCGGCGAACGCTGGGAGATGCTGAAGAACATCCCGCGCGCCATCGACGCCTCGCAGATCTAGGAGGGACCGACCATGCAAGTTACCGAAGACCTGGTGCGGCAGGTGATCCTCGACGTTCTCGGGGCGATGGGCGAAAGCGCCAAGCCGGCCAACGGCGTCAAGCCGGCCGACGGGACGCCGCTCAACTTCCGCGAACTCGGCGTCGCCAAGACCGGCACCGACCGCAACGAGGTCGTGGTCGGCGTGCCGCCCGCGTTCGGCGTCGCGATGACCTCGACGATCATCGGCATCCCGCATGCCGACGTGCTGAAGGAGGTGTTCGCCGGGATCGAGGAGGAGGGGCTGAAGCCGCGTCTCGTGCGCGTCGTCCGCTCCGCCGACGTCGGCGCGATCGCGCACGACGCCGCGGTCCTCTCCGGCTCCGGCATCGGCATCGGCATGCTCTGCCGCGGCACCTCGGTGATCCACCAGCGGGATCTGCAGATTCTTCAGAATCTGGAGCTGTTCCCGCAGTCGCCGCTGGTCGACCGGGCGGTGTTCCGCGCCATCGGCCGCAACGCCGCGCGTTACGCCAAGGGCGAGCAGCCCGACCCGGTGCCGACCCGCAACGACCCGATGGCGCGCCCGCGCTACCAGGGCCTCGCGGCGCTTCTCCACAACAAGGAGACGCAGCACGTCAAACTCGGCGCCCCGGCGATCGAGCTCGCGCTCTAGGAGGAGGACACGATGACGATGCAGAACGACATCTCTCCCGATGTCATCGAGGCCGCGGTCAAGCGCGTGCTCTCGACCCTCAACGGCAACGGCGCGGCACCTGCGGCGTCGGCGCCGATGGCGAGCGGCGGCAAGCTCGACGCCAAAACCGACTACCCGCTCGCGAAGAAGCGCCCCGACCTGGTGAAGTCGGCGACCGGTCTGCCGATCGACGAGATCACCGTCGACAAGGTGGTCGCGGGCAAGCTCAGCTTCGACGACATCCGCATCCGCCCCGAGACCCTCGAGTATCAGGCGCAGATCGCGGAAAGCGGCGGACGCCCGCATGTTTCCTCCAACCTCCGGCGCGCCGCCGAACTCACCCGCATTCCGGATACCCGGGTGCTGGAGATGTACGTGGCGCTCCGACCCTACCGCTCCACCAAGGCCGAGCTGTTGGCGATGGCCGACGAGCTCGAGAGCAAATACCAGGCGAAGATCTGCGCCAAGTTCGTCCGTGAGGCGGCGCAGGTCTACGAAAAGCGCGGCCGTCTCAAGGAAGCCTGAGCCCGCCCCAGCCAACCTGGACGACAGTGGAGAGGTGCGATGATTACGGTGGCCGGCGTGGACGTTGGCAACAACACGACCGAGGTGGCGATTGCGCGCATCCGCGGGCGTGGCGACGTGGAGTTCCTGTCGAGCGCGATGGTGCGCACGGTCGGGATCAAGGGAACGGTGCGGAATGCCGTCGGCATCATCGACGCCATCGACCGCGCCCTCGCTCCGACCGGCGTCGCGCGCAAGGACCTGCACGTGGTGCTGCTCAACGAAGCCACGCCGGTGATCGGCGACATCGCGATGGAGACGATCACCGAGACGGTGATCACCGAAAGCGCGATGATCGGCCACAATCCCGCCACGCCCGGCGGGCAGGGGCTGGAGCACGGCCGCACCGTCGCGATTTCCGCGCTCGACGGCGAAACGCCGTCGGGCGGACCCTTCATCGTCGTGATCCCCGGCGAGGTCGCGTTCGACGACGCGGCGCGGATCATCAACGCCGCCCACGAACGCGGCGTGCCGGTGGTCGGCGCGATCGTGCAGAAGGACGACGGCGTTCTCATCAACAACCGCCTCAAGCGACCGATGCCGATCGTCGACGAGGTGCGGCACATCGACCGCGTGCCGCTCGGCATGCCCGCGGCGCTCGAGGTCGCGCTGCCCGGCCGCACCATCGAACGGCTTTCCAATCCCTACGACATCGCCACCCTGTTCGGCCTCGATCCCGAGGAGACCAAGCGCAGCGTGCCGCTCGCCCGCGCGCTGATGGGCACGCGCAGCGCGGTGGTGATCAAGACCCCGGCGGGCGACATCGAGGAACGCCGCATCCCGGCGGGCAAGATCATCCTCCTCGGCCACGGCGGCCGCCGCGTCGAGGTGCCGGTGGACGAGGGCGCCGACCGGATCATGGAGACGGTGCAGAGCGTCTATCCGCTCGAAGAGGTGCAGGCCGAGGCGGGCACCAACGTCGGCGGCATGTTCGAACAGGTGCGCCAAGTGATGGCGGACCTGACCGAGCAGCCGGTGACCTCGGTCAAGGTGCAGGACATCCTCGCGGTCGACACCTTCAAGCCGCAGCAGATCCTCGGCAGCCTCGCGGGCGAATACGCGCTCGGCAACGCGGTCGGCCTCGCGGCGATGGTGAGCACCCAGAAGCTGCCGATGATGCGCCTCGCGCGCAAGCTCGAGGAAGAGATCGGCGTGCCGGTGCGGGTCGGCGGCGTCGAGGCGGACATGGCGATCCGCGGCGCGATGACCACCCCCGGCACCCGCGCGCCGATGGCGATCGTCGACGTCGGCGGCGGCTCCACCGACGCGTCGGTGATCAACGAGGCGCTGGAGATCAGGAGCACCCATCAGGCGGGCGCGGGCGACATGTGCACCCTGCTGATCGCTACCGAGCTCGGCCTCGACGACATGGATCTCGCCGAGGCGGTGAAGAAGTATCCGCTCGCCAAGGTCGAATCGCTGTTCCACATGCGCCACGAGAACGGCTCGGTGCAGTTCTTCCACGAGCCCCTCGATCCGCGCCTCTACGGCCGTATCGTCGTGCTCTCGCCCGAGGGCTGGACGCCGGTGGAAACCAAGGAGCTGATGGGGAAGATCGTTTCGGTGCGCCAGGGGGCGAAACGCAAGGTGTTCGTCCGCAACGCCCTGCGCGCGCTCGAACGGGTCGCTCCGGCGCAGAACGTCCGCCTCATCCACTTCGTCGTGCTGGTCGGCGGCTCGGGGTTGGACTTCGAGATCCCGAAGATGATTTCCGACGCGCTCCTCGATTACGGCGTGGTCACCGGGCGCGCCAACGTGCGCGGCTCCGAAGGCCCGCGCAACGCGGTGGCGACCGGGCTGGTGCTGGCGTTCGCGCAGCAGTGGGAGGGAGAGGGCCGATGAGCGAGCTGTCGCAGCAGATCGTCGAACGGCGTCCGGCGGTCGAGATCGTCGCCTTCCGCGCGCCCCGCGAGTGGCTCGATCCGCTGCTGTGGGGGATCGAGGAGGAGGAGATTCCCGCCGAGGTGGTCGACGCGGAAACCGGCGGCGCGGCACGGCTCGCCCACGACGCCGCGCACGTCTCGGCGCTCAACGTCGGCATCGCGCTCGACGGCGAGGCGGGCGAGATCGCGCTGCATCATCGCGACCTCGCCGGGCGGCCGCCGCTGTTCGCGCTCGCGCGCGCCGACGTCGACCGCGAGGCGCTGATGCGCCTCGGCAAGAACGCCGCGCGGCTGGTCAAGGGCGATCCGCTGATCTTCGCCGACGACCGGCCGCCGGAGCCGCGCCGCGCGCCGGAGCCGCGCCCGCCCGCGCCCCGCAACGACGAACGCGAACTGATCGAACGCATCGCCGGTCTGGTCCTCGACCAGCTGGCCAGAACCGCGAGATAGGGGAGGACCCATGGAAATCCGCAGCCTCGGACTGATCGAAACATGGGGCAAGGTTGCCGCCGTCGAGGCCGCCGACGCGGGCGCGAAGGCCGCCAACGTCGAGGTGCTCGGGATCGCCACGGCGAAGGCCGGGCTGATCACCGTGGGGTTCTCGGGCGACGTCGGCGCGGTGCGCGCCGCGGTCGCCGCCGCCGAGAGCGCCGCGCGCAAGGTCGGCAAGGTGGTGTCCACCCACGTGATCGCACGGCCGGATCGCCAGTTGCAGGCGATCGCCGCGAAAATCGGCTTCGGTGCGGGGCGGGCTGACCCCGAACCCAAACCCGTGCCCGTCCCCGCGCCGGAGCCGACCCCGCAACCCGAGCCGGAACCGGTTCCCGCGCCGGAGCCCGAACCGGCCCCGCCCGCGGCCGATCCGCTTCCCGAGCCTGCGCCGCCGGAGGCGCCGCCGCCTTCACCCGTCGAGACGGCGATGCCCACACCCGGGCCGGACGTGCCCACCCCCATGGCGTCCGAGCCCGAAGCGCCCCCGGCGACGCTTCCCGAACCCAAGCCCGCACCGAAGCCGAAGGCGCCCGCGCCGCGGCCGAAGTCGGGCGGCCGCCCCCGCCGCAAGTGAGGCAAACCCCGCCGGGCGCCGCGCCCGGTCCTGAGGACGATTGAAACATACCAAGGAGAGTGCCGTGGTCGAACTTCGAGCCTTTTGCTACCTGGACCGCCTGCAGCCCCAGTTCGCGGCGTACCTCGGGACCAACATGCGCGGATACCTGCCGGTGGTCGGCATGGCGGCGCAGTTCATCGAGATCGCGCCCGGTCTGATGATCAACCGCGTCGCCGACGCGGCGCTGAAGTCGGCGTTCGTGCAACCGGGTCTGCTGGTGGTCGAGCGCGTCGTCGGCGTGCTGGAGTTCCACTCGCGCAACCAGGCCGACGTCCAGCACGCCGGCGGCGCGGTGCTGAAGACTCTCGGGGTCAAGGAGGAGGACCGCATCAAGCCGAGGATCCTGTCCTCGGAGACGATCCACAAGGTCAACGACTACCACGCCCAGGTGGTGAACGTGAACCGCCTCGCCTCGCTGCTGATCGCCGGGCAGGACATGTACGTGATGGAGGTGGAACCCGCCGCCTACATCGCGCTCGCCGCCAACGAGGCGGAGAAGAACGCCCGCGTCACCCTGGTGGACGTGCGGGTCTTCGGCGCGGTCGGCCGCCTTTACCTGTCGGGCAAGGAATCCGACGTCGAGCGCGCCCGCGGCGCCGCCGAGGCGGCGATCCGCGCGGTGGTCGGCCGCGAAAAGGAGAAGTGAGAATGGGCGCGGCGCAGACCCGCATCGATGCGGCCGAAGCGGCGGTTCCGGGCGCCGCGCCGCGCAATTTTTCGCCAGGAGGATCGAGCGTGGTGGGTATTCATCCGGCTGCCAATTCGAGACTGAAGGCGTTCGAGCAGTCGCTCGCCCTGCGGCCGCCGCCGGAGAAGGGTGTGCCCCTGTTCGCGGGCGTCGACCTCGGGACCGCGTACATCGTGACCGCGGTGGTCGACGCCGACGGCGCGCCGGTGGCCGGGGTGGTCACCCGCAGCCGGTCGAGCGTGCGCGACGGCCTGGTGTTCGACTATCTCGGCGCCACCAACCTGTTGCGCGCCCAGGTCGAAACCATCCGCCGCGCCGGATATCCGATCCGCGACGCGATGGTGTGCTTCCCGCCCGGCACCGAGGGCCGCAACGCGCGGGTCTTCGGCAACGTGCTGGAAGCCGCCGACCTGCACGTCGTCGGCCTCCTCGACGAACCCTCGTCCGCCGCGGCGGTGCTGGAGATCGACGAGGGTGCGGTGGTCGATGTCGGCGGCGGCACCACCGGCATCTCGATCCTCGAAGGCGGCAAGGTGGTCTACACCGCCGACGAGCCCACCGGCGGCACCCACGTCGATCTGGTTCTGGCGGGCAACTTCCACGTCTCCACCGACGAGGCGGAGCGGATGAAGACCGACGTGTCCCGCCAGCGCGATCTGTTCCCGGTGGTGCGGCCGGTGTTCCAGAAGATCGGCGCGATCGTGCGCCGCCATCTCGCCGGGCGCTCGGTCCGCACCCTCTATCTCGTCGGCGGCACGAGCTGCTTCCCCGGCATCGCCGAGGTGGTGCGAGAGGAAACCGGCCTGCCGGTTCTGGTGCCCGATCACGCCCTGCTGGTGACGCCCCTCGGCATCGCCATGCATTGCGCCCGCGAAGCGGCGGGAAGGGGGTAGGCGATGGACGACGCGATCCGCGATCTGGTGCGCGAGGTTCTCCGCAGGCTGGCCCCCGGGCTGGGCGCGGACGGTGCGCGCGGCGAGGTGATCGTCGCCGTCACCGGCGCGACGGTCGGCCACGACGCGGCGGTGGACCAAGCGATCGCGCTGATCCTCAAGGGCTTCCGCCTCCGGGTGATCTGTTCCGAGGCCGCCGCGCATCTGGTCGGCGACGGGCTCGCCAGGGGGCTCGCGGGCTTTCCCAACTGGGAGATCCTGCCGCCGCACGCGTGGTTCGCGGCGCTGATGCGGGCGCGGGCGGTGGCGGTGCCGCTGTTGAGCGTGAATTCCCTGTCCAAGCTCGCGGCGCTGATCGCCGACGACGATACCGCCAACCTGATGCTCCATGCGCTGTTCGCGGGGAAGCCGCTGGTGCTGGCGGCGGACGGCGTGCTGCCCGGCCCGGGGCGCGAGGCGCTCGGCTTCGGTGGCGCCGGACGGGCGTTGCGCGCCGCGGTCGAGGAGCGGTTGCGCACGGTGATCGGTTACGGCGCGGCGGTGGTCGCGCTCGACGGGCTCGCCGCGCGGGTCGAGGCGGCGCTTCCCCTTGCCGCCGCGACGCCGTCCGCGGTTGCGCCCGCGCCTGCCGCGGCGCGCGGCCGCCGCCTGTCCCGCGCCCGGGTGGTCGGGGCGGGCGAGGTCGCCGCCGCGGCGCGCGCGGGCGCGGATCTCTATTGCGACGCGGCCGCGCTGGTGACGCCGCTCGCCAAGGAAGCCGCCGAACGCCACGGCGTGCGCATCGTCAAAACCCCTGCAGGAGCATGACGCGATGTTGATCGGACAGGTGATCGGAACCGTGGTGGCCTCGCGCAAGCACGACCGTCTGGTCGGCAGCAAGATCCAGATCGTGCAGCCGCTCGCGCCCCGCTCCGGCGGCGCCGCGGGCGAGCCGTTCGTGGCGGTGGACGCGGTCGGCGCGGGGGTCGGCGAGCAGGTGCTGGTGGTGACGGGATCGGCGGCGCGGGTGGCGGTGGACAAACCCGACAGCCCGGTCGACGCCACCATCATCGGCATCATCGACCAGTTCGACATCGAGGAGTGACGTCATGCACGGCCGCATCTACACGCGCACCGGCGACTGCGGCGAGACCAGCCTCCACGGCGGACGGCGGGTCGGCAAGGACGACCTGCGGGTGCAGGTTTACGGCACCGTCGACGAATTGCAGGCGTCGCTGGGGATGGTGCGGGCGTTCGTCCGCGCGCCGAAGCTCCACGACATGGTGTTCGTGATTCAAAAGGACCTCTCGCTCGCCTGCGCCGAACTCGCGAGCGACGCCGAGGGCCTCGCCCGTCTGTCCCGCCGGCTCGGCGATGCCGAAGTGACGCGGATGGAGGCGGATATCGATGCGCTGGTCGGCGACTACGGCCTGCCGCAGGGCTTCATCGTGCCCGGCCGCGCGCCCGACAGCGCCGCCGCCCACGTCGCGCGCACCGTGTGCCGCCGCGCCGAGCGCCTGGTGGTGCTGCTGAACCGCGAGATGCGCGTCTACGACAACCTGTGCGGCTACCTCAACCGGCTCTCCGACCTCCTGTTCGCGCTCGCCTGGGCGCTCGAGGTCCAGGACGTCGCCGAGGCCGCCGCGCGCGAGATCGCGGAGGGCCGCAGATGAAACACGCTCTTCCCGACTGCGTCGCCGGGATGCTCGCCGCCCGCGTGCGCGTCGAGGCCGCCCGCCTCGGCGTGCCGATGGCGGTGGCGGTGGTCGACGCCGAGGGCGGTCTGCAATGGTTCGCGCGGATGGACGGCACCCTGCCGGTGAGCACCGGACTCGCGATCGACAAGGCCTACACCGCCGCGGCGCTCCGCATGCCGACCGACGAGGTCGGCCGCCTCGCGCAGCCGGGCGCGCCGCTTTACGGCATCGGCAACAGCCACGGCGGCCGCATCGTGCTGTTCGGCGGCGGCGTGCCGCTGCGGCTCGGCGACCGGGTGGTCGGCGGCATCGGCGTTTCCGGCGGCTCGGTGGAGCAGGACGTCGCCGCCGCCCGGCCCGCCGCGGCGCTGCTGGGCGAGATGGAACGCCAGGCGAAGCGCCTGGGGCGCCTCAGGGCCGAGGCGCCCGCGGTGCTGTTGCCGAGTTTGATCGACGCGCTCAAGGCGGCGCTGCCGGACGACGAATCCCGAAGCGACGCCGTGTTGGGCGGCGTCGCCCTGGCTCTGAGTTGACGAACGCGCCGCCTGCCGCGGCGCAAACCATGGAGTGGTGGAGATGCAGACCAGCGAAACCCAGGTCGCCGAATTGGTTCGGAAGATTCTCGAAGAGATGCAGGTCGCGCCGCCGAGCACGCGGATCGACGGCGTCTTCGCCAGCATCGACGAAGCGGTCGAGGCGGCTGTCGCGGCGCAGAAGGCGCTGCTCGCCCTCAGTCTCGAAAAACGCGGCGAAATCATCGAGATGATCCGCGCCCGGGTGCTCGAGGCGAACGAGCGTCTGTCGCGCCTGGCGGTGAGCGAGACCCACCTCGGCCGCGTCGAGGACAAGATCCGCGAAAACATCCTGTGCTGCAAGAAGACCCCGGGCATCGAGGACATCCGGCCGATCGCACTCTCCGGCGACAACGGCATGATGCTGCTCGAATATGCCCCGGTGGGGGTGATCGGGGCGCTGACCCCGATCACCAACCCGACCGGCACCTTCATCAACAACACCATCGGCATGGTGGCGGCGGGCAACGCGGTGGTGTTCAACTGCCATCCGAGCGCCAAGGAAACCAGCCGTCAGATGCTGCTGCTGCTGCACAAGGCGATCGTCGACGCGGGCGGGCCGCCCGGCCTCGTCGGCATGGTCGCCGAGCCGACCCTCGAAAGCGCCAACGCCTTGGTTTCGCATCCGAAGATCAACATGCTGGTGGCGACCGGCGGCAAGGGTGTGGTGGACGTGGTGCTGCGCTCCGGCAAGAAGGCGATCGGCGCGGGCGCGGGCAATCCGCCCTGCCTCGTCGACGAGACCGCCAACCTCCGCCGCGCGGCGAAGTGCATCGTCAACGGCGCGTCGGTCAACAACAACATCTTCTGCATCTGCGAGAAGGAGGTGATCGTCGTCCAGGAGGTCGCCGACGTGCTCGCCAAGTTCATGGAGGAGACCGGCAAGGCCTACCTCCTCTCGCCCGAGGAGGTGAGGAAGGTCACCGATCTGGTGGTGGTGGACGGCCACATCAACGGCAAGTATATCGGCCGCGACGTTCAGGTGATCCTCAAGGACGCTGGGATCGTCGTCGGCGACGAGTACCGCCTCGCGTTCTTCCATGCCGAGAAGGACCATCCGCTGGTGTGGATCGAGCAGATGATGCCGATCCTGCCGATGGTCACGGTCAAGAACGTGCAGGAGGGCATCCGCTTCGGCGTCGAGGTGGAGAAGGGCAACCGCCACACCGCGATCATGCACTCCACCAACGTCGACAACCTCACCGCCTTCGCCCGCGCGGTGCAGACCACGATCTTCGTCAAGAACGCGCCGTGCTACGCCGGCATCGGCCTGGGCGGCGAAGGCCATACCTCGTTCACCATCGCCGGGCCGACCGGCGAGGGACTCACCTCGGCGCGCACCTTCACCCGTCAGCGCCGCTGCGTGCTGGCGGAGGCGTTCCGGATCATCTGAGGCAGGGCCATGGAACGGACGATGAAAGCCGCGGTGGTGCGCCGGTTCGGCGCGCCGCTCGCGATCGAGGAGCGCCCGGTACCGGTGCCCGGCCCCGGGCAGGTGCTGGTGCGGATGCGCGCGTCCGGCGTCTGCCACACCGATCTCCACGCCGCCGACGGCGACTGGCCGGTGAAGCCGCGCCTGCCGCTGATCCCGGGCCATGAAGGCGTGGGGTTCGTGGAGGAACTCGGCGAAGGGGTGGAGCGCCTCAAGGTCGGCGATTGCGTCGGCATCGCCTGGCTGCATTCGGCCTGCGGCGAGTGCGAGTATTGCACCTCGGGGTGGGAAACCCTGTGCAAGTGCCAGACCAACACCGGCTACACCGTCGACGGCACCTTCGCCGAATACGCGCTCGCCGACGCGGATTACGCGATTCCGATCCCCGAGGGGTCGAATCCGGTCGAGATCGCGCCGATTCTCTGCGCCGGCGTGACCGTCTACAACGCGCTCAAGCGCACCGAGGCGCGCAAGGGCGACTGGGTCGCGATCTCCGGCATCGGCGGCCTCGGCCACATGGCGATCCAGTACGCGCGGCTGATGGGCTTCCAGGTCTGCGCGGTCGACATCGACGACGAAAAGCTCGCGTTCGCCCAGGAACTGGGCGCGGCGTTCGCGGTCAACGCCCGCAGCGCCGATCCCGGCGAGACGTTGAAGGAGCGGATCGGCGGGGCGCACGGCGCGCTCGTCACCGCAGCCTCGGTGCGGGCTTACGAACAGGCCTACCGGATGGTGCGGCCGGGCGGTTGCATGGTGATGATCGGGTTGTCCGACGGCGAGCTCAAGGTGCCGATCTACGACACCGTGATCAACGCCGTCACCATCCGCGGTTCGGTGGTGGGGTCGCGGCGGGTGATGCGCGAGGCGATGGCGTTCGCCGCGCACGGCCGGATCAAGGCGGCGGTGCACCGGCGCGCCCTCGAAGACGTCAACGCCATCTTCGAGGAACTGCGCCGGGGCACGGTCGAGGGCCGTTTCGTCATCGACTTCGGCGGCTCGGACCTCGCCTACGACGCGGAGCGCATTCCGTCGCCGATGCCGTGGGCGTGATCCGCCGAAGTTCAGTAGCCCAGGGGGGTGCGGGGAGTGGGGACGGCGCAGCTCATCTGCTGCTCGACCCCCGGAAGGGCCTTGGCGGGGCGGACCGGCGCCTGGGCGGCGAACGCCGTGGATGCGACGAAAAACGCAGTCGCGACAAGAGCAAGACCGGCGGACAGGGCACGCGTGCGAGACATGATTTCACCTTTTCTCTCTAGGGATATTCGTTGGCCCTAAGGTGGGTCGGGAGATCGGGTAGGTAAAACCAGGAATTTCTGCTTTTATTTTCGATTTCGCCGATGGTCGGAGCCGATTGGACTTTCGGAATAGAGGGGAAGGAGGTACTCTTGACGTATCGGTTCGTAGAGAGCGCACGAGACACCACGAACCGCGATGGGACATCGACGGCGGTCCGGCTCATGCCGGGCGCCCGGTCGCGTCTCGTCGAGGGCGGCAACGCCATGGCGCTCCCGGTTTCTTGGTCTCAGGTCTCTCTCGTCTCTCGCGCCCCGGCTGCATCCGTCCCGACACCGTTCGCGTCCGCGGCGTATCCGCGCGTCCGTTCCCATCCCGTCCGAAACCCCGGGCCGCAAGAGCCCGGAGCGCGCACCGACGCGTAAAGGGAGCGAACCATGCGGCAGACTCAGCTCGAAGCACTCAAAACCCAGGACCAGTTCGACATTCTCGTGATCGGCGGCGGCGCCACCGGCTGCGGCATCGCGGCGGACGCCGCGGCGCGCGGCCTTTCCGTCGCGCTGGTGGAAAAGGGCGATTTCGCCGGCGGCACGTCGAGCCGCAGCACCAAGCTGGTGCACGGCGGCGTGCGCTATCTCGAAGCCGCGATCAAGCATCTCGACAAGGTGCAGTACCAACTCGTCAAGGAAGGCCTGCACGAGCGTGGCGCATTCCTGCGCAACGCCCCCCACCTCGCGCACCGGCTCGCGCTCGTCACCCCGGTCTATTCGTGGTGGGAGCTGCCCTACATCTACATCGGCCTCAAGCTCTACGACATCCTGTCGGGGACGATGAACATCGGCAAGAGCACGATGATCTCGGCCCGCACCGCCCTCAAGCACTTCCCGACCCTGCGGGCCGAGGGGCTGAAGGGGGCGGTGGTCTACTACGACGGCCAGTTCAACGACATCCGCATGGCGATGACGCTGATCCTCACCGCGCAGCAGCACGGCGGCGTCGCGGTCAACTACTGCGCGGTGGAAAGCCTCACCAAGGACGGCGACGGGCGGATCGACGGCGCGGTGATCGAGGACCGCCTCACCGGCGAACGCTTCCCGGTCAAGGCGAAGACCGTGGTCAACGCCTGCGGGCCGTTCGCCGAGGCGATCCTGCGCATGGACGACCCGGAGGCGAAGCCGATCCTCAAGGGGGCCGAGGGCGTGCACATCATCCTCGACCGCGACAAAATTCCGCTCGACGTCGGCCTCCTGATTCCGAAGACCGACGACGGTCGCGTGCTGTTCCTGCTGCCGTGGGAGGGCCACATCATCGTCGGCACCACCGACGAGCCCACCGAGATCGTCGAGAAGCCGGTCGCGCCGGAGGCGGACGTCGCCTACCTGCTCGACTACGTGCGCCGCTACTTCAAGACCGACGTGACCGAGAAGGACGTCAAGGCGGCGTGGTGCGGCATCCGCCCGCTGGTGTTCGACCCCAAGGCCAAGGACACCTCGCAGCTCGCCCGCGAGCATGTGCTCTTCGAGAGCAAGTCCGGCCTGATCACCATCGCCGGCGGCAAGTGGACGATCTACCGGCTGATGGCCGAGCACACCGTCGACCGGGCGATCCGGGTCGGCAAGCTCAATCCGGCGCGCGCCTGCGTCACCCACGACATGCGGCTGGTCGGCGGTTGCCATTACGCCGCCGACATGGACAAGGTGCTGGCGACCCGTCACGGCCTGCCCGCCGACGTCGCCGAGAGCCTGGTGCGCAGCTACGGCGATCAGGTCGGCAAGATTCTCGCGCTGATCACCGAGCACGGCATGGAACGGCTGTCGCCGAACCATCCGTTCCTCGAGGTCGAGGTGCGGCATGCGGTGCGGGAGGAGCAGGCGGTCCACGCCGCCGACGTGCTGATCCGACGCCTCACCTTCGCCCTCACCGATACCGAGGCGGCGCTCGCCGCGGTCGATCGGGTGGTGGCGCTGATGGCCGAGGAACTCGGGTGGGACAAGGCGAGACAGGAGGAGGAGCGGGCCGACGCGAAGACCCGCGTCGCGGCCGGACTCTAAACAATTGCAACCGTCAAGGATGGTTTTATGGGCCGAGCGCGCACATTATCCTGGGACCGGCGTCCGGCGGATCTTCCCGCCGCGCACCCCATCGAGCGAGGAGAACCCATGCCGACCGGCCAGACCATCCCGATGCCGCCGGAGCGGCGGGCGAAGCTTCACGGCCAGCGCCCGCCGCTCGCAGCCCTGCTCGCCGACACCAAGATCGTGCCGGCGCTCAGGGATCCCGAAACCCTCGGCCGCGCGCTCACCTCGCGCGGGAGCGTGATCTACATCCTCTGCTGCGATCCCGAGAACATCGGCGACATGGTGCGGCGCATCCACGACGCCGGAAAGGTCTCGATCGTCAACATCGATCTGATGAGCGGCTTCGCGCGGGATAAATTCGCGTTGCGGCACCTCGCCGGACTCGGCGTCGACGGCGTGATCTCCACTCACGTCGAATCGTTGCGGCAGGCCCAGGCGCTCGGGCTCTACGTCATCCAGCGCACCTTCCTGCTCGACAGCGCGGCGATGAATCACATCTGCAACCAGCTCCGCAACAGCACGGTGGACGCGCTCGAGTTGTTGCCGGCGATGGCGGTGCCGCGCTTCGTGCCGGTCGCCGCGGCGATCGCGCCGGGGATTCCGCTGTGCGGCGGCGGGCTGATCACGACGATGGCCGAAGCGGTAGAGATTCTCGATCGGGGGTGTCATGCGATCTCCACCAGCGACCCGCAACTCTGGGTGCCGTAAGCACGGTTTTCCGGGCTTTTCCGAGTGCCGCGGCAGGGTTTGCGCGGCCCGCCCGGAAGGGCGGGCGATACCGCCCGCGATGCCGCGAATTCATTTGTTTTCCCGCCGTAAATCCACTACCGTTGGAGGCGTGATACGGATGGCAAGATCCAGAGAAGCCATCTATTGAGGGAGGTTTTTCAGCCTTCTCAATAGATGGCTTTTTGCGTCGGGGGACGGAAGCCGCGAAGAGTGCTTTCGCCGCCGCCGCCGGCGGAGGGCCGCTCACTCGGACGACCGAGACGGGGGCGGGGTTCGCCGCAAGCAAGTGCCCGAACGGGTGGGCGGGGGCGTGGGAACGGAAAACGCGTCCGTAACGCCCTCCGGTTGAAGGGCACGTTCAAGAACGGCCGGGGCGTCCGGCCGTCGCGCAGGGGCAAGGACTCTCACGAACTCAAAGCAAGCGAGGAGCGCAACATGGCTACCTACATTGGTGCAATCGACCAGGGAACCACCAGCACCCGTTTCGTCGTGTTCGACCGCACGGGCCGGATGGTCAGCGTCGCGCAGCACGAGCATGCGCAGATCTTCCCGAATCCGGGCTGGGTCGAGCACGACCCGGCGGAGATCTGGCGGCGCACCGAGGAGGTGATCGATGAGGCGATGAAGGCGAAGGGCCTGCGTCCGCGCGATCTCGCCGCGATCGGCATCACCAACCAGCGCGAGACCACCGTGGTGTGGGACAAGCGCTCCGGCTATGCGGTCTATAACGCCCTGGTGTGGCAGGACACCCGCGTCTCCGACATGGTCGCCAAGCTCGAGGCCGACGTCGGACAGGACCACTACCGCGCCAAGACCGGCCTGCCGGTCAGCACCTATTTCTCGGGCCTGAAGCTGCGCTGGGTGCTCGAGAACGTGAAGGGCGCGCGCGAGCAGGCCGAGGCGGGCAACCTGCTGTTCGGCAACATCGACACCTTCCTCGTCTGGCACCTCACCGGCGGCACCAAGGGCGGCATCCACATCACCGACGTCACCAACGCCTCCCGCACCCAGCTGATGAACCTCGAGACTCTCGACTGGGATGACGGCATCCTCGCCGACTTCAACATTCCGAAGCAGATGCTGCCGAAGATCCGCGCGAGCTCCGAGGTCTACGGCGAGGCGGTGTGCGAAGCGATCAAGGGCGTGCCGATCGCCGGCATTCTCGGCGACCAGCAGGCGGCGCTGTTCGGCCAGGCCTGCTTCAATCCCGGCGAGGCCAAGAACACCTACGGCACCGGCTCGTTCCTGCTGATGAACACCGGCGAGAAGATCGTGCAGTCGAAGTACGGCCTGCTCACCACGGTCGCCAACAAGATGGGCGACAAGCCCGCGCAATACGCCCTCGAAGGCGCGATCGCGATCACCGGCGCCCTGGTGCAGTGGCTGCGCGACAACCTCGGCATCATCGAGAAGAGCTCCGACGTCGATGCGCTCGCCCGCAGCGTCAACGACAACGGCGGCGTCTACTTCGTTCCGGCGTTCTCCGGCCTCTACGCGCCGTATTGGAAGGCCAACGCGCGCGGCGGCATCTCCGGCCTCACCCGCTTCGCCAACAAGGGGCATCTCGCCCGCGCCGCCCTCGAGGCGACGGCGTTCCAGGTGCGCGAAGTGGTGGATGCGATGGAGAAGGACTCCGGCATCGAGCTCGCCAACCTGCGCGCCGACGGCGGCATGGTGGTGAACCAGCTCCTGATGCAGTTCCAGGCGGATATCCTCAAGAAGCCGGTGGTCCGCCCGCAGGTGCTCGAAACCACCGCCCTCGGCGCGGCCTACGCCGCGGCGCTCGCGGTCGGCTATTTCAAGGACACCAAGGAACTGGTGGCGAACTGGTCGGAAGATCAGCGGTGGACGCCGATCATGCCGGATGCCGAGCGCGACCGTCTCTATCACTTCTGGAAGAAGGCGGTGGAACGCACCTTCGACTGGATGGAATGAAATCGGGTTTGGACAACACGCGAAAATGGCTGAGAAAATTCAAGGAGACCTGCCATGACTGGTCCAGTATTCGGTGAGTTGCTCGGGACTCTCGTCCTTGTCTATCTGGGCGACAGCGTCGTCGCGAACGTGCTGTTGAACAAATCCAAGGGCCAGAATTCCGGGTGGATCGTGATCACCACCGGGTGGGGATTCGCCGTCGTCTTCGGCATCCTCACCTCGCTCGCCGTCGGCGGCGTCGCCCACATCAACCCGGCGGTGACTCTCGCGCTCGCGGTCGCCACCGGCGACTGGTCGAACGTCGTGCCGTTCATCGCCATGCAGATGGTCGGCGCCTTCCTCGGCGCGATCCTGGTGTACGTCACCTACCTGCCGCACTGGGCCGAGACCGAGGATCCCGGCTTCAAGCTCGGCATCTTCTGCACCGGTCCGGCGATCCGCAATCTGCCCTCCAACGCCGTCACCGAGGGCCTCGGCACCATCCTTCTGGTGGTCGCGGGCATGGCGATCGGTTCCAAGGGCGTCGCCGCGGGTGGCCTGCCGGCCGGCTTCGGTCCGTTCCTCTGGGGCATTCTGGTCTGGGGCATCGGCCTCGCACTCGGCGGTCCGACCGGCTATGCGATCAACCCTGCCCGTGACCTCGGGCCGCGCATCGCCCATGCGATCCTGCCGATTCCCGGCAAGGGCGGTTCGGACTGGGGGTATTCCTGGGTTCCGGTGATCGGTCCGTTCGTCGGCGGTGCGATCGGCGGTCTGATCGTGGCGAACCTCGGGATCCTCTGAGGCATGCGTCGAGGGGCGCCCGGAGACGGGCGCCCCGCCGTTTGCGCGGGCCCTTCGCAGCTTGGGGCCCGCGCGCCATCCATCTGACAGGAGACGGTTTTCATGAAAAAGCTCATCAATTCTCCCGAGGACGTGGTCCGCGAGGCGCTCGAGGGCATCGCGCTCGCGCATCCCAACCACGTGCGGGTCAGCTTCGATCCGTTCTACATCGTCCGCAAGGACGCGCCGGTGAAGGGTAAGGTCGCGCTGGTCTCGGGCGGCGGCTCCGGCCACGAGCCGATGCACGGCGGCTTCGTCGGGATGGGCATGCTCGACGCCGCCTGCCCCGGCCACGTCTTCACCAGCCCGACTCCCGACCAGATGTTCGAGGCGGGCAAGGCCGCCCATTCCGGCGCGGGGGTGCTCCAGATCGTCAAGAACTACACCGGCGACGTGATGAACTTCGACCTCGCCGCCGACATGCTGAAGGAGGAGGGCATCGCCGTCGAGAGCGTGCTCACCGACGACGACGTGGCGGTGAAGGACAGTCTCTACACCGCCGGGCGGCGCGGTGTAGGTCTCACCGTTCTGATGGAGAAGATCCTCGGCGCGGCTGCCGAAAAAGGCATGGCGCTCGCCGATCTGAAGGCGCTCGGCGACAAAATTCGCGCGTCCGGTCGCAGCATGGGTATGGCGCTCACCGCCTGCACCGTGCCGCACGCGGGCAAGCCGTCGTTCGAACTCGCCGAGAACGAGATGGAAGTCGGTATCGGCATCCACGGCGAGCCGGGCCGCCACCGCATGCCGGTCGCCCCCGCCGACGAAGTCGCGGCGATGCTGATGGAACCGGTGCTCACCGACATTCCGTTCAAGTCGGGCGAGGAGATCATCCTCTTCGTCAACGGCATGGGCGGCACGCCGCTGATCGAGCTCTACATCGTCTATCGCAAGGCGGCGGAGATCGCCGAGAAGCACGGCCTCAAGGTGGCGCGCTGCCTGGTCGGCAGCTACATCACCAGTCTCGAGATGGCGGGCTGCTCGGTCACCGCGCTGCGCGCCGACAGCCAGATTCTCGGGCTGTGGGACGCGCCGGTGAACACTCCGGCGCTGCGCTGGGGCGCCTGATCCCCATATCCTTCTTAAGGACCCATGCGCGAGCGCGCGCATGGGTCGGTTCCCAGACAATCGAAGGCAGACATCAGATGAGCGACTTTACCGTGACCGAGGCGACGTCGTGGATCAAGGCATCGGCCGCCGCGCTGGACAAGGAGGCCGCGCACCTCAGCGACCTCGATGCCGCGATCGGCGACGGCGACCACGGCGCGAACATGAAGCGCGGCTTCCTCGCCGTGGAAAAGAAGCTCGACGCCGCCGCCCCCGCCGATCTGGGCGCGCTGTTCAAGACCGTCGGCATGACCCTGCTGTCCACCGTCGGCGGCGCCTCCGGTCCGCTCTACGGCGGCTTCTTCCTCGAAATCGGCAAGCGCGGCGCGGGCCAGTCGGCGTGGGACGCGGCGACGCTCGCGGAGATGCTGAAGGCGGGCCTGGGCGACATCGTCAAGCGCGGCAAGGCGCAGCTCGGCGACAAGACCATGGTCGACGCCCTCACCCCCGCGCTCGACGCGATGACCGGCGATCTTGCCGCCGCCACCGCCGCCGCGGCCAAGGCGGCGCGCGAGGCGGCCACCGCCACCGCGCCGCTGCTGGCGAAGAAGGGCCGCGCCAGCTACCTCGGCGAACGCAGCATCGGGCATCAGGACCCGGGCGCGAATTCGGTCGCGTTGCTGCTCGAAACCCTCGCCGACACCTGCAAGGGCTGAGGCCGATGATCGGCGTCGTCCTGGTCTCGCACAGCAAGGCCCTCGCTCTCGGCGTCCGCGAACTGGTGTTGCAGATGACCGGTCCCGACTTCCCGGTGGTGGTCGCGGCCGGCGTCGGTGACGATTTCGCCGAGATCGGCACCGACGCGGTGCACGTCGCCGAGGTGCTGAAGCCGTTCTGTGCTGGAGACGGCGCGGTGGTGCTGATGGACCTGGGCTCGGCGGTGCTCTCCGCCCAGACCGCGCTCGACCTGCTCGATTTCGAGGAAATCCCTCACGATTCCATCCGCATCTGCTCCGCGCCGTTCGTCGAGGCGGCGGTGGCGGCGTCGGTGCAGGCGAACGCGGGCGGCGATCTCGAATCGGTGGTGCGCGAGGCGATGGCGGCGCTGACGCCGAAGCAGGATCAGGTGGGGGACGCCCCGCCCGCCGCCGCTGCCCCCACCGCCGAGGCGGGTGAGGGTGCGGCGCTCGCCTTCGAGACCGAGATTCGCAATCCCCACGGTTTGCACGCGCGGCCCGCCGCCAATCTGGTGCGCGCCGCGAGCGGTTTCGCCGCCGTGGTGACGATCGCCAACCTCGGCAACGGCCGGGGTCCGGCGTCGGCGAAGAGCCTCACCAGCGTCGCGCTGGTGCAGGCGCGCAAGGGCGACCGGGTGCGCATCGAGATCCGCGGTGCGGATGCCGAGGCCGCCCGCGCGGCCCTCGAAGCTCTCGCCGCCGGCCACTTCGGCGAGGACGTCGCGGCGGCGGAGCCCCCGCCGCCCGCGCCCGCGCCGTCCGGCAAACCGGTCGGCGCGTCGGACGGCGTCGCCGTCGGCCCGGTGCTGCGCCTCGACGACGCCCGCCCTGCGGTGGCGGAGACCGGCCCCCAGGGCAGCCCCACCGAGGAACGGGCGAAGCTCGACCGTGGCGTGGCGGCGGTCGCCGCCGAACTCAAGGATGCCGCGCGGGGCGATGCGACCGGCATTTTCGCCGCGCAGGCGCTGGTGCTCGAAGACCCGGAACTGCTCGGCCCGGTGACCGCGCGCATCGCCGCGGGCGAGTCCGCCGCCGCCGCGTGGCGCGAGGAAGTCGGCAAGCTCGCCGAGGCCTATGCGGCGATGGAGGATCCGTATCTTCAGGCGCGCGCGGCGGACGTCCGCGATATCGCCGCCCGGGTGGTTCGGGCGATGGCGGGCGCGGCCGGGACGGAACGCATCGCGCCCGAACCGCCCGCGATCCTGCTGGTCGACGAACTGCTGCCGAGCGAAGCCTCGGCCTGCGATCCCGCGCACGTGCTGGGGATTCTCGCACGCGTCGGCAGCCCCACCGCACACGCCGCGATCATCGCCCGCACGCTCGGGATTCCGATGGTGATCGGCGGCGCGGACGCGGGTCTCGCGGGCCGCACCGTGGCGCTCGACGGCGGCACCGGCGAACTGGTGCCGGATCCCTCGCCCGAGGTCGCCGCCGCGTTCGCCGCGCGCCATGCCGCCGCCGCCGAGCGTGCCGCCGCCTTCGCCACCGCCAAGGACATGCCCGCGGAAACCCGCGACGGCCGTCGCATCGAGGTGTTCGCCAACGTCGGCAGCGCCGCCGACGCCGCGTCCGCCGCGTCTAACGGCGCGGAAGGCGTCGGCCTGCTGCGCACCGAGTTCGTCTACCTGCCGTTCAAGACCACCCCGAGCGAGGACGACCAGGCGGACCTGCTGCACCAGGTGATTGCCGCCGCACCGCGGGGGCCGGTGGTGGTGCGCACCCTCGACGTCGGCGCCGACAAACCGCTCGCGTTCCTCGAACAGGCGGCGGAGGCCAATCCGTTCCTCGGCGTGCGCGGCGTGCGGCTGTCGTTCCGCAATCCGGAGTTCTTCGCCGCTTCGTTGCGCGCGATCCTGCGCGCCGGGCGCGATGCCGACCTCTGGATCATGTTCCCGATGATCGCCGATCCGGACGAGATGCGCCGCGCCCGCGAAGCGGTCGGGGCCGCCCACGACGCGCTTGCCGCGAAGGGCGTCGCGCATCGCTGGCCGGTGAAGATCGGGATGATGGTCGAGGTTCCGGCGGCGGCGCTGATGCTGGAGCGCTTCGTGCCGGTGGCGGATTTCTTCAGCATCGGCACCAACGACCTCACCCAGTACGTGATGGCCGCCGAACGCGGCAACGCCGCTCTCGCCGATCTTCAGGACCCGATGCATCCGGCGGTGCTGCAGGCGGTTCGGGGGATCTGCGCGGCCGCGGGCGGGCGTCACGTCGCGGTGTGCGGCGACGCCGCCTCCGATCCCGCCGCCGCCGCCGCGCTGGTGGGGGCGGGGGTGCATGGCCTGAGCGTGCGCCCCAATCGCGCTCCGGCGGTGAAGGCGATGCTGCGCGGCGTCGCCGTGGCCGATCTCGCGGCGGCGCTGGAGGAGGGACTGGCGGCCGACGGCACGCAGGAACTCCGCGCCCGCTTCGCCGCGCTCGCGCGGGCGTGACCGCGGCACTTGCCGTCCCCCCGGGTTGGTGCGATAACTCGCGAAACTCAGACCACCCGGGGAGATGGCGAATGATTTCCGAGGATATTCTGCGCGCCGCGATTCCGGCGGTGTTGACCGAAGCGCACTTCCCCGAGCTGCCGAACTATTATCGCGGCAAGGTGCGCGAGAACTACGACCTGCCGGACGGCCGCCGCATTCTCGTGTCCACCGATCGGCAGAGCGCCTTCGATCAGGTGCTGGCGGCGGTGCCGTTCAAGGGGCAGGTGCTGACCCAGACCGCGCGCTTCTGGTTCGAGCAGACCGCCGACATCTGTCCCAACCACGTGCTCGAATATCCGGACCCGAACGTGGTGGTCGGCCGCAGGCTCGACATGCTGCCGGTCGAGGTGGTGGTGCGCGACTATCTCACCGGTTCCACCGACACCGCGATCTGGACGATGTACAAGTCGGGCGCGCGCAAGCTCTACGGCATCGACTTCCCCGACGGCATGGCGAAGAACGACAAGCTCGCGCAGACCATCCTCACCCCCACCACCAAGGGGGACGCGGGCGCCCACGATCACCCGATCACCCCGGCGGAAATCGTCGCCCGCGGCCTGCTGACCCAGGCGCAGTGGGACGAGGTGGCCGACGTCGCGCTCAGGCTGTTCGCCCGCGGCCGCGAGATCGCCGCGCGGAACGGCCTGATCCTGGTCGACACCAAGTTCGAGTTCGGCACCGACGCCGATGGCCGCATCACCCTGGCCGACGAGATCCTCACCCCGGATTCCAGCCGCTACTGGCGCGCCGACAGCTACGCCGCCCGCCACGCCGCGGGGCAGGAGCCCGAGAGCCTCGACAAGGAATTCCTGCGCCTGTGGATCGCCGGGCGCTGCGATCCCTACAACGAACCGATTCCGGAAATCCCCGACGACACCCTGGTCGACTTCTCGCGCCGCTACATCGATCTTTACGAGAAGGTCACCGGCCGGAGCTTTTCCGCCCCGAAGCCGGGCGAGACGGTCAAGGAGCGCATCCGCCGCAACCTCGCCGCCTACTTCGGCTGAAGGCGGCGGAGGACCCCCGGGCCGCAGCCCGGGGGCGAGGGGCGGTTACGGCGCGCCGACCGGGCGGGAGACGCGGGCGGCCATGAAGACCAGCGCTTCGGGCAGGGTCTCCGCCCAGACCTTCCATTCGTGGTCGCCGTCGACGACCCGGAACTCGGTATCCTTCGGCTGGATCTCCCTCAGCTTGCTGTAGAGGTAGGCGGCTTCGTAGGCGATGTCGAAGCGGTCGTGGTCGCCGGAGTTGAGGTAGATCGGTACCGGCGTCTTCGCCGCCTTGTATCCTTCGAACCGGTTCGGCCAGTTGAGGCGCTTCCAGGTTTCCGGATCGAATTTGCCGTCCTTCTGGAACGGCGGGTTGGTGGTGGCCGAAGACGTGCCCGGCGGCAGTTCGTGATAGATCGCGGGCGAGAGCGCGGCCGCGGCGGCGAAGCGGTCGGGGTGCGCGAAGACGATGTTGACGGCGCCGTAGCCGCCGGCCGAAAGCCCGGCGATCAGGCGGCCGCGGCGCTCGGCGATCACCTTGTAATGGCTTTCGACGTGGGGCATCACCTCAGTGAGGAGGGCGGATTCGCCCTTGCCGGCGTTGCCGTCGGCCCACCATCCTTGGTAGTGCCCCGGCATCACCACCACCATCGGCGGAATTGCGCCCGTAGCGATCAGGCCATCGAGAGTTTGCTGGGCGTGGCCTTTCACCGCCCATTCGTTCTCGTTGCCGTTGGCGCCGTGCAGTAGATACAGCACCGGATACCTGAGCTTCGAAGTCTCGTAGCCATCGGGCAGGTAGACGGTGTAGGGGTAGTCGCGGTCGAGGACCGCCGAATGAATCTTCCCCGCAACCACCTCGCCCGCCGGTGCGGACGCGGCGAAGCCGCAGGACAGCGCGACGATCGCGCAGAGTCGTAGCGTTGCGTTCACGTTGGGTCTCCCTTGACGAATGCTCCTCGGGCGGCGCGGCGGGTCCGCGCTCGGGGTGAATTCCCAGGGTCCGCGTGGGGCAGAGATGCGGATCGCCACGGCGCTTTCAAGATCCGCGATCGCCTGGAATTTTCGGCCCGAATCTGCTACTTCGTGAGTCCGCCCCGGGGTTCCGGGCACCACTGGCCGGGCCTGTTCCGCGATGCCCACCGTCTTTCGCGTCTGTCGCACCGAATCTTCCCGTTACGCCGCCCTCACCGGGGCGGGGGACTCGCTTTACGCGCATCACGGCGCGATCGCCGCGGCCCTGCGCGCGGCGTTGCCCGAGACCACCGCGCAACTGTTCGCGCGTCCGGTGCCCTCGGCGGATGGCGCGTGGACCGATTGGACCACCGAACTCCACGGCCAGCCGCAGTCGCTCGCCGCCTTGCCGCCCGAGGCGCAGGCGCAGGCGAAGGCCGCGCTGGCCGAGCGCCTCGCCGCGGTGCGCGCGCTCGGCGGCCGCGCCGAAAACGCCGGTCTCGCCGACCTGATTCGCCGCGCCGCCGTCGACCCGGGCGTCGAGCAGGTCTACGTGATCAACGGCCAGCCGGTGATCGTGGGCTGGGGCAACGCCGGAGTCGGCGCGGTTCCGCCGGTTCCGCCGCCGGTCGCGCCGGTCGCGGCGGCGGCGGGTGGCGGGCGGCGCTGGTGGCGGTGGTTGCTCGGCCTGCTGTTGCTGTTGGCGCTGATCGCGGCCGTTCTGCTGGTGTTGCGCCGCTGCGAGCCCGAACCGCCGCCGCCGCCCGCCGCCGAGGAGCCGAAGGCGCCCGAGCCGCCGCCGGCGGAAGACCTTTCCGACCTCAAGGCGCGCATCGCCGCCGCCGAGGCGGAGCTGAAGCGCCGCCTCGAAGATTGCAAGCCGCCGGACGCACCGAAGCCGGTCGAGCCGCCCAAGGCGGTGGAGCCGCCCAAGGTCGAGGCGCCGAAGCCGGTGGAACCGCCCAAGGTCGAGCCGCCGAAGCCGGAGCCGAAGCCCGCGCCGAAGCCGAAGCCGGTGGAGCCGAAGCCCACGCCGCCCGCCGCCAAGCCGGAGCCGCCGGTCGCCAAGCCCGCCGAACCGCCGCCGCAGAAACAGGCCGCTTGCCCGCTGCCGCGTGCGGAATGGGACCGGCCCGAGGTGATGCTGATGCTCGATGGCTCGGGATCGATGCGGCTGCCGAGCTCGATGTCCGACGATCAGGTGCGCTCGTTGATTCAGCGCGCGATGCGCGGCGACCGGGGGGCGTTCGCGCAGCTGCAGGGCTATTCCGGCGGTGCGGGATCGCGGCTCCAGGCGGCGAAGGACGCGGTCAAGGGCGTGGTGCAGCAGATGCCGGGCGACGTCGACATCGGTCTTCTGGTGTTCGGCCGCTGCGAAGGTACCGACAATTTCAAGTTCTTCTCTCCGGCGCAGCGCGGCGCGTTGCTCGGGCAGGTCGACGGCATTCAGCCGCGCGAGGGCACGCCGCTCGCGCGCGGGCTCGAACGCTCGGGCAACATGCTCGACGGCGTGTCGGTTCCCGGGGTGATCGTGGTCGTGACCGACGGATCGGACAGTTGCGGCGGGGATCCCTGCGCGGTCGCCAGGGCCTTGAAACGCAAGAAGCCGAACCTCAAGATCAACGTCATCGGCGTGGACGGCTCGGGCAACGGCAAATGCATGGCCGAGGCCACCGGGGGCCGGTTCCTGACGCCGCGCCAGGGGCAGTCGTGGCGCGACCTGTTGATGGACGCCACCGAGCAGAAGCCGTTGCCGCCCGGCTGCAAGTAAGAGACACGAAGGGTTGGGGAGACCGAGACATGGCATCCGAGTCCGGGCCGCTTCTGCGTTCCGCCCGTCTGCGCGATTTCAACGCCCTGGGCAGCGTCGGCCGCCCGGTGTTCGCCTCCGCGCCGCAGATCCGCGCCACCCTGCGCCGCCAGATGGGGGCGGAGGTGGCGGCGATGCTGGCGATTCCGCAGATCGGCGAATCCGGCGAGAGCGTCGACTGGTACGCTCCCGAGGGCGGACTGGTGGTGCCGTGGTCGGCGGCCGCGCCGGAGGAACGCGAAGCGATGCGGATCGCGCTTCAGGGCGCGCGCGAGAAGCTGGCGGCCCATGCCGAAACCCTCGGCCGCCAGCTCGACGCGCGGCCCGCCGCCACCGCCGACGATTTCGAGGTGTACGCGCGCCTGCTGCCGCACGTGCTGCGCATCCCCGACGAGAACCACATCTACAGCGTCGACGGCAAGCCGGTGGTGACCTTCTGGGGCTTCACCGCGCCCGGCCTGCCGGAAGCCGATCCGATCCGCGACCTGATGCCGGCGGCGGTCGCCGCCGCGCCCGCCGGTCCGCCCCGGGTGGCGCCGCCGGTGCTCGACCCGGTTCCCGCGTCGCGGCCGTGGTGGCGCTGGCTGCTGTGGCTGCTGCTGCTCCTGCTGGCGCTCGGCCTGCTGTTGTGGCTGCTGCGCGGCTGCGCGCCCGAGGTGCTGCCGCCCGCGCTGCGCCCGTCCGAGGTGGTGGTGCCGGTCGAGCCCGATCGTCCCGGCGGCACGGTGGCGGTGCCGGGAGTCGAGGTCCCCGGCGTGGTGGTGCCGGGGGTGACGGTGCCGGGCGCGACCGGAGTCGCTCCGGGAGCCGCGACCACGCCCGAGGGCGCGCCCGCGCCCGGCGTGACGACGCCACCCGACGCCGCTCAACCCGTTCCGCCTGAGCCCGAAGCCCAGGCCGATCGGCCGCCGCAGCCGGATGCCGCGTCGCCCGACGCCGCCCAGCCGCCTCCGCCGCAGCCGGACGCGCAGTCGCCGCAGGAGGTTCCGCCGCCGCAGCCGGGGGCGTCGCCTAAGCCGGAAACCCCGCTGACGATCCCGCCGGAGGCGCAGACGTCGGGCAGCACCGACTTCCTCAACGGTACCTGGACCTCGCGCGGCGGGGTGATGGACGAACGTACCGGCCTGCCGGTGGTGGTGCAGTACGGTTTCGAGAACGGCAAGGGCACGGTCACCATCACCCGCCCCGACGGCACCGTATGCAAGGGCGGGAGCGCGGCGCGGATGCAGGGCGGCAAGCTGGTGATCACCGGCGAGGACGCGGTGCGCTGCAACGACGGCTCCGCCTACGCCCGTACCGACGTGACCTGCGCGCCGGGGGCGGATGGCCGCGCCCGCTGCACCGCCAAACCCGCCCAGGGGCCGGAGTATTCGGTGGACATGGGCCGGTAGGATGGCGACGATAGGAAACTTTGCGCTAAGTCCTTGCCGAATCACGGCGGGAGCGATTGGGGCGGAACCATGCTGGCGAAACTGATCCGGTTCGAAGACGAAGCGACGCTGATCATGCGGTCGGGGGTCCAGTTCATGGACTTCGGCCTCGGGCTCGACCCGCGCCGCGAGGAGCCCGGGCAGTTCGCCCGCCGCTCCGACGGTTCCGCCGGTCTGGTGCGGCTCGACTACGACGCCGAGACCGACCGCTACCTCCACCCCAACACCCACGCCGTCGCCGCCCCGGTCGCCGATCTCGAAACCCCGCTGGCGGAGAGCCTCGAGTTGTTCGCCGACGTCTGGCTGCCGGTGCCGTTCCTCCGGCTTCAGGCCAACGCCTTCGTGCAGGGGCCGCGCAACTGGGCGCGGGCGCGGGTGGTGCCGCTGGCGGAAGGCGAGGACGCCGAGGGCGGCAACAGCCATCGCGTGGTGCTCGCCTTCGATACGGCGGTGAGCGACGACGGCGTCGCGGGCGCGGCTTACCTTTCGCCCACCCTCGCCGACGTCGACGGCGGGGCGAAGTTCGCGCTGTCGTGGAAGGGCGAGGACCTCGGCTGGTTTCTCGACCAGCCGTGGGTCGAGGGCTGGCTGAAGGAGCTCTATGCCGAGGCGATGGAGCGCCGCCGCGCCACGCGCGAGGAGATCGTCGAGGAGATCGAACTCCGCCGCCATTTCGCCCATTATCTCAACGTTCTGTGGTTCCTCGGCGCGAAGGTGCGGCCGCCGCGGGTGAAGCTCCTCTCCGCCCGCAAGGACGACGTGCACAAGCCGATCCCGGTCGACATGGTGCTGGACGTCGGCAATTCGCGCACCTGCGGCATTCTCGTCGAGGACCATCCGCAGGAGGGCAACGGCCTTTCCACCCGCTACGAACTCGAACTGCGCGACCTCAGCCACCCGCACCGGGTCTACGCCGAGCCGTTCGAGAGCCGCGTCGAGTTCGCCGAGGCGGTGTTCGGCAAGGTCGACTTCTCGGTGCTGTCGGGCCGCAACGATGCGTTCCGCTGGCCGACCATCGCGCGCGTCGGCGCCGAGGCCGCGCGCCTCGCCGCGCGCCGCCGCGGCACCGAGGGCGCGACCGGCCTGTCCAGCCCGAAGCGGTATCTGTGGGACGAGAAGCGCTTCGAACCCGGCTGGCGCTTCAACGACAGTTTCAACAAGTCGGAAACCGAGCCGCTCGCCACCGCCTCGCCGTTCGGCGACCTCATCGACGAAACCGGCGAGGCGCTGTTCAGCCTGCCGCCGGAACGGCAGATCCAGGTGTTCATGCCGCACTATCAGCGCTCGTCGCTGATGACCTTCATGCTCGCGGAAATCCTGGTGCAGGCGCTCAGCCAGATGAACAGCCCGAGCCAGCGGATGAAGCTTTCCCACGCCAACCTGCCGCGGCAGTTGCGCTCGGTGATCCTCACCGTGCCGCCGTCGATGCCGCTGCCGGAACGGCAGATCTTCGAGGAGCGGATGCGCCAGGCGATCGGCCTGGTGTGGAAGGCGTTCGGCTGGCATCCGGTCGATCCCGACATCGAAACCTCGGCCGAGCTGGCGTGGCCGCCGCTGCCCTCCTACCACGCGCGCTGGGACGAGGCGACCTGCGCCCAGGTCGTCTACCTGTTCTCCGAGACCGTCAACCACTTCGGCGGGCGGCCGGAGGAGTTCTTCCGCGTCTTCCGCCGCAAGCGGCCGGGCGACCCGGGGCGCTCGCTGCGGATCGCCTCGATCGACATCGGCGGCGGCACCACCGATCTCGTGGTCTGCGACTACCGCCTCGACGAAGGCCGGGGCGGCAACGTTTCGATCGTGCCGGAACAGACCTTCCGCGACGGCTTCAAGGTCGCGGGCGACGACATCCTGCTCGACGTGATCCAGAAGATGGTGGTGCCCTGCATCCGCGAGGCGCTGGTCGCGGCGGGGGTGGCCGAGCCCGATCCGCTGCTCTCGACCCTGATCGGGTCGGAGGCCGGGATCGTCCAGGACATGGTGCTGCGCCAGCAGCTCACGCTCCAGGTGCTGCACCCTCTCGGCCTTGCGCTCCTCAAGGCCTACGAGCGCTTCGATCCGCTCACCGGCGGCGAAACCGCGATCCTGACCTTCGCCGAGGCGCTCGCCGGGCGCGATGCGCCCTCGCCGGAGGTGCTGGGCTACTTCACCAAGGGGGTGCGCCGCGCCGCGCCCGGCGTGCCGGATTTCGACCTGATGCAGGTACGCCTGCCGTTCGACATGGCGCTGCTGCACCGCCTGTTCGTCACCGACAAGATGGAGATCGGCAAGACCATCCGCGCGCTGTGCGAGGTCGTCTACCTCTACGATTGCGACGTGCTGCTGCTCTCCGGCCGCCCCTCCTGCCTGCCGGGGGTTCAGGCGCTGTTCCGCGGCCTGCTCGCGCTGCCGCCGGACCGGGTGGTGCCGCTGCACCACTACCGCACCGGCAACTGGTATCCGTTCCACAAGGGCGGGCGCATCGAGGACCCCAAGACCACCGCCGCGGTGGGGGCGATGCTGTGCGTGCTGGGGCAGGGGCGGATTCCGAACTTCTTCTTCCGCGCCAACGTCTTCCGCATGTATTCCACGGTCCGTAACATCGGCTTGATGGACCAGAACATGACGATCAAGGACGCCGACGTCTATTACCGCGACGTCGACTTCGACGATCCGGACTGGGACTTCCCGCAGGACGTCGGCTTCGAGGTGCGCGGCCGGATGATCCTCGGCTTCCGCCAGCTCGACGCGGCGCGCTGGGGCGCGAGCCCGCTCTACATCATCGAGTTCGCGGGCGGCGACGAGAACGCCGCGCGCCGCGCGCTCTACGGTGACGCCGGGGCGGGCGGGGTGCTTCAGGTCAAGCTCGCGCGCAAGCGTCGCGGCAAGGTCGACCGGCCGGTGCTGTCCGAGGTGTCGCTGGCGGGCGGCGGCCCGGTCAACCGCAACGCGCTCACCATCGGGCTCTATACCCTGCCGGTCCACGGCGCCGGGGTCTACAGCCACTGGCTCGACACCGGCAGCGTGATCCGCTGAGCGAGGAGAGGGGAACATGGCGACCTCGGACAATCTCATCGGCCGTTGCGACGGCGTGGTGACGGGCGCGGGCGAGGCGATCGACTGGATCGAGACGGTGCGGCGCGACAGCCCCACCCTCGACAAGGACGCCGACGGATTCATTCAGGGCCTGCGCCGCCACCGCAACCTCGCCCGCCGCCTCGGCGCGGCGGCGGCGCGGCCGATGGCGGTGGGGTTCTTCGGACTTTCGCAGGCGGGCAAGTCGTATCTGATCTCGGCGCTGGCGCGGGCGGAAAACGGCGCGGTCGAAACGATCATGGACGGCCACCGCCTCAACTTCATCAGCCACGTCAATCCGCCCGGCTCGGGCAAGGAGGCGACCGGCATCGTCACCCGCTTCACCCGCCAGCCGGGGCAGGGTCCGGCGGGGTTTCCGGTGGCGCTGTCGCTGCTGTCCGAGGCCGACCTCGTCAAGATCATCGGCAACACCTACTTCCTCGATTTCGACCCGCAGAAGGTCGCCTACGCGGTTGATCACGACCGTCTCTCCGCCCACCTCGCGCCGCTGAAGAAGCGCGCCCAGGCGCGCCCCACCGGCGGCATGAGCGCCGACGACGTGGTCGACGTGATGGACTACTTCCGCAAGCGGTTCGCCAATTCGGTGAAGCCGTTCGAGGCGGAGTTCTGGCCCGCGGCGATCCGCCTCGCGCCGCTGCTCGCCCCCGAGGACCGCGCGCAGCTGTTCGCGCCGCTGTGGGGCGAGGTGCCGGAGCTGGTGGCCGCCTACCTGCGGCTGCGCCAGGGGCTCGCCCGGCTCGGGCACGCGCCGCAGGCGTTCGCGGAACTCGGCGCGCTGGTGAAGCCCGACGGCCAGGGCGGCTTCACCCAGGCCGACAGCATCATGAACGTCGACATGCTCGCCCGCCTCGGGCGCGACGACGCCGACACCGTCGCGGTGGTTCCGGTGATCGGCGGCGAGGTCGCATCGTCGGTGGCGGTGCCGCGTTCGCTGCTGGCGGCGCTGTCGCGCGAGATGGCGTTCGGGCTCGCCGAGCCGCCGGAGGCGAGCCTCCTCGAAACCGTCGATCTTCTCGACTTTCCCGGCTATCGCGGGCGGCTCAAGGTCGCCAATCTCAAGGAGGCGGCCGAGCGCCTGGAACAGCGCGACCCGGTGGCGGAGTTGATCCTGCGCGGCAAGGTCGCCTACCTGTTCGAGCGCTACACCGAAGACCAGGAGATGAACGTCCTGGTGATGTGCACGCCGTCGCACAAGCAGTCGGACGTCAACGATCTCGGCCCGGCGCTCGACGCCTGGATCGCCGCGACCCAGGGCGAGACGCCGGAGGAGCGCGCCCGCCGCCTGGCCGGGCTGGTGTGGGCGATCACGATGTTCGACATGCGCCTCGCGCCCCGGCCCGACGAAACCGAGGACCTGATCCGCACCGGCTGGCCGGGGATGATCAAGCTCGCGCTGCTGGAGAAGTTCGAGCCGTTCGAGTGGGTCGGCAAGTGGGCGCCGCAGCGGCCGTTCGACAACCTGTTCCTGGTGCGCAAGCCGGGCATGGCGGCGGGGGTGATCCGCACCGACGGCCGCTTCGAGACCGGCGTCGAGCCGAACCAGGAGGGGCGTCTCGCGCTGCTGCGCCGCACCTTCCTCGCCGAGCCGCTGGTGCGGCGGCACGTCGCCGACGCCGAGGCGAAGTGGGACGCGATGATGGCGCTCGACGACGGCGGCATGGGCGCGCTGGTCGCCTATCTCGAACGGGTAGCGCGGCCCGAGGTCAAGCGCGAGCGCATCGCCGAGCGCATCGACGCGATGGTGAAGAGCATCGTCGAGCAGGAAGTCGGCCGCTACTATCGCAGCGGCGGCGAGGACGAGGTGCGGCGCAAGACCGAGGCGGCGGCGCGCGTCGTCGCCGCGCTGAAGCCGCGCGCGCATCTTCTCGGCGAACTGCTGGCGATGATGCAGCCGAGCACCGAGCACGTCCGCGCCCTCTACCTGCGCGCCGAGGCCGAGGCGGTGGAAACGGCGGCGGAAACGCCGGTGGTGAGCAACGGCTTCATCAGCCTCGATCTCGACGCGCCCGCGGCGGGCTTCGACCTGCCCACCGAACGCGGCGCCGCGCCGTTCGCGCGGCTGCTGCTTTCCGACTGGCAGCGGCAGTTGCGCGGCCTGCCGGATTCGCTCGACGTCCACCGCTTCTTCGATCTGCCGAAGGACATCCTCCATATCGTGGTGTCGGAGATCGTCACCGGCGCGAAGGGCGCGAACGTCGAGCGCGACCTGATCGCCCTTCTCTCGGACGCCGAGGAGCGCGCGGGCACCACCCGCGCCCGGCTCGCCGATCAACAGGCGCTGGTGGCGTTGTCGGTGATCGCGGAATATGTCGACACCCTCGGCTTTCTCGACCAGCCGGAGGAGAAGCGGCCGAAATCCACCGCGATCTCCGGCCGCAAGGTGTTCGCCCCGCCGCCGCCCGTGACCGGCATGCCGAAGCTCGCCGAGCGGCCGCTCAACTACCCGGCGATCCGTATCCTCGACTGGCTCGACGCCTTCACCGCCGTCGCGATCGGCAACGCCGGACGCGACGAGGGGGTGGAGATCGGCCCCGAACAGAACCTGCGCCTCGGCGCGATCCTCAAGACGATCGCGGGCGCGACCGAGAAGGAGACGCACTGAGATGCCGCTACGCATGGAACTGGTTCCCGACCCGGCGCGCGGACCGGGGCACGGGATTCTCCGCATCGTCGGGCTTTCGCCCGCGGCGGCGGGGCGGCTCGCGATCGTGGTGCAGCGCAACCAGGGCACCGAAACCTTCCTCGGCGAAGGCGGCCGCTGGACCACCCAGCCGGTCACGCATCTGGTCGGCGAGGCCGGGCGCGAGGCCTCGGGCGAGGCGACCGTCGGTCTCGGGCCGGACCTCGTCGACCCGATCGCCACCCTGCCGCCCAACTGCATGGTGATGTTCACCGTGGAGGCGGACGGCGCGAAGGATCAGGGGCGCGTCGCGGTGCGCGGGCTGATGCCCTCGGCGGCGGCGGGCGCGGGGGCGGAGAACGGCCCGGCGGTGGTGCGCCACGAGGAGCCGCTGACGGTGGCGGATCCGGAGCCCGATCCTCTGCCCGAGCCCGAACCGGAGCCGGTGCTGGTGGCGGAATACGAACCGCTGGTGCCGGATCCGGCGCATCTGATCGACGAACCGAAGAAGAAGATGTCGCCCGGGGTGATCGGTCTCGGCGCGGTGCTGGTGCTGATCCTGCTCGCGGGCGGGTGGTACTTCGCCGGTCTGCCGCCGTTCGGCAAGGGGCTGGAAGCGCCGCAGCCGCCTGCCGAAACCCCGGTGGCGACGCCCGCCGTCCGGCCGCCCGCCGACGGTCCGATCGACAGTCGCGACGCGCTGTCTCGCTATCTCGCCACCGATCCCGCCGCCGACGCGGCGGTGGCGAAGGCGAAGGAACTGGCCGGGCAGGGCCGGCTCGATTTCGCGATGCTGGTCTACCAGTACGCCTCCCGCCTCGGTTCGGCGGAGGCGTCGCTGGCGCTCGGCCATATGTACGACCCCGACACCTGGAGCAAGGCCGCGAGCCCGATGGACAAGCCCGACGCGGAAACCGCCGCGTACTGGTACGAACCGGCGGCGCAGGCGGGCAACGTCGAGGCGCAGCGCCGTCTTGGCAAGATTCTTCTCGACCTGCCGCAGGGCGGCGCGGGCAACCGCGACAAGGCGAAGGATTGGCTCGGCAAAGCCGCCGCGCAGGGCGACGCCGAGGCCAAGGCTCTGCTGGAACAGGCGAAATAGGAGGTTACGCGATGCGCAAGGGGCTGGTCGCGCTGATGCTCGGGGTCGCGGTGGCGCTCGGCGCGCCGGTGGCGTTCGCCGCCGAACGCGCGCCGCTGCTGCTCGAAGGCAAGAAGACCCTCTATCAGCGCGTGCTCACCCGCCCGGGCGCGGTGCTGAAGCGCTCGCCCGGCGACGGCCCGGGCGCGGCGCAACCGGCGCTGACGCGGTTCTACGTCTACGATCGCAAGACCGTCGGCAAGACCGAATGGCTCGAAGTCGGCCTCACCAGCCGCGGCCGCACCGACGGCTGGCTCTCCGCCGACTTTACTTTGCCGTGGAAGCAGCAGCTCGCGCTCGCCTTCACCAATCCGGCGGGGCGCGACCGCGCGCTGCTGTTCCGCAGCCGCGCCGATCTGAACGGCCTGCTCGAAGCCGACGACCCCGGCAAGGCCGAAGCGCCGCTCCGCAAGGCGGCGCTGGCGGGCCAGCCGGCGCCGCAGGTGGTCTCGATCGAGCCCGCGACCTACGTCGACATCACCAAGAACTTCTACCTGCTGCCGATTCTCTCGGCCGAGGAGACCTTCACCGGCACCGGCCATCGTGCGCGGGTGCTGGAGATCGCTTCGGTGTCGAAGCAGGACGACGCCAAACCCGGCGGCAAGCCCGCCGACCCGACCCCGGCGCTGCGCAACTTCCGCGCCGCGGTGGTGTTCGTGATCGACACCACGATCTCCATGGGGCCATACATCGACCGCACCCGCGAGGCGGTGAAGCGCATCACCGAACGGGTCGAGAAGGCCGGGATCGCCGATCGCGTGCGCTTCGGCCTGGTCGCCTACCGCTCCAACCTCGAGGCCGCACCGAAGCTCGAATACACCTCGAAGCTCTACGCCGACCCGGAACAGGTGAAGTCGGGCAAGGAATTCCTGGAGAAGGTCGCGGCGGTCAAGCCCGCCACCGTCTCCACCCCGCGCTTCTCGGAGGACGCCTACGCGGGGGTGATGACCGCGCTCAACGACGTCGCCTGGAACAACTTCGGCGGCCGCTACGTCGTCCTGATCACCGACGCGGGCGCGCTCAAGGGCAACGATCCGCTCTCCTCCACCATGCTCGACGCGCCGCAGGTCAAGCTCGAAGCCCAGCATCGCGGCGTCGCGATCTACGCGATGCACCTCAAGACCCCCGAGGGCAAGGCCAACCACGCGGAGGCGGAGGCGCAGTACAAGGAACTCTCCAGCCATCCCCTGGTGCCGCGGCCGCTCTACTACGACGTGCCGGTGGGCGCGGTGGACGCCTACGGCCGGATCGTCGACAGCCTCGGCGACGCCATCGTCGCCCAGGTCAACGCCGCCTACCGCGGCGACGCCACGCCCGGCGCGGCCCGCACCTCCGACCCCGAATATCTCAAGGGCGCGGACAATCCCGCCGACCGCATCAAACTCGATACCGCGATGCTCGGCCACGCGATGCAACTCGCCTACCTCGGCCGCGTCGAGGGCACCCAGGCGCCGCCGCTGTTCAAGGCGTGGATCTCCGACCGTTCGCTCGCCCAGCCCGAAGTACCGACCACCGAGGTGCGGGTGCTGCTGACCCGCAATCAGCTCTCCGACATGCAGCAGGTGCTGAAGGGCATCGCCGAGGCCGGGCAGGCGGCGCAGCTCGCGCCCGCCGACTTCTTCTCGCGGATGCGCTCGGTCGCCGCCACCCTCGGCCGCGACCCCAACGCCGTCAACGATCCCAAGGCCGCCAAGCTCGCCGATCTCGGTCTGCTCGGCGAATACCTCGACGATCTGCCGTACCGCTCGAAGATCCTCGATCTCGACCAGCAGACGTGGTCGTCGTGGTCGATCGCCCAACAGCAGGCGTTCCTCGACGAAATCAACCGCAAGCTCCGCCTCTACCAGATCATCCACGACGACGTCGACCGCTGGGTCGCCCTCGATACCGGCGCCGACCCCGGCGAAGCCGTCGCCGCCGTGCCGCTGGACGCGCTGCCGTGATCGCGGGGCGGGCGGGAAAACCAGGCGTGGGCTCCGCCCACACCCGCCGAGGGCCTCGGGCCCTTGGATCCCGTTCCCGGTCTTCCGCCGCGCGGCGGCTGGCATCCGTCACGTCGCGTGAGGATTCGGTCCCGCTTCGCGGAAAAATCAGTGAACGGGTACACAGGGTCCACGGCCCTGTGCGGGGTCCGGGGGGCGAATAAGCCCAATAATCCCCGCAGATTCGTGAGGCTATAATAGCACAGCCGGGCTGATTTCGCAAGGCGAAGCCGGGGCACGAATCGAAGAGGGGAAAAGGGCGTGGCGCCAATGACTTAGAAGCGAGAAGGCCGCCAAATCGAGCGATTTAGCGGCCTGCTACTGAGGTAAAAAGAATGTTTGGCGACTTCTTTTTTACCCTGTAGCGGACCGCAGTGTCAACGGGAAAGCCTGCTTTTCCGAACGCCTCGATTCGGCTTTTTTTCCTTCCGTCGTCACGCCCTCCTTGAGGAGGGACAATGCCTTGCGACACGTCGATTCGGCGCGAACTGCTGCGTTTGCTGCCCGAGGTGGGCCACACATTCAATCTCGGGAGGGCGGCACTCCGATACCTGTCATGGTTGATTGAGAACTGCACCCGCGCCGAGGACTGGGAACCCGGCGCTCGCGCCGTGGTGTATGCCAACGTCGGCGACCTCGCCGCGCGATACCCCGGCCGCGTCAGCGTCCGGCAAATCAACACCTACGACCGCGAAATCATCGCCGTCCTCGATCTACCGGATGCACGCAGCGGCAACGGCCGCCGCTATGCGCAACGCGATCCAATTACCGGCCGGATCGTCCACGCCTTCGGCTTCGAGTTGACCGGCATCGCCGAGAAGCTGCCGAAGCTGCGCAAGGAGAAGGCGAAGCTGGACGCCGCCGAGGCGGAACGCCGTCAGCGGAAACGGCTGCTCACGATCGAGCGCGCCCGGGTGCGGCGGTTGCTGGTGGCGGTGCAATCGTTGCACCAGGTGCCGCAGGCCGACCGCGACCATGCCGCCGAGATCGCCGCGCCGATCGCCGAGCGCGTCACTGCGCGCCAGCTCGCCGACGTGCGCGAACTCGAAGCCCTGATCGTCGTCGCGCAGCGCGTCGCACGGGAGCTTGAGGCCCTGTTGCTGACGGGGAAAACCTGTGGATCGGACGTGAAAACTTCCGACGCGTCGGAAGAAAACTGCCGACACTTACAAAAAGAACTTAACCTATAAACACCCCTTACGGGGTGCTGTAGTCCCGAGGGGGAGACAGCCGCGCGAAAGCCCGCCGGGTCGGTGCGCGAAACGCGCTCCGCCGGGCTTTCGCGGAGGGAGCGGGCGGTATGGCCCGAGCCCGACGCCGATGCAGCCGAATATCGCGGCCCCGCCTTCATGCCCCCCGAAGCCACGGGGGCCTACATGGTTTCCCCCGTCGTCGCTCTTGCCGCGGCGTCCGATCGCTTCCGCGCCCACATTCCCGCCGGTTGCCGCCGCCCATCGGTCGGCGACATCGAGGAGGCTGCGCGGAGCTTGTGGGCCGAGGTTGATGTGGGGGTGTGGGCTTGGCGACAGGCTTGCGAGCTGATCGGCGCTTACCCCGCCGCGCTCTGCCTGCTGATCGCGGACCGCCGCACCGCCGAAGGCGAGGTGTCGTCGATCGGCGGCTACTTCCTCAACTCGATCCGACGCGCACCGGCCGGAAAGCTCCACCTCGACCGCTCGATACGCGCACTCGCCAATCCCCGCGCCGCCGAGGAGCGCGCGGCCATCCGGGGATTTTATGCGGCCGAGGCCGGAAGCGGGGTGCGCTATGACGCATGAGCGCGCCAGGACAGCCCGAGTTTCAAAAAGTTGCACGATGTTTAACGGTTCTGTGGCTTCGGTTTCACGAAGTTGCATGAAATTTAACGATTTTCCTCCCGCCGCAGCGGCCCGACCGCCTGCAAGCCTAAGGGGCTCCGCCCCTCGCGCGGGGAAGGGCCAAGCGCCGCTTCGCGTCGTGAACACCCCGGTCTCCCCACCCTTCCTACGCCTTCGGCTCCGTGCAGGGCGGGCGATCCCCCTCCGGGGTGTTCAGCCCTTCCCCTTGCTACCCCCGAGTGGACGACGGGGAAAAGGTCGCGCCGAGGGATGGTCCCGAGGCGCATGCGGGAGAAACTGAGAATGCCGGTACTGACCGAAGAAGAAATTCTGGCGTGTGTCAAAGCTCGCGACAAAGGCTGTGAAGATGCCGCCGCCCTTCAGGTGGGAAGCGAATTTTCCGGCGCAGCTCCCGCAGGCATGAAGCGTGGCTATCGTTACGGCACGCCCGAGATGGACTTCTACATCGACGGATACCTGAGCGGCCTCGATGACGTTCACGTCTCGACGGACCTGAACAACATCATCATCGAAATCAAACGCTGACCCCACACCGAGAAGGGGTCGGAAGGCCCCTTTCTCCCGTCGTCAAGTCCAGGAGAAAGACCGTGAACAAGGACCGCCGGAGCCGCTTGAGCGAGATCCGCGAGCAGCTTTCCACCCTCGCCGAGGCCATCCAGGATATCTGCGCCGAAGAACAGGAGGCGTTCGACAATCTGCCCGATAGTTTCCAGGGCAGGGAGCGCGGCGACGCCATGCAGACGGCCATCGACAGCATGGAGAATGCCGCCTCGGGCGTCGAGGACGCCATCGGTGAACTCCAGAACGTGGAGGGCTGAGGCGATGACCAACAGGTTCTTGCTGGAAAGCCAGCACATCGACGAACTCAAGGCGGCGCAGACCGGCAGCATTCTCTCCGATTCCGCTCTTACGCTGTACGGCGATCTCAACCTTGATCTGATCCAGGACGCACTGGCGATCGCCGCCACGCCTTTCCCTCACGCCCGCATTTCTTTCCTCGAAGAAACGTTGCGGCTGATCGCCAGGGGTCGCGAGGTTCGGCGCGACGATGGCACTACCGAGATGGTGGACATCGACGATCCCGCCAAGGTCGCTGCGGACGCGCTCGCCGCTGGCGCGACTGCACACTCATGCCGGAGGCCCGGCGATGAATAAGCCTCCGTTCCTCCTCGGCGCTGAGTACGTCGGGATGCCCTCCGGCCTCATTCTCCCGGAGCACGTCGTCCGGGCGCAGGTCACGCAACAGGCCAAGCCGAAGGCCGTGGATTTCTTTGCGGGAGCCGGGGGATTTTCCCTCGGCTTCATCCAGGCCGGTTACGAAGTCGTCGCGGCCGTCGAGTGGGATGTGTCCGCAGTCATCACCTACATGATGAACCTGTGCCGGGATGGCGAAGTGACCATGCATTACGTGGAACCGTCCGATCGCAAGCGGATGGAAAAGGAGCTACGGAAGTCATATCGGCGTCAGGGAATCAGGTTCGACGCCGCCGGAGGGTTGTCGCAGAGCAGCAAACTGCGGCTCGACAACATCTTTCACGCGGGTTCCGGCTGGATCGCGCGCGAGCCGGCCACGACGCCGGGCGTGAAACACATCTTCGTCGGCGACGTGCGGAAGCTCACGAGCAACCGAATTCTCGAAGCAATCGGTCTGGGCGTCGGTGAACTCGATACCATCTGCGGCGGACCTCCGTGCCAGGGCTTCAGCCGGGCGGGGAAGCAGGATGTCATGGACCCGCGCAACAGCCTCGTCTTCGAATACGCCCGCTTCATCGTCGAGATGCGGCCCAAGACCCTGGTGATGGAAGAAGCACCCGCGATCCTTGACATGGTGACGCCGGAAGGCGTGCCGGTGGTCGAAACCTTCTGTCGCATTCTCGAAGATGGCGGATTTGCGGGGCTGGACGCGCTCAAGCGGTCGATCGCTCACCAGACCGGGGCGGTCGGGCTGTTGCGCGGAAAGGCCAAGAAAGCCGCTTCCGAACGGCCACAGCCCGAGGCCACGCCCTCGGCGCAGATCGACATGTTCGAGGTGGTATGATGGGCGAAATAAAGACTCTCCTCGAACTCTCCCTCGCCGACTGGACCGTGACGGAAACCCGCGTTGTTGGCGGCGGCAATACCGCCAAGCGCGAAGCCATCTTGACCAACTTCGAGCCTCTGCCTTTGCTCGCGGCGTGTGATCCGGTTCGGATGTCCGCATCATAGGGGGAGGGGAAGTGCAACTTTTTGCCCCGAACTGCAACTTTTCCTATGTTACTTTTCGTCGTGCAGGCACGAGCTCCTACACGACACGCACACGGAGGTTTGGTATGCCCGATCTCGACTTCAGCAAGTTGGGGACCATGAGCGACGCCGAAGAATGCCGGTTCATGGCCGCGTTCACTCGCGAGATCGAGGCCGATCGCGGCGAGGAAGCAGAGCGCCGCCTTGCCGCCGGTCGGGCGATCTACTATGCCGACGATCGATATCGCGACGCCTTGGTGAAAGAGTTGCCGGACGGCAGCCGCCAGCTCGTCACGTTCGAGGGCGACACCGAAGTTTTCATCCGGAATCTGTGATGCGCCCTCAAGTCTGGATCGTCGCCGGTCCGAACGGGAGCGGGAAAACGACGTTCACCCGCCGTCACCTTGCAGGTCGGCTGCCCGTCGTAAATCCTGACGAGATCGCACGGGAGATCGAGCCGTCTCGCCCGGAAGCTCCGGACGTTGCCCTGAGGGCCGGGCGTGCGGCGATTGCCCGTCGCCGCCAGTTCCTCGCCGCCAAGGAGAACTTCGCAATCGAGACGACGTTCTCGGGCAACAGCGAACTCGCGTTCATGCGAGAGGCCAAGGCTTCCGGGTACAAGGTGAATCTCTTCTTCGTCGCCACGGTATCCCCGCTGGTTTCCGCTGGCCGCGTAGCTGGCCGCGTAGAGGACGGCGGGCATTTCGTGGCGAGTCGAGATATCGAACGGCGATACTACCGCAGCCTCGAAAACCTCGCCGAAGGCGTGGCGTTGGCCGATCGCGCGTGGCTCATCGACAATTCGAGCAGGCGACCGCGCCTGGTCGCCACCTTGGAGCAAGGTCGCGAGAAGGCGTCGTCAATCAATCTGCCGAGATGGGTTCAGGCGGCAAAAATCCCGGCTCTCGAACACGGGATGGGAATGGGCTACTGAGCGCCAGATGTTCGCTCAGTAGCCCCCAATAACACCAGGACCAAGGGGCCTTGCGCCCCTCGCGCGAGGAACAGCCAAGCGCCGCTTCGCGCCCGTAGCCCAGATAGCAAGTGACCAGCCGTTCCTCAATGCCACTTCCCAGGCAGCCTGAGGTCGTCCGAAACGCCCGCTGCGGATTGCGGCCGCTCCTCGATTTGCTACACTCACAGATGCGCTCTACAAGTTCGATCGGGGGCTGCGGATTGCGGCCGCTCGATTTGCTACACTCCTCCTTGAGGGTCGCCTTGCGGTGGCACTGCTGCGGATTGCGGCCGCTCCTCGATTTGCTACACTCAACTTCGGATCGACCACTTCAACTTCGTTGCTGCGGATTGCGGCCGCTCCTCGATTTGCTACACTCCCCATGACCGCCGAAATGAAGGCGTCTGAGCTGCGGATTGCGGCCGCTCCTCGATTTGCTACACTCAGCCCTTGCGCCTTGAGAGTCTCCTTGAGGCTGCGGATTGCGGCCGCTCCTCGATTTGCTACACTCGCTGGCGTACTGGTTGTCGTTGATCAGCAGCTGCGGATTGCGGCCGCTCCTCGATTTGCTACACTGCCAGGCGCTCGGTGCGCTCCCAGCGCCCCGCTGCGGATTGCGGCCGCTCCTCGATTTGCTACACTCCTGTGCGAGGTCACGCCGGTTGCCGTCACGCTGCGGATTGCGGCCGCTCCTCGATTTGCTACACTGCCGCCCGCGTGGAACAGGCTGATCCCCGAGCTGCGGATTGCGGCCGCTCCTCGATTTGCTACACTGAACAAGGCCGGGATCCTGCTGGCGGGAAGGCTGCGGATTGCGGCCGCTCCTCGATTTGCTACACTACGGCGGCGGCGAGATCCGCCCGAAGAACGGCTGCGGATTGCGGCCGCTCCTCGATTTGCTACACTTCTGAGCCCTCTTCATCTGCATCACTCCTCGCTGCGGATTGCGGCCGCTCCTCGATTTGCTACACTGAACGCGGCCCGGATGATCAACGCCGGATAGCTGCGGATTGCGGCCGCTCCTCGATTTGCTGCCCCTCGGGTAACAAACTGAAAACGCACGCTCTTCGCCTTCCCGGATGGTTCAAAAAAGCTCCATCTGGGAAGGTGATGGCTGGGTGGGTTGGCGTTTTTTCCCGACATAGACCCTGATCCGCGCGAACTGCTTATCAGTGATGGTCATGAACCGGACCTCGCCAGCTGCCGGCACCCTATCCCCCATCCGCTTGGCATGGAGGTCGGCATTCTCGATCGAGGCACAGTGCCGATAATAGACCGAGTACTGCATCATGGTGAAGCCGTCCTCGATCAGATCCTTGCGGAACCGGGCGTAGGCTTTACGGTCTTGGGGGGTGAAGGTCGGCAAGTCGAACATGGCGATTACCCACATCGAGCGCCACCCCCAAGGCAATTGTGGTACCGGCCGGGTATGGGCCATCAGTCAGGTTCCCTGTCGTCTTCTTCGGGAACCATTTGAACGGGTAGCCCCTCTGGCAAGGCGAGGTTTTTGCCTCCCTCGGTCAATGCCCGAGAGAGTGACGCCGCACCGGATTCGATGGCCAGCAGGAGGGGCAGCCGGCGGCCTTCCACGACCACCGTCTCATTGAACACCGACAACAGCGCCGCTCGTGTCGGCCGATGGTCGAGCGAGAGGGCTTTTTCGTCGCCTTCATCGTATAGCTGCCGAACCCGCCAATCGACGAACGGACGGTATGGTTCCAGCAGATCGTCGGCGAGACAGAACGGGTTGCCCCGATTCTTGTGGAAAACACCAAGGGACGGGATCAGTCCGGAGGCGACCACTGCCCGCGCGGTGGCGGCCCGGACCACCGCATAGCCGTAGTTGAGCAACGCGTTGACGCCCTCTGCCGTTCGATCCCGCCGAAATGCTGGGCCGAACAGGCGTGGCCAGTAACGCTGCGCCGCCTGAGCCTCCAGGTTATCGGGGTCTCCGGAACGAACCCGGCGGGACATCGGCGTGAGTCCGCCGTCCTCGCCGGTAAAGTTTTTCAGCACCTCGCCTTGTAAGGCGATTTTGGTACGGATCAGAGTTTGCCAGGCCCGTTTTTTGGTCGGCCCGCTGGCCGCGACTTGGGCGATATGGCGTGCCGTCTGCACATGGTGGGCGTCCAGAGGCAGCATCATGCCGGCCGGAAGATGGTCGCGTCCCGTGACCATCACAGTGGCGCCGGCCTCCAGCAGATCTATGAAAACTGCCTGGGTGTAGGTGGCGCGGATATCGTCCACCACCACGACCCCGATGTCTTCGATCGGCACCGTTGCCCTCTGCCGGTCCGGCCGTTCGATCACCAATTGGCGGTTAGCGACCGAAAGCCGGTTGCCGGGGGTGGCAATCTCGATGGTCTTACGCAGCACCGGAGCACCTCAGTCCGATGCCGGCCGGACGCGGCCGATGGGATCGAGGGAAACTTTCCTGGCTGCTTTTTTCAGAAGAACGCTGGGCGCAGGGCGTGTCGTGGTCGCATGGCAAGCATCGTTGGCGTGCTCCAAAACAACCTGACCATTTGCCCATACCCCTTGAACAATCCAGAAGCCTTCTCCATTCGGAAACTCCAATGCTTCTCCCGGTGCCAGCGACATGACGAATGCCGATCCTTCTCCGCAGTCCCGTCGCACCACCGGTTCGTGGCGGGCAAGACGGCGAGTAGCCTCATACAAGCTCACCACCTCGAAGCCCGCTTTGCCATCCGGCTTGCGGTAAATGGCGATATGGTGGTTGGCACCGAGGTCGGCATAGCCGGTGGACACTGGGGCCATCAGCTTCAATTGCTGCTTTGTGGTAAGGCGGACCTTGCGGATTTCAGGGCCGTTGGAGCCGAGGTGCGGGTAGGTGGCGAACGCCTTCTTGGGATCACCTCCATGGGAGGCAACCCATTCCTGGACGATCCGACGCACCTCTTCGTCCCGAATATCATTCAGTTCGCCGGATTTTAGCGCCTCCACCTTCTTGCGGGTAACAAACTGGCGATAAACGCCGGTCTTCGTCTTAATGTCTTCTCCGGTATCGCCGTAGGTTGTTTCCTTATGCAACGGCCCGGATACCTTCTTGCGCACTCTATGGGAAACGACAATTTCACCCACCGCCTTGTCGGCCTCGGCGCGGATGGTCGGCCAGGGTGGCAACAAGCGGGGACGCCGGGCGGAGGGATTGTCGGCATCCTGCCAGAAGCGGGAAAGCTGTTGGGTCATTCCCGGATGGGCACAAGCAACGGCGAGAGCGTCCACCGCGTGATGGCGGTGGTCGCCGCGGGTTTTCTCTCCGTTGTCAGAGAGGATGTTATTAAGGCCCCAGAGTCGGCGAAGCTGGGCGGTGACGCGGCCGGAAACCGCCTGCACCATCACTGGCGCTTCCGGCCCCAAGTCCGGCCACAGGCGTTTGAGAAGCGCCACCGCCTGCCGGGCAGCATAACCGGTGTCGTTCAACTGGCGGCTGGTGAAATCGTTGTCAAGTTTCTCGTCTCGGCAGAAGCGGATCGCCTTGCCCTTGCTCATCCGGCCTTCTCTGACGTTCCGCCACATGCGATCGTTCATATCAGCCCACTCATCGGTGTGACCAAACGCCTCGAAGGGCGTCCGGTTGTTCTTGAGCAGGTTCCAGTCGCGGTGGCACAGCGTCTTGTTGCGGAACCCGTCGTCGAACGACTTTGACTGCGGAAAGATATGCTCTACCTGGAACAGGTCATTGCGGAACAGGTCGTCAAAACCAATCCGCTGGCCGGAGTAAGGGTCGCAGCTCCCGCATTCCTGCCACAGCCGCCATTTTTCGATGTCGTCGCGGGAAGGCTCGGTGATGCCCTGCGATCGCAGGGCGATCTCGGCCTTCTTCCGCTCCGCCTCGTTTTTGCGGTTACGCTTCTGTTCCTCCTCCCGCTCGCGTTTGGATTTTCCGACCTGGCGGGCCAGTTCGACCCGGATGCGACCGGGTTTGCCGTAGACACGAATCAGGTTGTTGACCACTTTGCGCAGCTCGTTCTGAACCCGTACGACCGTGGAATTGCGCAGGTTGGCGATCCGCCGCTGCTCTTCCTCTTCCTTTGGACTGGGCAGTAGGTCGAGGATTTCGCCGCTGGGCCGGTCGCGGTGTGGAAACGTCTTATCGCGCCAATCGTCGTAGGCCGGTCCGCTGAGTAGTTCGCCCATGCGGATGCCTTCCTCCAGCTTCGGCAGGAAAGCGCGGAGAGCGGCTATGGAAAACGGCTCCCAACCCGGCTGGAAAGACAGTTCCCGCAGCTTCGCGGCCTGTTCCGGCGTAGCGCCGAATTCATCGATAAAGATTTGCGCTGCCGCGTCCCGCCGCTTCCGGCGCTCGGCCTTGGACAGGATCACCACACGCTTATCGTCGGTCGTGTGGCCATAGTCGGCGCCGCCCAGCAGGTCGTAGGCGGCCTCGCGGATCGCCTGTTTATGAGGATGCGTCGGCCAATCGTCACCAAAGACCCTAGCAAGGTCGGCTTCAACCTTGTTTCCGAGCAACCCCTTGTCTCCTCCCAGCTCAAGGTTGAACTTCAGTCCTTTTTCGGCGCCTTTCTCACCCCGCATTGAAAAAAGGGGCTTTAACGCCGCGCGTACTCCAGACCAAGTCATTCCTCCCTGTGTCTGGAGCTTCGCCAGGATCGCAGCCCGTTCCTCCGCGTCGAGAGGGCGCAAGTTGCCGCCGGCCACCGCCAAGTTGTTGAGCTTTTCCAGCATCCGCCGCTGTTGCGACAGCCACGAGCCTTTGGCGCACAAGGGTTCATCCGGCATGAACCGGCAATGTCCAAGGGTACTGGTCCGCCAGAAGACGGGACGCTGGAAGAACACCGCGTCCGTTATCATTTCCTTGAATGATTCGTCTCGCAGGACGGGATGATGGGGGGCCTGTGCTGTCCACAGCGCCTCGAACTCTGCCACTACCGTTTGCCGGTCAGCATGAACGCCGCGCCGCTTTACGCCGTCGGGCCTGGTCGCCAACCAGGTGCCAAGGGTGACGTTCTCCCGCTTCAGGGCGGCCAGGGTTGATTCCCGATTGGTCCTCGCTTCTTTTTCGTCCGCTTCCTCGTTTTCTGTTTCCTCTAGGTCGCGGCCGTTGAAGTGGCGCCGTTTGGCAAGATGATAAAATGCCCTACCTAGTTCGTGAGCGGTCAACGGCTCCGTAAGGCCGCGACTGCGAAGATCGTAAGGGTCGGCCAGCATCACCCTCGACCATTCCGAAGCCTTGTCCTGGTCGAATTGAGGCAGCAAGCCGGCCGCCAGCAACGCTTCGTTCAGAGACCGCCGGCGCTGCTTACGGCGTCGCAGCTGACGGCGCATCATCCGTTTGGCGCGGCGTTGCTGGTTGAGCGGCGTGCCATCCGGATCGCGAGCCTCGGGGAAGATGCGCACCCCGAGACCCTGGATATGGCCGGTCTGCTGATCGGGATCGTAGTCGATCACCGCGAAACCGATGGAGGTCGTGCCGATATCGAATCCGAACACACGCTCTTGCATGATGCCGTCCTTCTTGCGCTAAATACCCATCAATGCTATCAACTTAGGTGTAGCAAATCGAGGGGTGGTCGCTTTTCGCAAGTAAATTCGACCCCTTGTGCGGGCTCGGCATCCCAAGGTCGTTTGCCGGCATCAATCCCTGCCAATGGCAGGGATTTTTGTTGTGAGTCGTCAAAGACATCGTTGCAACGCAGCGTTTGCTGTCGCCTATCTCCCACCTGAAACCGGATCGTCCCCTTTCGGTCCCCTTTGAACTCGTTCCGCAGAGCGCCCCCTTCCTTCATTCGTGACGATGGTTGCTGATACCGGAAGCACTCGTTTTTTCTGATCGTTTCCGGAAATTTTGCTACTGCAGATTAGTCCTGCTCAGGAAACGTGGCAGCGATCTTTGGCGACAGACCTGACGAACGCTTTGACGCTGCTGATGTACTTTCTGACCGGGGCGAGACATGTAGCGCGTGAGCTTCAAAACCGGCAGGGATTCCCCTGGGACAGGTTCCACAAACGCGCATAACGCGATACAGTCAGAAAATGCACTTAACCGCATGATCCCTCAATTTCCGCACCCGTGCGGAGCAATCTGAGCTAGAACATGGCGCTAACGATACAAGCGACTGTCGCAAGCAAGATCGGCTTTGCGTCGCATCAGAATGCTGTCCCGATCATTCGAGAAATCGTTCTCTCGAACTCCGATACTGCGCTGGAAAATCTGCACCTCGTCCTCGGCGCCGATCCAGCATTTCTGAAGCCGCGGACGTGGCCAATCGACCGCCTCGGCGAAGGAGACGAGCTTCGCGTTTCGGAACGCGACGTTGCGCTGCATGCCCAGATGCTCGGAGATTTGCGGGAAAGCCTGTCAGGCGCGATCACGCTCCGGCTGGAGGCTGCGGACGGCACGGAACTCGCGACGTTTTCCCAAGCGGTGGAGATTCTCGCACGAAACGAGTGGGGCGGTGCCGACAGCATGGTGGAGCTGTTGCCCGCCTTCATCATGCCGAACGATCCGGCGGTCGATCAGGTCCTGAAGACGGCGTCCGACATTCTGCGGCGCGCGGGGCGGCCGGACGCTCTCGACGGCTACGCTTCCGGCAAGCGGGAACGCGTCTGGGAAATCACCTCCGCGATCTGGTCCGCGATCGCGGGTTTCCAACTTTCCTACGCGGTTCCTCCCGCAAGCTTCGAACGTACCGGGCAGAAGATTCGAACCCCGTCCGCCATTTTGGAAGGACGTGTCGCGACGTGCCTCGACACTACGCTGCTGTTTGCGGCGACGTTGGAGCAGGCGGGGCTCAACCCGCTCGTGGTTCTCACGGAAGGCCATGCATTTGCCGGGGTTTGGCTTCAGCCGATGGAGTTCGCCACCCTCGTCACCGATGAGGCCGCAGCGCTCCGCCGTCACCTCGATCTTTCCGATCTCGTGGTTTTCGAGACGACACTCGCGACGTCGGCTTCCCCCGCCGGATTCAGCCAGGCGATGGCTGCGGCACAGAGGCAGATCGCCGAAGGCTCCAAAGACCGGTTCGACGCCGTCATCGACGTCCACCGCGCACGGATGCAGAAGATTCGTCCACTCGGGGTGCCGGGGATTACCGGTCAAGGCGAGATGAGCGCCGATAAACCGGTTGTGTTGGAGGGGCTGGAGGCTGCGCCGTTTCTGCCAGCATTCGATGTGGCGGTTGAGGCGCCGGAAGAGACCGCCGGCAGCCGGATCGAGCAGTGGCAACGCAAGCTGCTGGACCTCACCACCCGCAACCGTCTGCTCCATCTACCGGAAGCCGCGAAGGCGGTGCGTCTCCTTTGCCCCGACCCTGGGAAGCTCGAAGATCTCCTCGCGAGCGGAAAGAAGGTCCGCATCGTACCGATGCCCGATCTTGAGATCGGTGGACGCGACGAAGACCTCTACGAGGCCAGGAATCGGGAAAATCTGAAGGAAGAGGTTGCGCGAACCGCGATGGAACGCGGTGAAGCTCTCTCGCTTCTCTCCAAAGACAAGCTCGACGCCGCTCTCGTCGAGCTGTATCGCAAGGCGCGTAGCGACATCGAGGAAGGAGGCGCGAATACGCTCTACCTGGCGCTCGGTTTTCTTAAGTGGAAAAAGTCCGCCACCGAACAAAGAGTGTACCGCGCGCCGTTGATCCTGCTGCCGGTCAAGCTGGAGCGTCGGAGCGCGCTTTCGGGCGTGGTGATGGGACACCATGAGGATGAACCGCGATTCAACCTGACACTCCTTGAGCTGCTACGCCAGGATTTCGCCCTGAACATTCCCGGATTGAGCGGCGAACTCCCCAAAGATGACAACGGCATCGACGTTGCAGGAGTCTGGCGGGTCGTCCGTGCCGCGATTCGCGACATCCCCGGCTTCGAGGTCGTTCCCGAGGTGGTCCTCGCCACGGTTTCGTTCGCGAAGTATCTGATGTGGAAGGATCTCGTCGATCGTGCCGCGCGCCTGAAGGAAAGCCCGCTGGTCCGGCACCTGATCGAGCGGGAGGACGCCCCGCTCGATCAGACGGGAGAATTTCCGAGACCGGAAGACCTCGACGGAAAGACCGATCCGGCCGAACTCTTCACTCCGCTTCCGGCCGACAGCTCGCAGCTTGCAGCGGTCGTCGCGTCGGCCGAGGGCCGCCATTTCGTCCTCGACGGCCCGCCCGGAACCGGCAAGTCCCAGACGATCGCCAACATCATTGCGCATAATTTGGGCCTCGGTCGGCGGGTCCTGTTCGTTGCCGAGAAGAAAGCCGCCCTCGACGTGGTCCAGCGCCGCCTCGAGGAAAAAGGCCTCGGGCCGTTCTGCCTCGAGCTGCATTCGGCCAAGGCGACCAAGGTCGCCGTTCTCAAACAACTCGATCGGGCGTGGACGACCCGCGATGCCCTGACCGAAGCCGAGTGGCGGCATGAGGCGACGGAGGCGAAGCGCCTGCGCGACGATCTCAACGACTTGGTCCGCGTGCTGCATCGACGGGATCCGAGCGGTTGGACGATTCACCGGGCGATCGGACGCGCCATTCGCGACACCGAAGCCGCGTCGTTGAAGCTGACGTTCGCCCCCCGAGCACACCACGACGCCAACGACATGTCCCGTTTCGGTGACGTCACGCGACGGCTCGGAATTGCCTGGAACGTGGTTGCCGATCTCCCGCAAGACCTGAAGGGCGTATCGCAGGCCGAATGGTCGAACGGCTGGCAAGAAGCCATTCTGGCGGCATCCGCCCGTCTTCCGTCGGCGATCGACGACTTCAAGGCGTCCGCCGCCGAGTTGCTGGCGGCGACCGGGCTCTCGATCGAGGCGAACGATCGTGAAGCAATCGCTGCTCTCCTGACGTTCGTCCAGCTCCTGCTCGATATGCATGGGCATGACCTCCGGCTTGCGTTCGTGCCCGACTTCGTGGATCGGAATACGTCGGCCGGCAAGGCGATGGCGCTGGTTTCCGAGTATCGCAAGGTCGAGCACGAACTGTCGGCGCCCTACGCGCCCGAGGCCGCCCGCCGCGTCCCGATCGAGGCGCTACGGGAACAATGGGCCGAGGCCGGAAAGAAGAAACTCTTCGCGGGAAAGGCGCGCAACAAGGTTGCGCTTGCGCTTCAGCAGGCGGGAGGCACGGCTGGAACCGTCGACCCGGGGGCCGACCTGCCACGGCTTGCACAGCTTCGCGACCTTCTCGTCCAGTTCGACACGTTCGAGCCTCGCCTCGCGCAGGTGCCGGGCTGGTCGGGGCTGGCGACCGAAGCGATCACCCTGGCTCAGGGGTTCGCGCGAGCCGACCGTCTCCGCAAGGCCATCGCGGCGCAGGCCCCGGATCCCGACAGCCTTGCCCGTCTTCGCAAGACGGTGGCCAATCTCGTCGTCGAGGCCAACGATCTGCTCGATCCGAATGGGGCCATTGCGCGGGCGGCCGCTCGTCTCGGGCAGGCTTTGAATGCTTTCGACGTGGCCATGGAACGCTTCGGCACGTTGGCGAAAGTGCCCGAACGGATGGATTTCGACGCCCTGCGCGCGCAGGCCGAAGCAATCGCGGCGCATGCGGAACGCCTCAACGCCTGGACCCACTGGCAGCGTGCGCGGAGCGAAGCGATTTCACTCGGCTTGATGCCTCTGGTCGAAGCGGTCGAGAGCGGAGCCGTTGCGCCAAATGAGACGGTTCGTGCCTTCGAAGTCGCATATGCACGGTGGTTCGCCGCGACGCGGATCGACGAGGAGCCGATCCTCCGCCACTTCATGTCGGGCGAACACGCCGACCGGATCCAACGATACCGGGAACTGGTGGACCGTCACAGCGAACTCTCGGTTCGATACATCCGCGCCAGGCTCTGCGGTTTGATCCCGTCGAAAGACGAAAGCGGGAAGCTCGGCGGCTACGGAGTCCTGAAGCATCAGCTTCAGTTGCAACGCGCGCACAAGCCGATTCGCAGGCTGGCGTCCGAGATGGGTGATGCCTTCACGCGGCTGGCTCCGTGCATGCTGATGAGCCCGCTGTCGATCGCGCAGTATCTTCCTCCGGATCAAGCCTTGTTCGATCTCGTCATCTTCGACGAAGCTTCCCAGATCACGCCGTGGGATGCGATCGGTGCGATGGCGCGAGGCAAGCAGGTGATCGTCGCAGGAGACCCGCGGCAAATGCCGCCGACGAACTTCTTTCTTCGCGGATCGTCGGATACCGACGGCGACGACGGGACGGAGGCCGACCTCGAAAGCATTCTGGACGAATGCCTGGCTGCCGGAGTGCCGCAGCATAGCCTCGAGTGGCATTATCGGAGCCGCCATGAAAGTCTCATCACGTTTTCCAATCATGCTTACTACGACGGGAAGCTCGTGACCTTCCCGGCTCCGGTGACGCGGGCGAGCGCGGTGAGTTGGAGAAAGGTGGATGGCGTTTACGCGAAGGGCGCGGGGAAGACCAACCCCATTGAAGCTCAGGCTCTCGTCGAGGAAGCGATAAGGCGATTGCGCGATCCGGGATTCGTCGATTCCCAGGGCAAGCCGCTGACCCTGGGGATCATCACACTCAACTCCGAGCAACAGAGCCTCGTCGAAGATCTTCTCGACAGGGAACGCCGCCGCCACCCGGAAATCGAGCCCGCTTTCAGCGACGAGTGCTCTGAGCCCGTGGTCGTCAAAAACCTCGAGACAGTGCAAGGCGACGAGCGAGATCTGATCCTGCTCGGCGTCGGGTTCGGCCCCACGGAACCGGCCGGCAAAACGATGTCGATGAACTTCGGCGCACTGAACAAGCAGGGCGGAGAGCGGCGGTTGAACGTCGCGATCACTCGCGCCCGGTCCGAAATGGTGGTGTTCACCTCCTTCGAGCCGGGAATGATCGATCTGACCCGGACTACCGCACGCGCCGTGACCGACCTCAAGAATTTCGTTGCCTATGCCGAGCGCGGCCCGCGGGCGATTGCGGAGGCCGTGCGCGGCTCGCTCGGCGGGGCAGATTCACCATTCGAGGAAGCCGTGGCGGACGAACTTCGCCGGAAAGGATGGACGGTCGTGCCCCAAGTCGGGGTCTCGAAATTCCGGATCGACCTCGGCGTCGTCCATCCGGACCGCCCCGGAGATTACCTGCTCGGTATCGAATGCGACGGCGCGACCTATCACAGCGCCGCGACGGCCCGCGATCGCGATAAGGTCCGCGCCGCGATTCTCGAGAACCTCGGCTGGAAGCTCCTGCGAATTTGGTCGACCGACTGGTGGATCGATAGACGGGGCGCCGCCGATCGGATCCACCGGCAGATCGAGGAGTTCCTTTCCGCCGATCGGACCGCCGCTGCCGAGCGAGCCGCCGCGGCGACCGTTGCCGATGACGGAATCGATGCCGCCGAGGAAACCGCCATTCCCGATCCGTCGGTCGTTCAGATCGACGAGGCAGAGCCGTCGCCGATGTTGGAAACGACGGAAGACACCATCACGCTATTTCCTGCGCCCGACGATGATATCGTCGATGATCCGCCGGACACTCGTCCTGCGCAGCTTATTGCACGGGCGGCGTCGCCGGTGACGGATGAGCACTACCATGTGTCCACATTCGCGGGCTTCGAAGCCCAGATTCTCCCGCAGGATTTTTACGAGCCGACCTATGATGCGACCCTTGAACTCTTGATCGATCACGTCCTCGCCACCGAAGCGCCGATCGCCGAACCTCTCCTCGTTCAGCGGATAGCAAGAGCCCACGGCTTCCAACGCGCCGGACGGGTCATCAGGGATCGTGTGATGAAAATCGTGCGCCGAAAGCACCACGTTACCAAGGAAGAAGGCGGCAATGCTTTCGTTTGGATGGATCGTCAGGCTTCCCTGGCGTGGTCGGTTGCCCGTTTCCCGGCCACGGAAAACGATATTCGTCAGATCGAGTTCATCGCGCTTGCCGAGCTTGCGGCAGTCGAAGGAGATCCCGTCGAAATTTCTAGGAAATTCGGAGTGCGACGGCTTTCGGCATCCGCACGTGCTCGCATCGAAATTGCGAAAGGTTCAGTTGTGCCCCGCATTCTTCTGTAGTTTTACATTGGTTATGGCAATGCGTAGTAGAGGTCGTCGCATTGGGCTGAACGATTTCTCGGTTGCAGCGTTTGACGCACCGGCGCCTATGCGCCCATTGTCGGCATTCGCAATTTGGATCGCCGCGACGGGGAGCAGTCGTCCATTCAGATTGCTTGGTTCAATTCACTCCCAGCACGTTCACATCGAGATGCATTCCTGATTGTGGTGTCTCGGCCAAGCTCGTAAAATCTGACATGATTACTGGCAGCCGGAATGTCACTGGACGGAAGATGTACACGGATAACGGCAAGACTCCTCTCCTGGACAAGAGATTTGATCAGGACGAATCTGCCTCGCGCTACGTCGGCCATGTCTTCGTACGGTTATCCGCTAAGGGAAGAAAATTCACGAATGTGGACTTTCGATATTCTACGTTCGACGCTTGTTATTTCAGGAATGCGCAATTCAATTCCTGCGATTTCACCGGCTGTCGGTTCGTCGGTTCCAATTTCCACGGCGCGACGTTTTCCGGATGCACGTTCGACTATTCGTCGTTCGAGAAGACCACGATCGATCCGACCATCCTCGACACAGAATACCCTAAGCCTGAAAACCTTCGTGCCCGCTTCGCCCGCACGCTCCGCATGAACTTTTCCCAGTTGGGGGATGTCGCATCAGCCAACAAGGCGATGAGGGTGGAGCTTGAAGCAACCGGTATTCATTGCCGGAAGGCCGTGTTCTCTGACGAAAAGTACTACAGATCGAAATACACAGGTGTCTTGTGGTGGAAAGCTCTTTACGACCTTCTGCTCTTCCGGTTGGGCGACTTCGTCTGGGGTAACGGCGAGAGCCTTGGCCGCCTGCTGCGTTGCGTGCTGCTGGTCCTGCTTGCGATGACCGCCTTCGACGTCGTGGAGTTCGGCAGTCCCAATTTGACGAGCAGTTGGGGAACGTCCTTCCTTCGTTCGTTCGAATTGTTCATGGGCGTGCCATTCGATCCAGTCGATTATCCCAAGCCATATGTCGGCATCATGACGTTGGTTCGGCTTATTGCTATCGCGTTCCTAATCTCTATCGTCTTCAAGAAGTTCAATAGGCGCTAATCGATGCACATTTACGCATTTGGATCGGTCTGCCGCGGAGATATCGGGCCGGACTCTGACATCGACCTCCTGGCCATAGTGGAGGGATTCGATGACCGGTTCGATCTAGACGCCTATTCGATATACTCACGCCAACGCATCCAGGAAATCTGGGCTGAGGGCAATCCGTTCGCGTGGCACCTCTCGCTAGAATCTCGACTACTACATTCTTCGGATGGAACAGACTTCTTGGGCGAACTTGGTCGGCCAATGCGGTATGGTGCATGCGCACGCGATTGCAAGAAATTCCAAGAATTGTTCCTTGATGCCCGATCGTCCATGGCCAGTGGCAGGACTACCAAGGCGTTCGATCTGTCGATGGTTTTCCTCGCTATTCGGAACTTCGCAACGTGTTTCTCACTTGGATGCCTAAATCGTCCCGATTTCTCCAGGCATGCTGCCATCCGTATCGGCGCATCCAGTTTGGCGATACCTGCGGATGCCTATAAGATACTGGAACGGGCTCGCGTCCTATGTACCCGTGGGCAGGGCACGACGATCACCGACACAGAGGTCGAACTCGCCGTCCGACAGTTTCCAGCCATCGACGAATGGATGATCCAGCTTCTATCGCAGGTAAAGGCGTCAGGCTATGGAGTATGAATTTAACAATCGGATTACCACCCAACGAGTGCTGCTGAGGGTGATCAATCGAAAATCCTGGCCCGTCGAGGATCTGTTCGGCTTGTCCGCCAAAGCAATTGACAGGTGGGTTCGCGCCAATCAATTGAACCCACAGGCGGCAATCGTACGCATGGTCGTCGCCGTCTCAGACAAGCTCTTCTTTCTCGCGAACAAAAGCCAAGAGCAGATTTCCGAGCAGTATCAGTTGGTTCGCTCCGAGATTGTCGCAGCATGCCGCGACATAGAACGCGAACTCGGGTCTATCGCCTGAATCAAGCTCAATTCTTCTCTGCCTTTCGTCGTCTGATGTCCGCCGTTGGCGGCCGATATCGCCAAGTCATGCCTGTTTAGGCCATGACGGGGATGGCAATTTGTCGGTCCACCAATCTAAAGCTGGTCGTTCCGGTTTCCATCGTTTCTTTCCGAAACCAGACCGTCTTCTTCCGGCCCCATTTGGCCTAAGGGGATCGCGCCCCTCGCGCGGGGAGGGGCCAAGCGCTGCTTCGCGTCCTGAGGGGGCGGACCTTCCCGTAAGCGTCAACGGATGAACGTATCAAAGCAAAGAGTTTGGCCTCCAACGTCTGCGTCCGTCCCCTGGTGGTCCCCGGTGACCTGAATGGGGAATGATACACAGCAGGCCGAGAATGGCATTATGTCGTGTCATATACTCGTGAGTATATGACATTTTTCGACATCGCGGAGCATCGCCAGAGCTCCGACCCCTGTGCATAAGTTGACATATTCGACGTATCGTTATGGTGTTAGTGTTATCGAGCGCCACCATGAATGATGGCGGATCTAAATCCATGCTTGTGACGTACCTTAGGGAAAATAGGGGGGAAGCGAGTTGGGCAAACTGGTTGAGGGGGACGATGGGCTTCCCGCCGAAGACGTTGGTGTGTGGGCCAAGGAGAAACACGACTACCTATGCCGCTATATTGATATTTCGCGTGGGGCGCGTGCGAAGTATCTCGGTCCTGGAAAGGCAGGCGCGACCTACATCGACCTGTTCTGCGGCCCAGGCCGATGCCAAGTGCGGGACACCGGAGAGTGGATTGACGGCGGTGTCGTCGCGGCTTGGAAGAAGAGCCAAGAAGGCCATGCGCCGTTTTCGCAGGTCTTCATTGGCGATCTCGACATCCAACGGCGTCACGCCGCCGCTACTCGCCTGCACGCTTTAGGAGCACCGGTTGTAGAAGTTGATGGCGCCGCACTCGATGCGGCGGAAAAAGTCATTTCCATGCTCAATCCCTATGGCTTGCACTTCGCTTTCCTCGACCCTTTCGACCTGGGAACGCTGAACTTCGGTATCATCCTCACCCTTTCAAAGCTCAAGCGTATCGACATGCTGGTTCATCTCGCCCAGATGGATTTGCAGCGAAATGCCGTGACATACGCGACTACCGACAATTCGTCGTTTGATACCTTCGCTCCTGGATGGCGAGAAAAAGTGTCCATCGCTTGCAGCCAGCAGGATCTCCGGCGGCAAATAATCCAATTCTGGCGCGATAAGGTTGCCAACCTTGGAGTGTGGCCGTCCACCGAGATGAGCCTACTCACGGGCAGCCATAATCAGCCGCTGTATTGGCTGCTCCTAGCGGCTAAGCACGAGCTCGCCCACAAGTTTTGGGTCACGGCCTCCAACGTTGAAGGCCAGGGGGCTTTCAGTTTCTAAGGCTGTGGCGCTTCCAGTTCCGGATAGTCGTTCCACGTGCGGCCGCGGAAAATGCGGCCGTTCGCTTTCTTGTGGCGTTTGATGCCATCAGCGCCCCAGCCACCCCACTGTTTGAAAAAGAACGCCGCACCGGCCGCCAAAGCCTGCACCTGCACGTTTGCCACCCACTCTTCGCGCATGGGGCGCGCCTTGGGGCCGGACTCGCCGCCAACAATGACCCAGTGGATATCGCGCAGATCGACGCGCCCTAAGTCTTCCAGCAGCGGTTCGACAGAGAGGAAGCGGATGTGAGCATCCACTTTGCGCAGGTGGTCGATGCGCGGAACGCCGTACTTCTTGTCCTCTACCGATACGCCCAACCACACGTTCTGCGGGCAAGCCCGCCGCGCGAAATACGCAGGCAGGCGCTCCGCGCGTTTGGTGAGGATTTGATAGGTGTGCCGCGGCGTGGCCTCAATGATTGAAAATACACGGTCAAGAAATTTATCCGGTACATCCTCGTGAAACAAATCGCTCATGCTGTTGACGAAGTAGGTGGTCGGCTTCTTTCGCATCAGCGGTTGTTCCAGCCGGTGTTCATGCAAGGTGAGTTTGAAGTCGTTCTCGTAGCCGGGCGCGCCCATCGCGTGCAGTCGCCGCGCCATCACTTCAGCATAGCAGTGCTTGCAACCCGGCGAGACCTTGGTACATCCGGTGGTCGGGTTCCAGGTCTGTTCCGTCCATTCGATGGTCGATTGCGTCGCCATGCGACCTCCTATCTCACTGCGGTGCGCTGCCCGACGAACGGGCTTGTGCGGCTTCGGATGCAAAGGCATTTACCAAACGAGATAATGCCGATCGCACAGGTCCTAACTTCGGGTCATCCAGGGATTCGCGCACGAGGTCAGCCAATTGTTCCGCTGATGGAGCCGTCTCGCTTTCAGTGGCATGCACCAGACGCATACAGCGGTTGATGACGCTGATCGGCGGGCTGGCCTTGCCCCGCTCGTACTTGCTCACCATCGACTGATCAACCTCAAGCAAAGCAGCTAATTCCCTCTGGCTGCGCCCCTTACGTGCCGCCCGGATGATCTCTTCAACGCTGTTGAAGACCATGTTCTTGCCACCACAAAAATTCGTTTGCAGAATATTTTATCCATTTTATGCGCCTGATGCCTAGAAAAATTTCTCCAGGACGCGTCCCGATCTGCAGGGAGAGTGGCCCTCCGTCACTCAGGCCTAAGGGGCTCGCGCCCCTCGCGCGGGGAAGGGCCGAGCGCCGCTTCGCGTCGTGAGGGGGCGGGTCTCCCCGCCCTTCCTCCGCTGCGCTCCGTGCAGGGCGGGGGATACCCCTCCCGCCCCCTCAGCCCTTCCCCTTGCTACCCCCGATGAAGACGACGGGAAAAGGTTCACCAGTCAGGGGATAGCAGCCATGCACACCGCTTCCGACCTCATTCCGCGCCAGACTGTCACCCAGATCTGCGCACAGCGCGACAACGCCCTCGCGCTCTATGGTCGCGCGTTCGACGCCCTCGGCATCGCCAGCGACGCATTCGCCGCCGCCGCCAAGGCCGTAACCGCCGCGTCGCCCGCGAACGGCAACGCCTACACCTATCCCTCCGAAGAGGCCCGCAAGCTTTTCCTCGCCGGGATCCAGCTTCCCGATCCGGACACTTTCCGCGATGCCGCCCGCCGCCTCACCGACGCCGCCGTGTGGGGGCGGATCATGGAGATGACCGACCTGGAGCGGCTGATGGACAAGACCGCGAAGGACAACTTCCGCCGCCAACTCACCACCGAACCGCCCGAGGTGACGGAGGGCAACGTGCGGGCGACGCTCGAAGAGATGGCGCTGAACGCCGGAACCATCTTCCGGCGCGGGATCGCCACCGTGTTCTCCAACCTCGATCGCCGCTTCCGCAGCCACGACGGATGGAGGATCGGCAGCCGCGTCATCCTCTCCAACGCCTTCGACGACTTCGGCCACTGGAACCACTACCGCAATCACCGCGACACGCTGACCGACATCGAGCGGACGTTCTTCGTTCTCGACGGCCGCAAGCAGCCCGAGAGCTATGCGGGCGTCGTCGCCACCATCGACCAGGACCGGCGGCAGCACTGGCGCGCGCATCAGTCCGAGTGCGAAACCGAGTTCTTTACGGTTCGGTGCTTCAAGAACGGCAACTTGCATGTCTGGTTCAAGCGCGGCGACCTGGTTAGCCAGGTCAACCGGCTGATCGGGGAATACTACGGCGCACCGATCCCCGAGGATCGCGAGTCCGAAGACGACGGCGACCTGTTCACGCCGAAGACCACACCCGCCCGCAACTTCGGTTTCTTCCCGACGCCCGACGGTGCGGCCGAGCGGCTGTTCGATCGTTTTCCGCTCCGGCACGCCAAAGACGAACCGGCGCTGACCTTGTTGGAGCCGAGCGCGGGCACCGGCAACCTCGCGCGCCGCGCCGTCGCGGCCGGGGCGGTCGTGGATTGCATCGAGATCCAGGGGAGCCTTGCCCAGGGTCTTCGAGGCGAGGGCATCTATCGCAACGTCGTCGCCGCCGACTTCCTGGCGCTCAAGCCGAACCCGGCGGCGCTGTACGATCGCGTGGCGATGAATCCGCCCTTCGACCGAGAGCGCGACATCGACCATGTGATGCACGCGCTGACCTTCCTGAAACCGGGCGGCATCCTCACCGCGATCATGTCGGCCGGCACCGAGTTTCGCGAGACGCGCAAGAGCAAGGCGTTCCGTGCGCTGATGGCGGAGATGCGGGCGGAGTGGTCCGACCTTCCCGACGGGTCGTTCTCTTCGGTCGGGACGAACGTCAACACGATCGTTCTTAAGGTCAGGAAGGGGGCAGCTTAGGCCCCTCATATTCATGCTCTGTGTTTCGGCTTCCTTCTCCCCACGGATGCCCAGGATAGACATCCGGCAACCGAGATGTTGTGTTCAAAATACACACTATCGTTGACTTCCCAAGAAACAGTGTGTATGTTATACACAATGTATGCGGAGTCAATTATGTCGCCGAAACGCACCCCAGAGACACCCGAAGCCATCCGGAAGCGCCTTCTCGCCGATGGATGGACGGAGCGGAAGGGCAAAGGCGACCACCGGAATTTTCGCAAACCGGGTCATCACGTCGTAACCGTGGACATGGGTGTACGCGAAATTCCATCCAGGACGCTCCGGAACATCTATCGTGTCGCGGGGTGGGTGTGGTGAGCGGCCGCCAGCTTGAGGAGAGTGCCATGGCTACTGTGATTGCCTTGATCCATCGTGACGAAGGATCGGACTACGGCATCAGCTTCCCCGACTTCCCGGGGTGCGTCTCCGGCGGGGCGACCCTGGAAGACGCCTTCCGGCGCGGGCGCGAGACGCTGGCGGCGCATGTGGAGGCTCTGGTGGAGGATGACGAGGGATTGCCTGCCGTGCGCAGCCTCGACGCCCTCAAGGCTGACCTGGCGTTGGCCGAGGATTTCGCCGACGCGGAATTGATCGGAGCCATCGAGGTTGAGCTTCCGGGCAAGTCCAAGCGCATCAACGTGTCATTGGAAGAGCGGCTGTTGGAGCGGATCGACCGACGCGCGCAGAGCCTTGGGCTCAATCGGTCCGCATATCTTGCCGAAGCGGCGCGGCGCGAGATGGGGGGGTGAATTGCTCCTGGAGCGGCGTTCCCGTCGCGTCATATACCCACGCAACTATGCCCCCGACTTCGTTGCCAGATTCGCCTGACTTCCAGCCATTTCGCCGCCTGACCCGGGTGTCAACCTTCCTGAGGCCGGGCGGCGTTCTCACCGCGATCAATGTCGGTCGGCACCGAGTTCCGCGAGACGCGCAAGAGCAAGGCGTTCCGTGCGCTGATGGCGGAGATGCGGGCGGAGTGGTCCGGCCTTCCCGACGGATCGTTCTCCTCGGTCGGGACGAACGTCAACACGATCGTTCTCAAGGTCAGGAAGGGGGCAGCTTAGGCCGCCCTGCGTGCCCCCCCCCCCCAGGCTTGTTTCCGGATAATCCCTTGACCGGCCGCGGAGCGCGAGCTTCATTTGCTCAAGAGGACGAGGAAGGCCGCTTATGATCGAGACGCGCATCTGGAATGCCATCGACCACCTCGACACCCTCGAGGCGATCGCGGCCTACCTGCACGCCGCCATGGAGGACGGAGACCTCAGGCTGATCGACGCCGCGCTCGCAGATATCGCTCGCGCCCTTGGCGTAGGCGACGGCCTCGCGCATTCCCTGAACGATCTTGTTAACCATGGCGCTGGCCCTCGCGACTGAGCTGTATTCGGCTAACGATGTTATTTAATCATGATTAAATGACATCGTAGCACATTGCCCGTCAACGTCCGCAACCACCCCCTTCAGGGCGCCGATTGAGCGTCATTTCCGGCAATGCGTAACGCTTATCTGTTTCCGTTCAGGCAACTCACGCTGGCGCCACACCGAGGGCTCAGGTTTCGCCGATAGCGATTCCCTGCTTGACACAGAATTCGCTGTCAGCGAATATACGGCATCGGGCGGGGGCGTGAATGCGGATCGAATACGAGACGAAGGCGATCAAGGACCTGAAGGCCATTACATCGGCTGATCGGGCTCGCATCATCGGGAAGATCGAGCAGTACGCCAAGTCCCCGCACAGCCTCGCCAATCAGGTGAAACACCTTGTGGGCTCGCCGTTTCATCGACTTCGGGTCGGCGATTATCGGGTGATTTTCTCGCTTACGGAAGAGGCTGTCGCGATCATGGTGGTGATCCGTGTCAGACATCGGAGGGAAGCCTATGACTAAGACCGTGACGATTCCGCAGGAAGAGTACGATGCGCTTCTCGCCCGGGTCGAGGACCTGGACGATATTCTGGCAGCCAATGCCGCGATGACCGGCGCGAGGTTGCCGCACGAGTGCGCCATGCGCATCATCGACGGCCAACACCCCACGCGGGTGTGGCGCGAGTATCGTGGTTTCAGCGCGTTGGCGCTCGCGAAGAAATCCGGCGTGTCGCAGGCGTATCTCAGCGAGATTGAAACCGGGAAAAAGCCGGGCTCGGTGGAAGCCTACAAGGCCATAGCCGAGGCTTTGAGCGTGCCGTTGGATGCCGTCGTACCGTAAGGGGGCAACATGCCGGATCTCGATTTCTCCAGGGCGGAGCCCCTGGTCTTGCAGGCGGAGCGCGAGCCATGGTGATCGAACTCACCGATGTGGCGATCCGGCGCGGCGGCAAGGGCGGGTTTCTGATGTCGGTGCCGAAGTTCGCGGTGGCGGCGGGGGAGGCGGTGGCGATCACCGGCGCGTCGGGCAGCGGCAAGAGCACGGTGCTGGATGCGTTGGGACTGGTGTTGCGGCCGGAGGCGGCGGCCGGGTTCCGCTGTTGCGGCGCGGATGCGGCGACGCTGTGGCGGGCGGACGATCTCGACGGTCTGGCGGCGGCGCGTGCGGCGGGGATCGGCTACATCCTCCAAACCGGCGGGTTGCTGCCGTTCCTGAGCGTGCGGGAGAATATCGGCCTATCCCCGTCGCTGCTGGGGCAGAAGGATTTCGCGCGGCACGTCGCGATGCTGGTGGAGGCGCTGGGGCTGGGGCCGCACCTCGCCAAGATGCCCGCACAGCTTTCGATCGGCGAACGCCAGCGCGCGGCGATCGCCCGCGCCCTGGCGCACCGCCCGGCGCTGCTGCTGGCCGACGAGCCGACCGCCTCGCTCGATCCGGTGAACGCGGGCAAGGTGCTCGACCTGCTGCTCGGTCTGGTGAAGGGGCTCGGCACCGCGCTGGTGCTGGTGAGCCACGACTGGTCGAAGGTCGCGAGCCTGGGCCTCCGGCGCTACGCCACCGCCAGCGCGACCGCGGGCGGCTGGCTGGCGGAGGTGGCGTCATGAAGCGGCGCGGCGCGGTTCAGGCGGCGCGGCTCGCGCTCGCCGACTTCCGGTTCGACGCACGGGTCTCGGCGTGTCTGGTGTTGGCGTTGGCGGCGGTGATGACGCCGCTGCTGGTGCTGTTCGGGTTGAAATACGGCATGGTCTCGACGTTGCAGCAGCGCCTGCTCGCCGACCCCACCAATCGCGAGATCGTCGTCGTCGGCAGCCAGCGCCTTGCGCCCGAGTGGTTCGAAAGCCTGCGGCAAAGCCGCGACGTCAGCTTCCTCGCGCCGCGTTCGCGCTCGCTTTCCGCCACGCTCGACGCCCGCGGGCCCGAGGGCGCGGCCTATCCGGGCCTGGAGATGGTGCCCTCGGCGGCGGGCGATCCGCTGTTGCCGTCGGGCGCGAAGCCGCCGACCGGAAACGCCGTGTGGCTCACCGCCACCGCCGCCCAGCGCCTCGGCGCGCGCCCGGGCGACACGGTGACGGCGCAGGTCGCCCGCACCCTCAACGGCGAAACCCAGGCGGCGCGCTTTCCGCTGACGGTCGCGGGGGTGATCCCGGAATCCGCGTTCGGCCGCGCCGCCGCGTTCGTCGCCGTCGAACTCCTGCTCGTCACCGAGGATTTTCGCGACGGCTACGCCGCCCCCGGGATCGGCTATGCCGCCGGAACCCCGCGCCCCGCCTCGCCGCCGCGCGCATTCGCGGGGCTGCGCCTTTATGCCGTCGATCTCGACGGTGTCGCGCCGCTCGCCGAGCGCCTGCGCAGCCAGGGCATGGAGGTGCGCACCCGCGCCGCCGAAATCGAGAACGTCAAGGCGATCGACCGGGTGCTGTCGCTCATCGTTCTCGTCATCGCCGCGATCGGCGCGACCGGCTTCCTCCTGTCGCTCGGGGCGTCGCTCTGGGCCAACGTCGAACGCAAGCGCCGCGATCTCGCGCTGATGCGCCTGATCGGCTTCTCTCCCGGCGCGGCGGCGCTGTTTCCCGCCGTCCAGGCGGTGCTGGTCGCCGTCCTCGGCGCCGCGCTTTCGGGCGTCGTCTATCTCGGCGTTTCCGCGCTGTTCGACCTTGCCCTCGGAGCCAATCTCGGCGCCAACGAATTCGTCACCCGCATGCCGGCGCTCCATTTCGCCGCCGCCTGCGCCGCCACCCTCGTCGCCGCGCTCGCCGCCGCCAGCTTCGCCGGACGTCGGGCGGCCACGGTCGATCCTGCGGAGAGTTTGCGCGATGTTTGAGACGGAAAAGATGTTTCGGGTCTTCTATTCCTCCGCGAAGCGGGGCTCGAGGGCCTGCGGTTGGGGCGGAGCCCTGGCGGTGCTGTTGGCCTTGGCCGCGCCCGCCCTGGCCGACTGGGACGCGAAGCTCTTCAATCCGCAGGCGGCGAAGGACGACGTGGTGCTGCCGATGCCGTGCGGCGGGGCGATGGCGTTCCGGCGGGTGGCGATTCCGGCGGAGGGTGCGCTCGGCGACCGCGCGGTGACGCTGGGGAGCGCGGCGGCGGAGCGGGGCTACGCGGAGGGACCGCGGCGCACCTGGGTGGCGGGCAGCCTGCCGGGCGGCAAGACCACCTCGGAGTACTGGATCGGCAAGTACGAGGTGAGCGAGCTTCAGTACAAGGCGGTGATGGAGGAGACCTGCCCGACGGCGAACCTCGGCGGGCGGTTGGCCAAGGGCGGGGTGTCGTGGTTCGACGCGGTCGCGTTTTCCGAACGTTACACCACGTGGCTGCTGAAGACCGCGGCGAAGAGCCTGCCGAAGAACGGGGACGAGCCCGGCTTCGTGCGCCTGCCGACCGAGGACGAATGGGAGTTCGCGGCGCGCGGTGGCGCGGCGGTGGCGGACGCCGACTTTTCCGAGCCCGCGTTCCCGATGCCGGAGGGGATGGCGCGCTACGTGTGGTTCGCGGGCACCCAGTCGGCCAACGGCAAGCCGCAGCTCACCGGGTTGTTGAAGCCCAATCCGCTGGGGGTCTACGACATCCTCGGCAACCTCGACGAGATCGCGTTCGCGCCGTTCCATTTGAACAAGCTCGGCCGCGCGCACGGCGCGGCGGGCGGTTTCGTGGTGCGGGGCGGCAACTATCTGACCGCGGAGTCGGACATTCGCGCCGCGGCGCGGGCGGAGGTGCCGTATTTCGACGCCGCCGGGCCGCGGCGGGCGAAGACCACCGGCTTTCGCGTCGTGGTCTCCGCGCCGGTGATCGGGGCGGCGGCGCAGTTGCAGGCGGCCCGGGCGGCGTGGGAGAAGCTCGGCGCATCCTCCGCGCCGGAGGCGTCGCCGCAGGCGGCGCTCGGCAAGCGCGCCGCGGACCCCGTGGCCGAGCTGGAGCAGATCGCCAAGGCCGCGCCGACGCCGGAGATGAAGGCGCGGCTGGAGCAGTTGCGCTCGGATTTGCGGGCGAACATCGCGGCGCGCGACGAGCAGCGCGACCGCGCGGCGAAGACCGCGCTGCGGATGGGCGCGTTCCTCGGCCGCAAGCTCAAGGACGACGGCCTCGCCATCGACACGCTGGCGAAGCTCGCCGAGGCGCAGAAGGCGCGCGATCCGAATTCGGAGCGGACCCGGGATTACCTCGCGGCGCTGCAGGCGGATCAGGCGGCGATGGACGACAACCTGCGCTATTATGCGGATACCGTGATCCGTACCGCCGAGGACTACGGCGAGGATACCCTGACGCGCCAGCGGGAACTGCTGACCACGGAGCTCAAGGGGATCGGGCTCGGCGAGCTTGCGCCGTTCGTGGCTCTTCACCTGGAGCACGTCCTGACCTATCGTAAGGACATGCGCGTCAGCCGCGCGAAGTGGCTGAACGATTGGAAAACCCTGCACTGACGCGGGCGAGGATGATGAACAGCAAATTTTTCAAGGGCGTAGCTCTGGCGTCGGCGCTGCTGCTGGGCGCCTGCACCACCACCGGCAACGATACCGCCCGCACCCCGGCCGAGCAGAAGATGCGCGACCAGGCGGCCACCTTCAACACCACGGTGGCGGAGGGCGCGGTGACGGGTTGCGTGGTCGGCGCGATCATCGGCATCCTCGCCTCCAACCGCAACCACGGCTCCGGCGCGGCGATCGGCTGCGGCGCGGGCGCGGCGCTCGGCGGCGCCACCGGCTACATGGTGGCGAGCACGCAGGAGAAGTACGCCAACGAGGAGACGCGGCTCGATGCGATGACCGCCGACCTCAAGGCCGACAACCAGCGCCTTGCCGGGCTGATCGACAGCAGCCGTCAGGTGATCGCCTCCGACAAGGCGGCGATCGAGAACCTCGACAAGCAGATCGCGGAGAAGAAGATCACCACCGCGCAGGCGCGCGCCGAAATTTCGAAGGTCGACGAGAACATCTCCTACCTCAAGCAGACGGTCGCGAACCTCAAGAAGCGCGAGGAGGAATACAAGGTGGCGCGCGACAAGGCGGCGGCCGAGGCGGGCGCGCAGGCGGCGGCCGAGGTCGATGCGGAAATCTCGACGCTGCAAACCCAGATCGCCACGTTGGAGCAGGACCTCGACGGTCTGGTGACGCGGCGCAAGATTTCGCGAGTGGGGTAAGTCATGAAGCTGTGGACGATCGCGGCGCTCGCCGCGCTGGTGGCCCTGGGCGGTTGCGCCCGCAACGAGGACCCGGCGAAGGGCGGGTTCTTCTCCGGCATCGCCAACATGTCGGACGGCACCTACGAGCGCCGTCAGCAGGACCGCAAGGAGGCGCTGGAGAACGAGCAGGACATGAACCTGCAGAAGCAGCGCGAGCTCGAACGCACCAACGCGCAGAGAGACGCGGTGGCGGCGCAGCGGGCGCAGGTGGAATCCCAGGCGGCGGCGCTGGAGAGCGAGGTGTCGGCGCTCAAGGCGAAGCTTGCCAAGGCGAAGACCCAGCACGGCGATCTGCAGCGTCAGGCGGACGTTTTGCAGGCGAAGATCGACGTGCTGCAGCAGGATAGCTTCACTCCGCCCGCCGACAAGGCGGCGCGCCTCGACGCGTTGCGCAAGGAAAAGGCCGATCTCGAAAAGCAGATCGACACCGCGATCGGGCGGTGAGGGCGGCGCGGCGGCCGGAGGCGGCGGTCGCGGGTTTCCGGCGTCAGAAGGTGTGGCTGCGGCGGATCACCGCCGCCGCCGCGTGGCCGGGGGCGAGCCGGGCGGCCTCCTCGGCCGGGAGTTCCGCCTCGATCCTGCGGCCGCCCGCGATCTCCAGTTCCACGTGGGCGCGCGGACCGGCGGCGCGCACCGCCACCACCGTGGCGGCGAGGCCGTGCGGCGCGCCGGGCGGCGCGATGCCGATCTCGTGGGCGCGCACATAGGCGACGCCTTCGGGGGTGTCGACGCGGTTGACCGATCCCAGAAACTCGCAGACGAACGGCGTCGCCGGGTGGGCGTAGAGCTCGGCGGGCGGCGCGATCTGTTCGAGCCTGCCGCCGTCGATCACCGCGACCCGGTCGGCGAGCTCCAGCGCTTCCTCCTGATCGTGGGTGACGAACAGGGTGGTGTGGCCGGTGCGGTCGTGGAGTTCGCGCAGCCAGCGCCGCAGTTCCTTGCGCACCCGCGCGTCGAGCGCGCCGAAGGGCTCGTCGAGCAGCAGCACGCCCGGATCGATGGCGAGGGCGCGGGCCAGCGCGACGCGCTGGCGCTGGCCGCCGGAAAGCTGCGCCGGATACCGGGCCTCGAAGCCTTCGAGATGGACGAGCCGCAACAGCTCGCGGGCGCGGCGGCGGATCTCGGCCTTGGGCGGGCGGGTGGCGCGCGGCCGCACCGAGAGGCCGAAGCCGACGTTGGCCTCCACCGTCATGGTGCGGAACAGCGCATAGTGCTGGAACACGAAGCCGACGTTGCGGTCGCGCGCGTCGCGCCCGGCGACGTTTTCGCCGTCGAAGCGGATCTCGCCGCCTTCGAGGGTTTCGAGCCCGGCGATCGCGCGCAGGAGGGTGGTCTTGCCCGAGCCCGAGGGGCCGAGCAGCGCCACCAGTTCGCCGTCCGCCACCGTCATCGAGATGCCGTTGAGCGCCGGCCGCTCGCCGCCGGGGAAGGTCTTTACCGCGTTGTCGATGTCGATCCGCATGCGCCTATTTTCCGCTCAGGGCTTCGAGGCCCGACTTCAGCGCCAGGGTGAGGAGGGCCATCGCCGCCAACAGCGACGCCACCGCGAACGCGGCGACGAAGTTGTATTCGTTATAGAGGATTTCGATGTGCAGAGGCATGGTGTTGGTCAGTCCGCGCAGGTGGCCGGAGACCACCGACACCGCGCCGAATTCCCCCATCGCCCGCGCGTTGCACAGCAGCACGCCGTAGAGAGCCGCCCATTTGACGTTGGGCAGGGTGACGCGGAAGAAGATCTGCCAGCCCGACGCGCCGAGGGTGCGCGCCACCTCCTCGTCGCCGCGGCCGAGCATCTCCATCGTCGGGATCAGTTCGCGCGCGACGAACGGCAGGGTCACGAACACCGTGGCGAGCACGATCCCCGGCACCGCGAAGATCACCTCGACGCCGTGGGCGGTGAGCCACGGACCGAGGAGACCGTGCGCGCCGAACAGCAGCACGTAGATCAGCCCGGCGATCACCGGCGATACCGAGAACGGCAGGTCGATGAGGGTGACGAGCACGCTCTTGCCGGGGAAGTCGAACTTGGTCACCGCCCACGCGGCGGCGATGCCGAAAACGAGGTTGGCCGCTACCGAGACGGCGGCTACCAGCAGGGTGAGGCGGATCGCCGCCAATGCGTCGGGATCGGCGAGGCCTTCGGCGAACGCCGTCCAGCCCTTGGCGAACGCCTCGGCGAACACCACGCCCAGCGGCAGCACCAGAAACAGTAGAACCACGGCGAGGGCGAAGGCGAGCAGAACGCGGCGGATCGCCGGAGCTTCGGCGACCCGCGGCGCGCGGCGCGGCCGGAGCAGAGCGGTCATGTGCCGATTCTCCGGCGGTTCCATGCCTGCAGCAGGTTGAGCGCGAGCAGCAGGAGGAAGGCGATCGCCAGCATCGCGAGGGCGATCACCGCCGCGGCCGCGTCGTCGTGTTCCTCCAGGCGGATCGCGATCAGCAGCGGCGCGATCTCCGAGGCCATCGGCAGGTTGCCGGCGATGAAGATCACCGAGCCGTATTCGCCGATGCCGCGGGCGAGCGCCATCGCGAATCCGGCGAGCACCGCGGGCGCGATCAGCGGCAGGACGACGCGGCGGAAACTCTGCCCCCAGCGCGCGCCGAGGGATGCGGCGGCTTCCTCGACCTCGGCGTCGAGGGCCTCGAGCACCGGTTCGACGGCGCGCACCACGAACGGCAGGCCGACGAACACCAGCGCGACGACGATGCCGAGCGGCGTGTACGCGACCTTGACCCCGAGCGGCGCGAGCAGCCGCCCGAGCCAGCCGTTCGGCGCGTAGAGGGCGGCGAGGGAGATTCCCGCCACCGCGGTGGGGAGCGCGAAGGGGAGATCGATCAGCGCATCCAGCAGCCGCCGCCCGGGAAAGTCGTAGCGCACCAGAACCCAGGCGAGCAGAGTGCCGAGCGCGGCGTTCGCCGCCGCCGCCGCGAGCGCCGCGCCGAGGCTGAGGCCGAGGGCGTGGAGGGTGCGCGGGTCGCCGACGATCGCCCAGGCGCGCGCGGCCGAAAGCCCGAGGGCGGTCGCCGGGATCATCGCCAGCGGCAGCAGTACCACCAGCGACAGATAGGCGAGCGTGACCCCGAGGGTCAGGCCGAAACCGGGTATCACCTTGGGCGATCGGGAGACCATGCGTCAGCGCCTGCCGAAAACCTGATCGAAGACGCCGCCGTCGTCGAAGAACCGCTTCTGCGCCGTGCGCCAGTCGCCGAAACGGTCCTTGAGGGCGATCCGGCGAATCTCGGGGAAGCGCGCGAGGTCTTCCGGCGCGGCGAATTCCGGTCGAACCGGCCGGTAGAAGTGCTTCGCCGCGAGGCGCTGGCCCTCGGGCGCGTAGAGGAACGCGAGATACGCCTCCGCCGCCTTGCGGGTGCCGTGCTTGTCGGCGTTGGCGTCGACCAGCGCCACCGGCGGCTGCGCGAGGATGCTCATCGACGGCGCGACGATTTCGAAGTCGTTCCGCCCCAGTTCCTCGCGCGCGAGATGGGCTTCGTTCTCCCACGCCAGCAGCACGTCGCCGATGCCGCGCTTGGCGAAGGTGGTGGTGGCGCCGCGCGCGCCGGTATCGAGCACCGGCACGTTGCGGAACAGCGCGGCCATGTAGTCGCGCACCTTGGCGTCGTCGCGGTCGAAGGCGTCCTCCGCCCACGCCCACGCGGCGAGGAAGTTCCAGCGCGCGCCGCCCGAGGTCTTGGGGTTGGGGGTGATCACGCCGATCCCCGGTTTCGCGAGGTCGCCCCAGTCCTTGATCCCCTTCGGGTTGCCCTTGCGCACCAGGAACACCACGGTCGAGGTGTAGGGGGCGCTGTCGTTGGGCAGGCGGGTCTGCCAGTCCGGGGGCAGCGCCTTGCGGACGTCGGCGATGACGTCGACGTCGTAGGCGAGCGCGAGGGTGACGACGTCGGCCTCCAATCCGTCGATCACCGCGCGCGCCTGACGGCCGGAACCGCCGTGCGACATCCGCACCTGCACCGTCTCGCCGGTCTCGGCCTTCCACGCCTTGGCGAAGGCGGCGTTGACCTCGCGATAGAACTCGCGGGTGGGATCGTAGGAGACGTTGAGCAACGTCGTTTCGGCATGCGCCGCGGACCACGGCAGCGCGAACAGAGCGACGGCGAACCAGATGCGCACGAGCTTCATGGCCAAACCTCCCTCCCAAGGACGACGGCCGCACCTCGAACCGAACCGCAACGCACGAAGCCGGGTTGCGGTTCCCTAACGGCAGGGCGCGGCGGATACGGTGGGCCGCACGCCCCGTTCGGCGAGGAATCGCAACACGTCCTCGGCGGCGATGGCGTAGCCGGCATGGCTCGCCTGGTCGACCGAGACGCGGATGAAGGTGTTGATGCCGACCACGCGGCCGCAGGAATCCACCAGCGGTCCGCCGCTGTTGCCCGCCGAGATCGCCGCCGAATGGGCGATGGTGGGCAGGCTGCTGCCGCGGTTCTGCACCGCCATGATGCTGCCCTGCGAGAGGATCAGGTCGGGCAGCCCGGTGGGGGTGCCGCGCAGCAGGCGCTGGAAGTGGATGTCGTTGTCGAGCAGCAGGCCGGGGAAGCCCGCGGCGATCACCGGTTCGAGTTCGGTCGCCTGCGCGGCGATCGGCAGCGTCGCCTTGGCCTTGGCTCCGGTGACGCGGAGGATTGCGTAGTCGCGCGCCTGAAGGCCGCCCTTGCCCGCCTCGACCGCCACTACCTGCGCCATTTCCGCGCCGCCGACGCCGGGGCCGATCAGCGCGATCTTGCCGTTCGCGCCTTCGATCACGTGGGCGTTGGTGATGAGGGTGTCGGGAGTGACGAAAAAGCCGCTGCCGCTCGCCTCCGGGGTCAGCACCAGCACCACCGCCTGCTTCAGCCGCGCCACCAGTTGGTCGCGCGGCAGGGCCGCGTCGGCGGGCAGGGCCGCGCGTGCGGCGGCGGCGGTGGGCTTTTCCACGGCGGGTGCGGCGGAAGATTCGCCCGGCAGGCCCGCCTCCAACACCGCGCGTGCGGCGCGCGGATCGAGGCAGACGTCGCCCGCCAGCGTGGTTTCGAGCGCGTCGAGTCGGGCTTCGAGCTGCGCGCGGGTCGGTTCGGCGGCGGAAGCGGCGAAGGAAACCAGGCAGCAGGCGGCGACGATCAGGCGTTTCATTCCGGCGTATCCTCGGGGACGACGCGGGAATGATAACCCGGCGCGGCGGCGGCGGCTAGTTCACCATGACCGCGGTCTCGCGCACCTCGCGGAAGATCTCCGAGAGCGGCACGATCCGCGCCGCCATGCTGCGCGCAAGCTCCGCCACGTCGGCGGGGACGCCGAGCGCGTCGAGGGTTTCCGACGGGGCGTAGACGGTCAGGCCGAGTTCCCGCGCGATTTCCGCCGAGACCACCAGCGCCTTGGCCGAGAGCGCGCCGGTCAGCACGATCGGGCCGCCGGCGTCGCGGGAATCCTCGGGGCGGGCCGCCGGAACCGGCCACGCGCCCTCGGGCGCGGCGTCGCCGAAACGCGTCACCGGCCAGCCGTGGGCGCGCCAGTGGGCGAGCAGGGTGGCGGCGTGGTCCATCGCCGCGGTCGAGGGCAACGGCGGCGGCGGACCGTCCGCGCGGTCGCGCGCGGGGGTCAGCATCAGGAGGGTGGGTTTGCTCATGGCGCGTCTCCGGAGGTTTGCTCCGGTGATACGCGCCATGTCCGCGCAGACTGGCGCGGAAATTTTCCGAATCAGATGCAGGGACGGATGTAGGGTGCGTTGATCTCCCAGAGTTCGTCGAGGATCGCCCTGGCGGCGTCGGTGGAGTTGACCACCGGATCGAGCAGCAGCGCCTGCATCGCCAGCTCCTTCGATCCGTGCACCGCCGCCTCCACCGCGATCTGCTGCACGCTCGCCTGCTGCAGCAGCAGCTTGGCGCAGGTGTCGGGCAACGGCCCCTGGCTTACCGGATGGATGCCCGCGGCATCGGCGGCGAACGGCACCTCGACCGCGAGGTCGGCGGGAAGGTTGGGAATCACGCCCCGGTTGTAGACCACGCCGGATTCGATCACCCGCGGACGGTTGTGAAGAATCGCGCCGATCGTCTGCACCGCGCGCTCGCCCCAGGAGTGGGCGAGCCACTCGTCCGGCACCGGCAGGCGCTTCGCGATCACCGCTTCGATGCGTTGCCGGAAGTCTTCGCGCCCCTTGTCGTCGCCGTCGAAGTCGAAGCCGTGCTCGCCCCCCTCCCAGCCGTAGGCGAGGTACTCGCCGGTATGGTCGTCGGAGCAGGTGGGCCACAGGCCGAAGGTGCGGAACAGGGTGCGCACCAGCGGCGTGAACGCCGGGTCGTGGGCCGCCTCGGCGGCGCGCAGGGCGGGATAGAGATCGGCGCCGGTGGCGCGGTCGCGGATCGCCGTGACCCATTGGAAATGGTTCAGACCGGCGGCGCGGAGTTCGGTTTCCGGCTCCGGGCGGCCGAGAATCTGGCAGATGAACCAGCGTGCCAGAAAAATTCCGTGGCAGAGGCCGAGCGCCTTGACCCGGGTGTACTTCGAGAGCCCGAGGACGAGGCGGCTCTCGGGGTTGGAGAGGTTGATGAACAGCGCGTCGGGGCAGATCTCTTCGACGTCGCGGGCGAAGTCGAACACCAGCGGCATGGTGCGGAGGGTGAAGAACAGTCCGCCCGGGCCGCCGTTCTCGCCCAGGGTCTGACGGATGCCGTGCTTCTTCGGCACTTCGAAGTCGTGCCGCCAGAGGACGTTGCGGCGGATCGCCGCGGAGTTGACGACGAAGTCCGCGCCGTCGAGCGCGGCGCGGCGGTCGGCGGTGCGCTCGACCGCGATCTTCACCCCCGCCGTGGCGAACAGAACCTCGGCGAGGTCGGCCATGCGGTCGAGGGCGGCCGGGTCGGTATCGACCATCGTCAGGGTGCAGCCGTCGAAGTCGCGCTCGGCGACGAGATCCTGCAGCAGACTGACGGTGAATGCCGCACCGCCCGCGCCGATGAGGACGATCTTTCCGGTATTGGCCATTCGCGCCTCCCGATTATGTCTTTTATCCGAACATCATACCGGCAAATGCGGGTGGCCGCAGCAGCGGCCTTGCGTTTTCGCACGCCGCGCCGGAGACTCATCCCACGCTACCGCGAAACAGGGGGACCCGATGCCTTCGACCGCCGCTACCCGCACCTCGTTCGCCGTCGCCTGGCTTGGCGCGGCCCGCCGTCAGGCGCGCCACCGCCCGCTCGTCGCCGTCGGGCTCGGGGTTTCGGCGCTCGCGGTGCTGGCGCTTCTGGTGCAGAGCCTCGCGCAGGTTGCGGGTGGGGAGTTGCAGCGGCCGACCCTCTATGCGCTGTACGGCGGGCTCTCCGCCGCCGCCGCCACCGCCGCGGGGGCGCTGCCGGTGCTGGTGATGCGCGGCATGCCGCAGAAGGTCGAGGACACCATGCTCGGCTTCGCCGCCGGGATGATGCTCGCCGCGACCGCGTTCTCGCTGATCCTGCCGGGGCTCGACGCCGCCAAGGCACAGGTGGGGAGCGAACTCGGCGCCGCCGGGGTGGTGGTTCTGGGAATGGCGCTCGGGGTGCTGCTGATGCTCGGGCTCGAACAGTTCACGCCCCACGAGCACGAGGTGATCGGGCCGATCGGGCCGGGATACGAGCGTCTCGGTCGGGTGTGGCTGTTCGTGTTCGCGATCGTGCTGCACAACCTTCCGGAGGGCATGGCGATCGGCGTCGGCTTCTCCAATTCCGACATGGCGGTGGGAATCCCGCTCACCACCGCGATCGCGATTCAGGACTTTCCCGAAGGGCTGGCGGTGGCGCTGGCGATGCGCACCGCCGGGTTTTCGGTCTGGACGGCGACCGCCGCGGGCATCGGCAGCGGTCTGGTCGAGCCGATCGGCGCGCTTCTCGGCGTCGGCCTCGCGGGTGGCTTCGCGATCGCCTATCCGGTCGGCCTCGGCCTTGCCGCCGGAGCGATGCTGTTCGTGGTCTCCCACGAGGTGATTCCCGAGACCCACCGCAACGGTCATCAGACTCCCGCCACCATCGGCCTGATGGGCGGCTTCATGCTGATGATGGTGCTCGATACGGTTCTCGGCTGAGGGCTTCGGCGGGGGAGTGGACGCGGTCCGCCGGATGGCGTACCAAGGCGGCATTCCCGCAATCCGGAGGACCCGATGTTCAAGGTCAATACCTACTTCGACGGCAAGGTGGTGTCGCTCGGCTTTCGGGGCGAGGCGCTGCCCGCCACGGTCGGCGTGATGGCGCCGGGCGAGTACGAGTTCGGCACCTCGCAGCACGAGACGATGACGGTGGTGAGCGGCGCGATGACGGTGAAGCTGCCGGGCGCCGACGACTGGCGCACCTTCGCCGCCGGAGAGCGCTTCGAGGTTGCCGCGGGGATGACCTTCCAGCTTCGCGTCGCCGCCGACGCCGCATACCTCTGTACCTACGCCTGACCCTTTGCGCCGCGCCGCGGCAACGCCTATATCGGCGGAGACGATCCCGCCGCAGACAGATCCGGAAACCCGACCGATGCGCCTCCTCGCCGTTTTCGCCTTCGCCGCCGCCCTCGCGGGCGTTCCCGCCGTCGCCGGGGCGGCGACCCCGACCCCCGCGCAGTGCGACGCCAACTACGCCGCCTGCGACGCCAAGTGCAAGGCGGAGGATCCGAAGCACGGCTTCTCCTACGCCACCTGCTCGGCCGGTTGCGTGGCGAAGAAGGGCGCGTGCGACAGCGAGATCATCTACGACAAGTCCGCCGACTGGACCAAGAAGCAGTACGACGCCGCCAAGCCGTGGGTGGAGGAAAAGCTCGACAACGCCCCCGCCAACACCGAGTACACCTATCCCAACCAGAACCGCGACGGGTCCGGGTCGACGCCGAAGAAATAGGCTCCGGCGTCGGGCTTCGGGCGCGCCGGGGCCGCGGAAACTACGGGTTTCCAAGATTTGCGAATGCGCGTATATGGGATGGTCCGCCTCGACTGAAGCCATAGCCGCGGGCGGACCAACGCCCGAGGGAGATGACATGGCCGAGACTTCCGACTGGACCCCCGAAACCTGGCGCGCCCGACCGGTCGTGCAGATGCCCGATTACCCCGACGCCGAGGCCCTCGCAGGGGTCGAGACCCGGCTGCGCGGCTATCCGCCGCTGGTGTTCGCGGGCGAGGCGCGCAGCCTCAAGGCGTCGCTGGCGCAGGTGTCCGAGGGGCACGGCTTTCTCCTCCAGGGCGGCGATTGCGCCGAGAGCTTCGCCGACTTCCACCCCAACACCATCCGCGATACCTTCCGCATCCTTCTGCAGATGGCGGTGGTGCTGACCTTCGGCGGATCGCTGCCGGTGGTGAAGGTGGGGCGGATGGCGGGCCAGTTCGCCAAGCCGCGCTCGTCCAACACCGAGATCATCGACGGCGTCGAATATCCGTCCTACCGCGGCGACATGATCAACGGTCCGGACGTCTCGATGGCGGCGCGGGTGCCCGATCCGGACCGCTTGGTGCAGGCCTACAATCAGGCGGCGGCGACCCTCAACCTGTTGCGCGCGTTCTCGCAGGGCGGTTACGCCAACCTGCGCGCGGTGCACCAGTGGAACCTCGATTTCCTCGCCGACACGCCGCAGGCGCACCGCTACCACGACCTCGCCAACCGCATCGACGAGGCGATGAGCTTCATGGCGGCGTGCGGCGTTACTCCCGATCTCGTCACGCAGATGCGCGAGACCGACTTCTACACCTCGCACGAGGCGCTGCACCTGACCTACGAGCAGGCGCTCACCCGCGTCGATTCCACCACCGGCGACTGGTACGACTGTTCCGCCCACATGCTGTGGATCGGCGACCGCACCCGCCAGGTCGACGGCGCGCACGTCGAATTCCTGCGCGGCGTCGGCAATCCGCTGGGCCTCAAGGCGGGGCCGAGCATGAGCGTCGACGACCTGCTGCGCCTGTGCGACATCCTCAACCCGAACAACGAGCCCGGCCGCCTCACCATCATCGCCCGCATGGGGGCGGAGACGGTGGAGGCGAAGCTGCCGCCGCTGGTGCGCGCGCTCAAGGCCGAGGGACGCAAGGTGGTGTGGTCGTGCGATCCGATGCACGGCAACACCGAGAAGGTTTCGAGCGGCCTCAAGACCCGCGACTTCGAGCGTATCCTCGCCGAGGTGCGCGGATTCTTCGCCGTGCATGCGGCCGAGGGCACGCATGCGGGCGGGGTGCATTTCGAGCTCACCGGCAAGAACGTCACCGAGTGCATCGGCGGCGCCAGCGCGGTCACCGAGGAAACCCTCGGCGAGCGCTACGAAACCGCCTGCGATCCGCGCCTCAACGCCGACCAGTCGCTCGAACTCGCGTTCCTGATCGCCGGGCATCTCAAGGCCGAACGCGACAAGAAACGCGCCGCGCAGCATCCGCGCACGGCAGTCTGAACAGAGAGGGTGGTTCCGATGGTGGCTGATCGTCCGGTCGCCGACGACGCGTGCGCCGCTGTGGCGCACCCCGCCGCCGACGAGATCGCGCGTTATACCGACAAATACTTCACCCGCACCCGGATGATCGTCGAACGCTACGGCGACGCCGAGGTCACCTACGCGGTGTTCATGCGCCGGCCGGTGCTCCACACCGCCCGCCTCGCGCTCGAATGGCTGCGGCGGGTGATGGCGGAGAAGGGGGCGGAACTGACCGTCGAGGAGCGGTTCGGCGAGGGCGAGTGGGTCGGCGCGGGCGAGCCGATGCTCTACCTCACCGGCTCGTTCGTCGCCCTCTCCGAGCTCGAAACCCTGTTCCTGCAGAAGCTCGGCGCGTGCTGCGTCGCAAGCTTCGCGGCCTATCAGATGGCGAGCGAACTGCCGAAGACCGCGTTCCTCGCGATGGACGCGCGCCATTGCGCCGGCACCGAGATGGCGGAGCTGATGGCCTACGCCGCCGCGGTGGGGTCGAAGGCGGCGCAGCGCGAGTTCGGCGCGGTCGGCTTCGTCGGCAACGCCACCGACGCCACCGCCCACTTCTTCGGCCAGGCCGAGGGCCTCGGCACGATGCCGCATGCGCTGATCGGCTATGCGGGCTCGACCGTGCGCGCCGCCGAGATGTTCCACGCGGTGTTTCCCGAGGTGCCGCTCTACGTGCTGGTGGACTACTTCGGCCACGAGATCACCGACACCCTCGCGGTGTGCGAGCGCTTCCCCGCTCTCGCCCGCGCGGGCAACCTCGGCGTTCGCCTCGATACCCACGGTGGCCGTTTCGTCGAGGGGCTGGATACGCCGAAGTCCTACGCGGTGATCGACAAGCATGCGCCGGCGGCGCTGCGTGGCTACCGCTCCGATGACGAACTCAAGCATCTGATCGGCACCGGGGTATCCGCCGCGGCGCTGTGGCACGTCCGCGAGGCGCTCGACACCCACGGCTTCTCCAAGGTCAAGATCATCGCGTCGAGCGGCTTTTCCGGGAAGAAGTGCAGCGTGATGGCGCTCGCCCGCGCGCCGATCGACATCATCGGCACCGGCTCGTTCCTCCCCGATCTCTGGAGCGAGACCTACGCCACCGCCGACATCGTCGCCTACGACGGCAGGCCCAAGGTCAAGGTCGGCCGCGAGTTCCTGCTGCGCCCGGAGCGCAAGCCGGGGGCGTGAGGCGATGGCCGGGGGCGCGGGGCTTTCCTCGCCGGTCGCCTTCCGGTCGTGCCGAGAAGATATCGCGGCGATGAATCGGATGGTTTCGGCAGGTGCCGGACGGTACCGGGGCCGGGCCGTCGGCTCGGGGCCTCCCCGATGGCCGACAAGCTGGTGGATCGGACCGACAATCTGCGCGTCGAAATCGGGTACCTGACCGCACGGCGCTTCGACGCCGCGCGGATCGGCGCGGCGCTCGAAACCCCGAAGCTCCGACGTCAGACCGCGAGCGCCTGGGCGCGCGCGCGGGCATCGAGGGTGGCGAAGAAGTGGTCCACCGCCACCATCGTCGCGGCGTCGCAGTGCAGCGCCAGGGTGTCCGGCCCGGGGGCGTCGCGCGCAGCGCGCAGCGGCCGGGTCGCCGCCAGCAACAGTGCCAGCGCCTGCCGCTCGCCGAACGTCCAGTCGCGCTCGGCGGCGTTCGGGGCAGGGGGCGCGTGGGCGTCGACGATCGCCATCAGCCACGCGAGGCGGCGGTCGAAATCGCCGAAGTGGCGCACCAGCGCCAGCCCCGCGTCCTCCTGAATCGCCGCGCACTCCGGGTCGTGCGCCAGCGCCGCCCAGTCCGCCTCGCCCCGCTCGGGGGATAGATGGATCTCGGCGAGGCTTTCGGCGCGGCGGCGCAGCCGCTCCATGCGCTCCTGTCCGAGCACCGCGGCGAGGGCGCTGAGGAGGCCGGGGATCACCCGCCGCGACAGCATCGGGTGACGGGTCGCCTCGGGCGTGCCCGGCGTACCGCCGAAGCGCGGCAGCAGGGGCCGCAGCGGTTCCACCAGGATGCGGTCGAGGGGCGGCAGGCTGCGCCCTTCCGCCTCGCCCAGCAGGCGGCGGCATTCGGCGAAGGCGAAGCTGTCGAGCGGGTGGGTGCGCAGGAACTCCCGCGCCACGCCGCGCATCACCTCCACGTCCACGGCGATGCCGCGGCGCGCCGCGGAGCGGGCATAGAACTGGATGAAATCGGCGAGCAGCGCATTGGGCGCCTTGAGCGGACAATGAACGCCGGGAAGTCCGCCGGTTTCGGAACAACAGGCATTGACCGCGTTCATTACGCATCCTCCGTTAGTATGAAACGGGGTATGAGGAATTGTAGCGGAGGTCGGAGAAAATTCCTACAGTTCTGTTGCCGCCCGGTCACGTTGACATCCCCCGTTCCCAGCCATAGGGTGCGGGACGAACCCCCGGAGACCGTCAGATGCGCTTTACCGTCGCACTCGCCCAGATCAACCCCACCGTCGGCGCCGTCGCCGCCAACGCCGACCGCGTCGCCGCGGCCTATGCCGAGGCGCGCGCGCAAGGGGCGGATCTGGTGGTCGCCACCGAGTTGTGTCTCGCCGGCTACCCGCCCGAGGATCTGGTGCGCCGTCCGGCGTTTCTCGGTCGCGTCGACGCCGCGCTGCGCGATCTCGCGGCCCTCACCGCCGATGGCCCGGCGCTGATCGTCGGCGCGCCGCGCGCCCGTCCGGGCGACGGCATCCGCGCCTCCGCCAACGCCGCGCTGGTGCTGGCGGAGGGGCGAATCGTCGCCGAGATCGACAAGGTCCATCTGCCCAACTACGGCGTCTTCGACGAAGCGCGGGTGTTCGTGCCCGGGCCGCTGCCGGAGCCGGTGGAGATCGGCGGGCGCAGGATCGGGGTGATGATCTGCGAGGACATGTGGTACGCCGACGTCGCCGCCCATCTCGCGGCGCGGGGCGCCGAGATGCTGGTGGTGCCGAACGGCTCGCCGTTCGAGACCGACAAGCGCGGCACCCGCTTGCTGCACGCCCGCGCGCGGGTCGCCGAGACCGGGCTGCCGCTCGTCTACGTCAATCAGGTGGGCGGGCAGGACGAACTGGTGTTCGACGGCGCGTCGTTCGTGCTCGACGCTCATGGCGCGGAAGCCGCGCGCCTGCCCGCGTGGGTCGAAACGGTGGCGTGCGTGAGCTTCGCGGACGGCGCGGTCGAAGGGCCGCTCGCCGCGCCCGCCGACCCGTGGGACTCCCTCTATTCGGCGCTGATGGTCGGGCTGCGCGACTACATCGCCAAGAACCGTTTCCCCGGCGTGATCCTCGGCCTTTCCGGCGGCATCGACAGCGCTCTCGCTGCGGCGATCGCGGTCGACGCGCTCGGCGCGGACAAGGTCACCTGCGTGATGATGCCGTCGCCCTACACCAGCCGCGACAGCCTCGAGGATGCCGAACTGGTGGCGAAATACCTCGGCTGCGCTCTCCACGAGATCGGCATCGGCGCGGCGATGCAGGGGTTCGGCGCGATGCTCGAACCCCATTTCCGCGACCTCGCGCCCAACGAGGCGGAAGAGAACATCCAGTCGCGCATCCGTGGCCTGACGCTGATGGCGCTCTCCAACAAGCTCGGGCCGATGGTGCTCTCCACCGGCAACAAGTCGGAGATGAGCGTCGGCTACGCCACCCTCTACGGCGACATGTGCGGCGGCTTCGCGGTGCTGAAGGACGTGTACAAGACCGAGGTCTTCGCCCTCTGCCGCTGGCGCAACGCCAACCGTCCGGACGGCGCGCTCGGGCCGGAGGGAATGGTGATGCCCGAACGCGTGATCACCAAGCCGCCCACCGCCGAACTCCGCCCCGACCAGAAGGACGAGGACAGCCTGCCGCCGTATTCCCGCCTCGACGCGATTCTCGCCCGCCTGATCGAGGGCGAGCAGGCGCCCGAGCTGGTGGTGAAGGCGGGTTTCGCCGCCGACGAGGTGCAAAAGGTGTGGCGTCTGCTCAACATTGCGGAATATAAGCGGCGGCAGTCGCCCCCCGGGGTGAAGACCACGCGCCTCGCCTTCGGGCGCGATCGGCGCTACCCCATCACCAACGGTTTCAGGGACTAGGTCCTCTCGATGAAGGTCCGTTTCGCGCCGAGCCCCACCGGGTATCTGCACATCGGCAACGCCCGCACCGCGCTGATCAACTGGCTGTTCGCGAAGGCGCACGGCGGGCGCTTCCTGCTGCGCATGGACGACACCGACGCCGAGCGTTCGACGCCCGCGTTCGCGCAGGGCATCCGCGACGATCTCGCGTGGCTAGGCTTGGCATGGGACGAGGAGGCGAGCCAGGTCGCCCGTCTCGACCGCTATGCCGAGGTCGGCGAACGGCTGCGCGCCGACGGGCGGATCTACCCCTGCTACGAGACCCCCGAGGAGCTCGAATACAAACGTCGCCGCCAGCGCGCCCGCGGCCTGCCGCCGGTCTACGACCGCGAGGGCGCGACGCTGTCTCCCGCGCGGCGGGCCGCCCTGGAGGCCGAGGGTCGGCGTCCGCACTGGCGCTTCCGCCTCGATCACGTGGAAACCGCCTGGGACGATCTGGTGCGTGGGCGTCAGGCCTACCACGGCGCGCACCTTTCCGATCCGGTGGTGCGGCGCGCCGACGGCACCTGGCTCTACATGCTGCCGAGCGTGATCGACGACGCGGACCTCGGCGTCACCCACGTTCTCCGCGGCGAGGACCACGTCACCAACACCGCGGTGCAGATCCAGATGTTCGCGGCGATCGGCGCGGCGGCGCCGGTGTTCGGCCACGTGCCGCTGATCACCGGGCCGGGCGGGCAGGGGATGTCGAAGCGCGAGGGTTCGCAGGCGTTGCGCGACTTCCGTGCCGATGGGATCGAGGCGGCGCCGATGCTGGCGATGCTTGCCTCGCTCGGCACCGCCGAGGCCGCCGATCCCCATGCCGACCTCGCGGCGCTGGTCGCGCGGTTCGACATCCGCCATTTCGGGCGGTCGCAGCCGCAGTTCGATCCGGCGGAGCTGTTCGCGCTCAACGCCCGCCACCTCCACGGCCTCGACTTTCCCGGGGCGCGGGCGGGGCTCGCCGCCGCGGGGCTTGCCGACGCCGACGAACCGTTCTGGCTCGCGGTGCGCGCCAATCTCCGACGCTTCGCCGACGCGCGCGACTGGTGGGCGGTGATCCACGCGCCCCTCGCGCCCGCGATCGCGGACGCCGCGGATGCCGAGGTGTGCGCCGCCGCCGCCGCCGCGCTGCCGCCCGAGCCCTGGGACGAGACCACCTGGGGGGCGATCGCCGGGGCCGCCAAGGCCGCCACCGGGAAAAAGGGCCGGGCGTTGTTTCACCCCTTGCGTCTGGCGCTCACCGGACGCGAGAATGGCCCCGAACTGAAGATCCTGCTGCCGATGATCGGCCGCGCGCGGGCGCGGGCCCGGTTGCTCGGCGAGACCGCCTGAGCCGTTCGTTTCGAGGAGTCCCGACGTGGGTCTGACCGTCTACAACACCCTCACCCGCAGCCGCGACGCGTTCGCGCCGATCGATCCGAACCACGTGCGGATGTACGTGTGCGGGCCGACCGTCTACGACCGCGCCCACATCGGCAACGCCCGCCCGGTGGTGGTGTTCGACACCCTCTATCGCCTGCTGAAGCGCAGCTATTCGCGCGTCACCTACGTGCGCAACATCACCGACGTCGACGACAAGATCAACGCCCGCGCGAAGGAAAGCGGCCGCGCGATCCGCGACATCACCGAGGAGACCGCCGCCTGGTATCACGAGGACATGGCGGCGCTGAACGCCCTGCCGCCTGACGTCGAGCCGCGCGCCACCGAACACATCGCCGAGATGATCGCGCTGATCGCCGCGCTGATCGACAAGGGCCATGCCTATGCGGCGGAAGGGCATGTGCTGTTCGCGGTCGGCTCGATGCCGGACTACGGCGCGCTCTCGCGCCGCTCGCGCGACGAGATGATCGCGGGCGCGCGGGTCGAGGTCGCCCCCTACAAGCGCGATCCCGGCGACTTCGTGCTGTGGAAGCCCTCGACTCCCGATCTGCCCGGCTGGGACAGCCCCTGGGGGCGCGGCCGCCCGGGCTGGCACATCGAATGCTCGGCGATGAGCGGCAAGTACCTGGGAACGTCGTTCGACATCCACGGCGGCGGCCAGGATCTCGTCTTCCCGCACCACGAGAACGAGATCGCCCAATCCACCTGCGCCCACGGGGCGGGCACCTTCGCGCGCTACTGGATGCACAACGGCTATCTCATGGTCGACGGCGAGAAGATGTCGAAGTCCCTCGGCAACTTCTTCACCGTCAAGGACCTGCTGGCGAAGGCGCCGGGCGAGGCGATCCGCCTGACCCTGCTCTCGACCCATTACCACCAGCCGCTCAACTGGACCGACGACGCGCTCGCGCAGGCGAAGCAGGCGCTCGACCGCTTCTACACCGCGCTCGAACGGGTGGAGGGGGTGGCCGCCGCGGGCGGCGAGGCCGAGCTCGCGCCGGTGCTCGCGGCGCTCGAGGACGACCTCAACACTCCGGCGGCGATCGCCGCGATGCACGACCTCGCCACCCGTCTCAACAAGGCCGACGCGCCCGCCGAACAGGCGGCGCTGAAGGCCGCGTTGCTGGCGGCGGGGGAACTCGTCGGCCTGCTGCGGCAGAGCCCGGCGGCGTGGCGGCGCGGCGGCGCGGCGGCGGGGCCTTCCGACGCCGAGATCGATGCGATGGTGGCGGCGCGCGCCGCGGCCCGCGCGGCGAGGGATTTCGCCGAGGCGGACCGTCTGCGTCGGGCGCTCGCGGACGCGGGGGTGACTCTCGAAGATGGCGCCGGCGCAACCCGTTGGCGTCGCGGATAGGCGGTTGCTACCAAAGAATGAGACGCGCAGAGACTGTTTGGCTGGAGACGGGGGTTCGTGCTAGCTAGTTGCGCGATCGAGCTTCATACCTTGGAGTGTTGCGGACAGATCCGGGGGGCGCGCGGGGAGACGGCGGGAACGGTTGGTTGCAGGCATGCACGCGGCTGAAGAACATCTGCTGAAAGGTCCGACGCCTCGTCGCGTGCTGCTGGTCGAGGACGATTCCGCGCATGCGCGGCTGACCACCCTGCAACTCGCCGACGCGGGTTTCGCCGAGACCGACCGCGCCGACACCCTGGCGGGCGCGCTCGATCGCCTCCGTACCCGGACCTACGACGCGATTCTTCTCGACCTCGGCCTGCCCGACGCGCAGGGCCTCGAAGGGCTGCGGCACGTCCTCGCCGCCACCGCCGACGCGCCGGTGCTGGTGCTCACCTCCGCCGACGACGACGATCAGGCGACCCGGGCCGTGCGCATGGGCGCGCAGGATTTTCTGGTCAAGGGGCAGGTGGACGCCCGGCGCCTGCGTCGCGCGATCAGCTACGGCGTCGAGCGCAAGCGGCTGCTGCGCGGCAGCCTGTCGGCGTCGATGTTCGAGAATCTCCTCAATCTCAGCCGCAACGCGGTTCTGGCCCTCAACCCCGCGATCGAGGACGGCGGACGGTGCTGGCGGGTGCTGCTCGCCAATCCGCCGTGCGAGGCGGTCTTCGGCCGTCCGCGCCGCGAGATCGAGGGCGCGCGTCTCGATGCCGTGCTGGTGCCCGCGGTCGCGCGGGAACTTGCCGCGCTGCTGGAGCCGGTGCTCGAAGGCGGCGGCCAACGCCAGCAGATCCGCGTCGGCGAGGGTGCGGCGGCACGCTGGATGATGGTCGACGCGCTGCCGTTCTCCGGCAAGGTCGCGGTGATCATGACCGACGTGACGCAGATGAAGCGCCGCGAGGAACAGCTCCGCGCCGCGCAGGAGCGCGCGCAGAAGGCGCTCGACGAGAAGGTGGGGCTGCTGCACGCGCTGGAGCAGAAGGTGCCGTCGGCGTTGCGCCGCATGCTCGGCCGCATCGATTCCGCCGCCGCGGCGGTCGGCGAGGCGTCTCCGGCGAAGGCCGATCTCACCGGCGCGCGCGCCGAGGTCGCCGCGCTCGCCTCCGCGGTCGACGCGCTCGCCAGTCAGCGCCAGAGCGCCGGTTTCGCCTACCTCGGCGCCAACTATCTGTCGGTTCTGGAAATTTCGCCCGATCTCGCGGCAGTGGTGCGCGCCGGAGACGGCGCGGTGATGTTCGTGAACCGGGTCGGCCGCGAGGTTCTCGACATCGGCGAGAACCAGCCGCTGTCCGCCCTGTCGTTCTTCGACTTCGTGCCCGACGACTATTCGGTGCTGTTCGAGAGCGGCATGGCGGCGCTGCGCGGCGAGGCGACGCGGGTGCCGATGCATCTCGCGCGGGCGGACGGCCAGCTCATCGACGTCGAACTGATGGTCGCCGACTGTCCCGCCGACGGCATCGAGGACTGGGCGGGCGAGGATCTGGTGCTGGTTTCGGCGGTGGACACCACCCGGCGCAACCGGGCCTCGCGGCGGATCATCGCGCGCGAGGAGCAGCTCCGCAAGATCATGGACAACGTCGCCGACGCGATCGTCGTGGTCGACGAGGACGGCCGCATCGAGACCCTCAACCGCGCCACCGAAACCACCTTCGGCATTCCCAGCCGCGATCTCGTCGGCACCAACGTCGGCCGTCTTCTCGGCCCCGCGCGCGGCCTCGACGGTCCGGCGCTGTCCGGCCTCGCCACCTTCTTGCGCGGCGGCGTGCCCGCGCGCATCACCGGCTGGCGGCGGCACTTCGGGCGGCGCGGCCGCGACGAGCTGTTCCCGATCGAGCTCGCGGTGCGGGACCTCAACCTCGGCGAACGCCATCTCTTCATCGGCCTGATCCGCGACATTTCCGAGCGCGTCGCCTACGAGGAGGACATCGTGCGGATGGCGACCCACGACCTCCTCACCGGTCTCGCCAACCGCACCCATTTCCAGGACGTGCTGGGAATGGTGCTGGCGGCGGCGCGCGAGACCGGCAATCGCGTCGCGCTGATGTTCTTCGACCTCAACCGCTTCAAGGCGATCAACGACAGCTACGGGCACCTCGTCGGCGACCGGGTGCTGACGGTGTTCGCGAAACGGCTCACCGCGAGTTTGGGCCAGCGCGCGCGGCTGCTGGCGCGCCTGTCCGCCGACGAGTTCGTGGCGATTCTCGACAAGACCGGCGGCGAGGCGGAACTGCTGCCGATCGCGGGCGCGGTTACCGATGCGGTCAAGGTTCCGGTGATCGTCGACAACCACGACATCCGCCTGTCGTGCAGCGTCGGCATCGCCGAATATCCCGACGCCGGCCCCCACACCGAGGCGCTGGTGCGCGGCGCGGAGTTCGCGGTACGCACCGCGAAGGCGCGCGGCCGCGATTCGGTGCAGGTCTACGACGAAAGCCTGTCCGCCTCCCTGGTCTATCGCCAGAGGCTCGAAACCGCGCTGGTGACGGCGGTGGAGGCCGACGAACTCCAGGTCTACTACCAGCCGAAGATCGACCTCCAGAAGGGCGGCATCGTCGGCGCCGAGGCGTTGATCCGGTGGTTCCACCCCGAGCTCGGGCTGGTCTCGCCGGTCGCCTTCATTCCGATCGCCGAGGAGACCGGCCAGATCCGCGACATCGGCGAGTGGGTGCTGCGGCGGGTGTGCCAGGATCAGGCGGCGCGCGCCCGCTCCGGCGCGGCGGTGGTGCCGGTGGCGGTCAACCTTTCGGCGGTGCAGTTCCGCGACGCCAACCTCGACCGTGCCCTGCGCGGCATCCTCGAGGAGTTCGACCTGCCGCCGAAGCTGCTGGAGCTGGAGCTGACCGAAAGCGCGCTGGTGGAAGACATCGACCAGACCGTCGAGACGCTGTCGCGGCTCAAGGGGCTGGGGCTGTCGATCGCGATCGACGATTTCGGCTCGGGCTACTCGTCGTTCGGCTACCTTACCCGCTTTCCCATCGATTCCCTCAAGATCGACCGCGCCTTCGTGTGCAATATCCCCGCCAACCGCGACGACATGACGGTGACCAAGGCGATCATCGGCATGGCCAAGGCGCTCGACCTGATGCTGGTGGCCGAGGGCGTCGAAACCGTGGAACAGGCCCGCTTTCTCAAGGACCAGGGGTGCGACATGGCGCAGGGCTACCTCTACAGCCGCCCGGTGCCGCTCGGCGGATTCCAGCGCCTGCTCGACGACGGCGTGCCGCGGCTGGCCTGAAGCAGGCCTTGCGGCCCCCGCGGATTTGCCGCATTTTCTTCGCTTCTCCGGATCGAAGGCGAGAGCGATGAGCGGCGACCGCGTGTTCCTCTACGACAGTACCCTGCGCGACGGCGCGCAAACCCAGGGGGTGGATTTCACCGCCGCCGACAAGGTGGCGATCGCCACCGAGCTCGACCGCCTGGGGATCGACTACGTGGAGGGGGGGTGGCCCGGCGCCAACGCCACCGACGATCAGTTCTTCGCCAACCCGCCGACGCTCCGGCGTACCCGTCTCGCCGCCTTCGGCATGACCCGCCGCAACGGCCGCTCGGCCCACAACGACGCGGGCCTCCAGGCGCTGTTCGCCTCCGGTGCGGGGGTCGTCACCCTGGTCGGCAAGACCTGGGAGCATCAGGTCGAGGTCGCGCTCGGCGTCGACCGCGACGAAAACCTGCGGATGATCGCCGACAGCGTCGCGGCCGCGCAGGCGCGGGTCGGAGAGGCGATGTTCGACGCCGAGCACTTCTTCGACGGCTACAAGGCCAACCCGGATTACGCGCTCGCCTGCGTCGAGGCGGCGTATCGGGCCGGGGCGCGCTGGGTGGTGCTGTGCGACACCAACGGCGGCACCCTGCCGCACGAGATCGAGGCGATCGTCGGCGCGGTGACCAAGCGGATCCCCGGCAGCCACCTCGGCATCCACTGCCACGACGACACCGGCAACGCGGTCGCCAACTCGCTTGTTGCGGTGCGCGCCGGGGTGCGGCAGATCCAGGGAACGCTGAACGGCCTCGGCGAGCGCTGCGGCAACGCCAATCTGGTGTCGCTGATCCCGACCCTGATGCTGAAGATGGGCATGGACACCGGCGTCTCGCGCGAGGGCTTGCGGCTCCTCAAGACGGTGTCGCACATGCTCGACGAGCGCCTCAACCGCGCGCCCAACCGCCACGCCCCCTACGTCGGCGCGTCCGCCTTCGCCCACAAGGGCGGGCTGCACGCTTCGGCGGTGGCGAAGGACCCATCGTGCTACGAGCACGTCGATCCGGAGACGGTCGGCAACATGCGGCGCGTCGTCGTTTCCGACCAGTCGGGGCGCTCCAACATCCTCGCCCGCCTCGCCGACGCCGGAGTGGAGGTCGACCCCGCCGATCCGCGCATCGGCGACCTTCTCGCCGAGGTCAAGAGCAAGGAGGCGGACGGCCTCACCTTCGACGGCGCGGACGCGAGCTTCGAGCTGTTCGCGCGGCGCTTCCTCGGCGGCGTGCCGGAGTTCTTCTCGGTGCACTCGTTCCGCGTCATCGACGAACGCCGCTACAATGCCCGCGGCGAACTCGTCCACGTGTCCGAGGCGACCGCGCGGGTGCTGGTGGACAACCGCTATTCGATGGAGGCGGGGGAGGGGCACGGCCCGGTCAACGCGCTCGACGCGGCTCTGCGCAAGGTGCTGGTGCCCGCGTTCCCGGCGCTCGACCGGCTCGCCCTGGTGGATTACAAGGTGCGGATCATGGCGCCCGAGCGCGGCACCGCCGCGGTCACCCGGGTGATGATCGAAAGCGCGGACGCCGCCACCGGTGCGCGCTGGACCACCGTCGGCGTGTCCGAGGACATCATCGACGCCTCGTTCAACGCGCTGCACGACAGCATCGTCTACTTCCTGATGAAGGCTTGAGTTCGGATATGTCGGGTACCGATACCTCGCGGGCGCAGCCCGAAACCGTCACCAACGGTGCGGCTCCGGCGATCGTTCTGGTGCGGCCGCAACTCGCCGAGAACATCGGCATGGTGGCGCGCGCGATGCTCAACTGCGCGCTCGGCGAGATGCGCCTGGTGGCGCCCAACGAACCGGCGACCCACGAACGCGCGATCGCGTCGTCCTCGGGCGCGGATCTGGTGCTGCGCGCCGCCGTCGACTATCCCGATACCCGCGCCGCGATCGCCGACTGCCATTGGGTGCTCGCCACCACCGCGCGCCGCCGCGAACAGGTCAAGCCGGTGATGACGCCGCACCGCGCCGCCGCCGAGCTGCGCGCGCGCATCGCCGCGGGGCAGAAGGTGGCGGTGCTGTTCGGCCCCGAGCGCACCGGATTGGACAACGACGACGTATCGCTCGCCGACGCGGTGTGCGAGGTGCCCCTCAACCCCGCCTACTGTTCGCTCAATCTCGCGCAGGCGGTGTTGCTGCTGGCCTACGAGTGGTATCAGTCGGGCTGCGAGGCGCCGGCCTACGAACTGGTGATGAACGAAACCGCGCCCGCGACCAAGGACGAGGTGCTGAACCTCTACGCCCACATCGAGCGCGAGCTGGATCTGTGCGGCTTCCTGCGCGTCGAGGACAAGCGGCCGAGCATGGTGCGCAACCTGCGCGCCCTGTTCAACCGCGCCGAACTCACCGAGCAGGACGTGCGCACCCTCCACGGCATGGTCGCCGAACTCGCCCACGGGTCGCTCCGGCGCGCCCGCAGGCTCGGCATCGACGTCGACCGGCTGCGCGCGGCGCCGCTGCCGCTCTATACCTCGAAGCCGATGTTCGACTCGCGCTTCTGCGATCAGCTCACCCAGCTTCTCGTCTGGCGGCGCGACGTGCGGCGCTTCTCCACCGAGCCGGTGTCGGAAACCGCGGTGGCGGAGCTGATCGAGCAGGCCTGTCTCGCGCCTTCGGTCGGCAACTGCCAGCCGTGGCGCTTCGTGATCGTCGCGGATCCCGGCCGCCGCGCCCGCGTGCGCGCGAGTTTCGAGGCGGCGAACGCCGAGGCGCTCGCCGGCTACTCGGGCGAGAAGGCGCAGCTCTACGCGTCGCTCAAGCTTTCCGGGCTCGACCGCGCGCCGGTGCAGATCGCGGTGTTCGCCGATCCGGATCCGGCGGAGGGGGCGGGGCTCGGCCGCCGGACGATGCCGCAGGCGGTGCAGTATTCGGCGGTGGCGGCGGTGCAGACCCTATGGCTGGCGGCGCGCGCGCGCGGCCTCGGCCTCGGCATGGTGTCGATCCTCGATCCCGCCGAGGTGAGCGCCGTCTGCGAGGTGCCGACCGACTGGGATCTGATCGCCTATCTCTGCATCGGCTACCCCGAGGAAGAGCACGCCGACCCGGAGCTGGTGCGGGCCGGATGGCAGGAGCGTCTGCCGGTCGAAACCGTGGTGTTCCGGCGCTGAAAGCCTTGACATCCGCGCGGTCGCGGGTATGGTGTCGGCCTCATTTCCGGGAACGCGGACTGGGGACGCTTTCGCTTTGGCTCCAGCCCCGCCGCCGATCAGGTGGCCTACCGGGACAAAAACATCGACAGACCAAAAGGATCGTCCATGTCGAAGCGTCATTCCTGCAAGCATAAGATCGACCGCCGTCTCGGCGTCAACCTGTGGGGCCGCGGCAAGAGCCCGGTCAACAAGCGCGAATACGGCCCGGGCCAGCATGGCCAGCGCCGCCGCAAGCCGACCGATTTCGGCACCCAGCTGATGGCGAAGCAGAAGCTCAAGGGCTACTACGCCAACATCTCCGAGCGCCAGTTCCGCCGCTATTACGCCGAGGCCTCGCGCCGCACCGGCGACACCGGCGAGAACCTCATCGGCCTGCTGGAGAGCCGTCTGGACGCCGCGATCTATCGCCTCAAGTTCGTGCCGACGGTGTTCGCCGCGCGCCAGCTCGTGAACCACGGCCACGTCAAGGTCAACGGCCGCCGCGTCAACATCTCGTCGTTCATGCTCCGGGCGGGCGACGTGATCGAGATCCGCGAGCAGTCGAAGCAGATGGCGCTGATCCTCGAGGCGATCGAGTCCGGCGAGCGCGACGTGCCGGATTACTTCGACGTCGACCACAAGGCGATGAAGGGCACCTTCATCCGCATGCCGAAGCTCGCCGACGTGCCGTATCCGGTGTCGATGGAGCCGAACCTGGTGGTCGAATTCTACAGCCGTTAACCGGCGCTCCGACCCTTCCTGCAAAAACGCGCGGCCCGGTGCCGCGCGTTTTCGTTTGCGCGAATCAGTCGCGGCTGGGGAAGATGCCCTTCACGCAGATGATGTAGCGGCACTGGCCGATGCGGTCGAGTTTCGGCAGGGCGAAGGTGGTTTGCCGGTCGCCGCCGTAGGTATCGGCGAGGAGCGCGAACAGCGCCTGATACTCGCGGATCGGCAGCAAACGTCCGTCGCATTCCAGGTAATTTCTCGGCGTGAAGTTGCCGGCGAACAGCTTCACGGTGCCGATGAGTTCGTCTTCCATTGCGTTGCCCTCCCTGTGCCGATGGAATTTCGTTCAGACTAACGCGGGGCGCGCGAAACCGGAAAGGCGATGATGGCTTTCCGGTTTTATCCGCGGCGATGCGCGCATCGCCGATATGTGCAGGAGGGGCTTGCATTCCGTTGCGCGCGGGATGATGTTTCCCCGCAACGGCCAACCCATAAGGCACTGCAAAAATGGCGGAAGGAACAGGCGGCGAGCATCCGGCCCTCGAAACCGACCGGGGCGACCCGCCGCCCAGTCTGAGGCGGGCTTTGCCCGCCGACCTCGACGCCCTGGTGGCGCTGGAAGACCGCGCGTTCGACGGCGACCGCCTGTCGCGACGCAGCTTCAAACGTTTTCTCGATCGTATCCGCAGCTCCGATCTCCTGGTTCTCGAACGGGGGGGCGTGGTGTCCGGTTACGCTCTGGTGATCTACCGCGCCGGTACCGCGCTGGCGCGCCTCTATTCCATCGCCGTCGATCCCGCGTGCAAGGGCCGGGGCCTCGGCGCGCGGCTGCTGGCGGAGGCGGAACACGCCGCGTTCGCTCGCGATTGCGCGGTGATGCGGTTGGAATCCCGGCCCGACAACACCGCCGCGATCGCCCTCTACACCCGCCACGGCTACCGCCAGTTCGACGTGGTTCCCGACTATTACGAGGACCACGCGGCGGCGCTGCGCTTCCACAAGTGGCTGGCGACCGAACCGCCGCGCGCCGATCTGCGCGCCCGCCGCCGGGTGCCGCCCTATTATCCGCAGACCACCGAGTTCACCTGCGGCCCGGCGGCGATGATGATGGGGATGGCGGCGTTCGACCCCGGGCTCGCGCTCGACCGCCGTCTGGAACTGCGGTTGTGGCGCGAGGCGACGACGATCTTCATGACCGCGGGCCTCGGCGGTTGCGACCCGGTGGGGATGGCGGCGGCGCTGGCGCGTCACGGCTTCGAGACCGAGGCGTTCATCAATTCTTCCGCGCCGTTGTTTCTCGATTCGGTGCGCGACCCCGAGAAGCGCGCGGTGATGACGGTGGCGCAGGAGGACTTTCGCGATCAGGCGCGGGCGCTCGGCGTCGCGGTCCACGACAAGGCGCTCGCGCGCGCCGAACTGCGCGATCTGCTCGACGGCGGGGCGGTGGTGCTGGTGCTGTTGAGCCAGTACCGCATGCTGCGCGCCCGGGCGCCGCATTGGGTCACCGCGTTCGCCCATGCCGATCAACGCATCTTCATCCACGATCCCTGGCTCGAACCCGACGACCACGAAACTCCGATGGCCGCCGCGGCGTTGCCGATTCCCGAGGACGAGTTCGACCGCATGGCCTGCTACGGCAAGTCGCGCCTGCGCGCCGCGGTCGTGATCAAAGGAACCTTCCGCAAATGACCGACTGGATCATCCTGGTCGATTCCCCCCGCGACGTCGGCCAGGCCGACACGCCGCACAAGGTGATGACGGTGCGCGACTATCTCGCCCGGCCGCAGCTCTTCAACAGCCTGCGCCCGACGGTCATCAACCTCTCGCGCAACACCGCCTACCAGAGCGCCGGGTATTACGCCTCGCTGCTGGCGGGGGCGCGCGGCCACCGCGTGATGCCGACGGTGCAGACCTTGCTGGAGCTGTCGCGGAAGGATCTCTACCGCGACGCGCTGCCGGATCTCGAGGACAAGCTCAACCGCTGCCTGAAGGGGCGGGACGACGCGCCCGAGGTCGATTTCAAGGTGTTCGTGGCGTTCGGCCGCACCCAGTTTCCGGGCCTCGACGCGTTCGCGCTGTTGCTGTTCGATTGGTTCCGCTGCCCGCTGATCGAGATCAGCGTCGAGGCCGGGCCGTGGCGGGCGATCGAGAAGATCCGGCCGTTGGCGTTGCACCGCCTCGACGCCGCGCAGAAGACGTTCGCGATGGAGGCGATGGAGCGCCAGACCCGGCGCGGCTGGCAGGTGGCGAAGGGCAAGATCCCGGCGCGCTATTCGCTCGCGGTGCTGCACAACCCGCGCGAGGCGCTGCCGCCGTCGAAGAAGTCCTCGCTCGAACGCCTCGCCCAGGTGGCGCGGCGGCACGGCGTCGAGGTCGATCCGATCGAGAAGCACGATCTTGCGCGGTTGGCGGAATACGATGCGCTGTTCATCCGCGAGACCACCTCGATCGACAACCACACCTACCGCTTCGCCCGCCGCGCCGAGCAGGAAGGGATGCCGGTGATCGACGACACCGTGTCGATGATCCGCTGCACCAACAAGGTCTACCTCAAGGAACTGCTGGAATCCCGCAACATCGCGATCCCGCGCAGCCTGGTGCTCAACGGCCGCGCGGCGCTCGACGATGCCGAGAGCGAACTCGGCTTTCCGATGGTGATCAAGATTCCCGACGGTTCGTTTTCGCGCGGCGTCCACAAGGTCGACGACCGCGCCGCGCTCGACGCGCTGGCGGCGCGGCTGTTCGTCGATACCGACCTCCTGCTGGCGCAGGAGTTCATGCCTACCGACTACGACTGGCGGGTCGGCGTGCTCGGCGGCGAGCCGCTGTTCGCCTGCCAGTATCTGATGGCGCCCCACCACTGGCAGATCATCAAGCACACCACCGATGGCCGCGCCGTCGAGGGGCGCTTCAACACCGTCGCGGTCGAGGACGCGCCGCCGGAGGTGATCTCCACGGCGGTCAAGGCGGCGCGGCTGATCGGCGGCGGGCTCTACGGCGTCGACCTCAAGGAGAACGCGCGCGGCGTCCACGTCATCGAGATCAACGACAACCCCAACCTCGACAGCCACGCCGAGGGCGCGGTGCTGAAGGACGAGCTCTGGTCGCGCCTGATCAAGTGGTTCGTCGCACGCCTGGACGAACGCTGAACCGGCGTCAGCGCCCGGTCAGCCGGTCCCAGAACGAGCGGCGTTTCGGCTGGGAGTCGGTTTCGGTTTCCGCGGCGGCGACGCCCGGCGGCAGGTCGGCGGCCTCGATGCGCACGTCGAGCACGTGGCCGCCGCCGAGGTTGGCGTGGACGAGGTGCGCGGTGGTCTCGGTCGGCACGAAGCGGAACCGGCCGTCGGCGTCGGTGCGGGTTTCGAACAGGATCCGCCCTTGGTCGTCCCTCACCTCGACCGGCGCGTCCGCCGCCCATCCGGCGTTGAAATAGCCGATCCGTCCGACCACCGCGTCGCCCTCGATCGACAGGCGGTGGATGACCTTGTGGGCGAACGCCGCGCCCGGATGCAGCAGCGCCGCCAGCGCCAGGGCACAGGCGATCAGCCCGCGGAATTTTCGCATCGTCGTTTCCTCCTTGTGGGAATGTACCGGGGCGGGAGAGGGGGTCTCCCGCCGTTCCGTGTCAGAAGTCGAGGCGGAGGCCGATCGCGCCGCCGATCGCGCCTTCGTTGCCGTCGGCCTTCCTGCCGGTGTGGGACTCGGAATCGAGATAGGCCAGCGCCCCCCACAGGTCGACGCCCGCGCCGAGGGCGTAGCGCGCGCCCATGCGGTAGAAATCCACCTCGTCGTGCGCGTGGGCGCTGATCGGATAGCTGGCGAGATTGCCGCGGGTGGTGGAATTGACGTAGGCGAACGAGACCATGTACGGCCCCTCGGCATAGCCGATGCCCGCCTCCCAGGCGCGGCCATCCTTGCTCGCATAGAAGCTGTCGCTCGGCGCGATCATGCGGTTGAAGCCGCCGCCGACCGAGAAACCCTGGTACGACAGCGCCGCGCTGGTCTGAAGGTTGTGGACGTCGCCCGGGGTTCCGGTGTCGCGATTGCCGTTGATGTAGTCGTAGCCGACCGAGGCGTTGACGCCGATCCCGCCGACGGTGCCGCCGTAGGAGAGCGCGGCGGCCCACGCCTGATCCCACTTGGCGTCCTTGAGGATGGTTTCGGAGACGGCGTCGGCATCGTCGCCCGATCGGTTGTTCGACGGCGTGAACGACGCGCCGATCTGGAAGCCGTAGACCTTGGGCGTGAGGTAGAGGAACTTGTTGGCGTAGTTGGTCGGCTTCTCGTTGGGGTCGAGGGACGATACGCCGTCGCCGGTCGGGAGGATCTGGTAGAAGTCGGAACCGCCCAGGCCGGAATCGAGGTGCGAGGCTTCGGGCGCGAAATTGTGGGTCAGCCACACCACGTCGCGATACTTGCCGAAGATCGCCTTGCCGTAGGCGCCGCTCACCCACGCGTACGAGCGCTGGATGAACTGGGCGTTGTAGTCGGAACCCGCGCTCGCCTGCACCCGCGCGCCCACTTCCACGCCGTTGTCGAGAACCGTCTTGCCGAGGAAGTAGATCTGGGAATCGCCCTGGATGTCGAAGCTGTTGACCGGGTCGGCGTAGTGGTCGCCCTGGCTGGCTCCGGCGGCCCAATACTCCATATAGCCGCCGAGCTTGAGCTGGATCGGATCGGACGCCTGCGCCGCCGCGGCGAAGCCCGCCGCGGTAAGGACGGCGCCCGAATAGGTCGCGAATCGTTTCATGGAACACCTGTGTCGATGGATGGAGACGGAAACCGGACGCGCGCCCCCGGTCCTCCGCCGGCACGTGGCGCGGCGGAGGCGGGAGAGCCTCGGCGGATGGAGGCTTACCGGGAACCGAGCGCGATGCTGCGGTCGCAGACGTGGTCGACCAGTGCCATGTCGTGGCTCACCAGCAGCAGCGCGCACTGCCGCTCGCGCGCCACGCCGACCAGCAGTTCGACGATCTCGCGCTGGATGATCGGATCGAGACGCGAAGTCGGCTCGTCGGCGAAGATCAATGCCGGGTCGAGCAGCAGCGCCCGCAGAATCGAGAAGCGCTGCAATTCGCCGCCCGAGATGCTGCGGGAGTCGCGTTCCAGCAGTTCGGGGGCGAGGCGCAGCCGCTCCATCAGGGGCGGAATCCGGCCGCGATCGAGACGGTGCAGGCGCACCACGTCGTCGAGCAGAACCCGCATCGGCCAGTGACGCGAAAACGCCGTCGGCGGATCCTGATAGAGCTTGAGGAAGCGGTGGGCGGCGAGCCCGGGCGCGCGCGTCACCCGCCCCGCGTCGGGCGGCAGCAGGCCGAGCAGGGTGTCGCCGAGCGAGGACTTGCCGCAGCCGCTGTCGCCGGTGATGCCGACGATCTCTCCGGCGCGCAGCCGGAGATCGAAGCCGGATACCAGCCGTCTGCCGCCCCGCGCCACCGCGATGCCCTCGGCCCGCAGCACTTCGGGGGCGTCCGCCGCCAGCCGCCGCGGCGCCGCCTTCGGCCAGTTTTCCGGATCGGCGGCGATCAGGCGGCGGGCGTAGTCGCTCCGCGGGTTGGCGAGCAGGGCGTGGGCCTCGCCTTCCTCCTGGAGCTCGCCCGCGCGCATCACCATCACGTAGCCGCCGAGCTGGCGCGCCACCGCGATGTCGTGGGTGATGGTGAGGAGCACGCCGCCCGCGTCCGCCGCCCGCTTGAGCAGGGCGACGACGTCGTCGCGGCGCGAGGCGTCGAGGCCCTTGGTCGGCTCGTCGACGATCACGATCGGCGCGCCGCCCGCCTGCGCCGCCGCGAACACCACGCGCTGGGCCATGCCGCCCGACAACTGCATCGGCAGCTTGCCCGCCGTGTCGCCGGGCAGGCCGAGGGCGTCGAGGTCGGCGGCGGCGCGCCGCCGGGCTTCGGCATCCGGCAGACCGCGAACGTAGCGGTAGGTTTCCGCCACCTGCGGCAGCGCCGTCATCGTCGGGTCGAGGGCGTGCCAGGGCTCCTGGGGGAGCAGCGAGAGGGTCCGTCCCCACATCGCCTCGCGCCGCTTCTGCGGCAGCGCGAGCACGTCGACGCCGTCGATCTCGACCCGGCCGGAGGCCGCTAGGCCCTCCGGCAGGTTGCCCATGATCGCCTGCGAGAGCAGGCTCTTGCCCGAGCCGCTCGACCCGAGGATGGTGAACGGTACGCCGGGATAGACGTCGAACGACATCGGCCGGACGATCTCTCCGGCGGCGGCGATCGCGAGATCGCGGACGCGGATCGCGGGCGTCGCCGGAACGGGTTGGATGGCAAGTCCGGTCATTTCGGGTCGCTCCCGGCGATCAGGTTGAGGCTCAGCACCAGCAGGAACACCATGCCGATCGGTTGCAGCATGATCAGCGGCGCTTCGTCGAAGTACGGGAACAGCTCGGTCATCATCAGCCCGAGTTCCGCGGTGGGCGGCCGCACGCCGATGTTGACGAAGCCGAGGGCGGAAATCGCCATGATCGCCCCCGCCGCGCCGAACGCTCCCATCGTCGCCACCACCGGCAGCACTTCGGGGAGGATGTGGCGGCGCACGCAGTACGCCATGCCGAATCCCAGCAGCCGCGACGACTGGATCTCCGGCGAGCGTACGATCGTCAGGGTGTAGGCGCGCACGACGCGGTAGTATTCGATCCACAGCACCAGCGAGATGCCGACGTAGAGCGCCCAGAAGTTCCCCGGCGCGATCGCCGACAGGATCAGCACCAGCAGCAGGCCGGGCAACGCCAGCACGCTGTCGGCGACGGTCACGAGCACCCGGTCGACGAGGCCGCCGTACCAGCCGCCGAGAATGCCGAGCGCGACGCCGGGGATCACCGCGGTCAGCACGCTGAGGAGCGCCAACCCGAGCGACAGGCGCACCGCCGCCGGGAGGCGCACGATCATCGAGCGGCCGAGGTGGTCGGTGCCGAACGGCTCGGTCGCGGTCGGCGATGCGAGCGTCCGCATCAGGTTTTGCGAGGCGATGTCGCCGCCGTGCAGCAGCGGCACCAGCCACGCGAACGCGACCACGGCGGCGAGGCACGCGAAGCCGAGGCGGCGGCCGCGAGTGCCGAACGCGCCGCCGAGGCGCAGTCCGAAGCGATCGGTGAGGGTCATGATGCGCGCCTCCGCGGGTCGAGGGTCCAGCAGATGCCGTCGACGACGGCGTTGAGCAGCACGAACATCAGCCCCATCACCAGCGCGGTGCCCTGGATCATCGGCACGTTGCGGGCGACGATCGCGTGGACCAGGGCATGGCCGATGCCGGGCCAGGCGAACAGCGATTCCACCACCACCACGCCTTCGATCAGGTAGATCAGCTGCACGCCGAAGTACGAGACCACCGGTACCGCGACGTTGCGCGCGCCGTGGCGACGGAACGCGGTGCTCTCGTCCAATCCCTTGGTGCGGGCGAACGCGAAGAACGGCGAGCGCGCCACCGCCACCACCGCGTTGCGGGTGACGCGGCTCGACACCGCGGCGAGGCCGAGAGCGAGGGCGAGGCCGGGGAGAATCGCGTGGGCGAAGCCGCCGTGCCCGGCGGCGGGCAGCCAGCGCAATTCGACCGCGACGACGATCACCAGGCCGATGCCGAGAATGAAGGGCGGCACCGAGCGCAGCGCCGTGGAGAGCGCCAGCGAGGCGTGGTCGATCGCGCCCTGACGCCGCAGTCCGGCGACGACGCCGAGCGCCGGGCCGAGCAGCAGGGCGAAGCCGATCGCCACCAGCGCGAGGACCAGCGAGTGGCCGACCTGATGCGAAACCTCCGACCAGACCGGCTCGTTGCTGACCATGTCGCGGCCGAGGTTGAGGGTGAGGAGATCCCACAGCCACGACGCGTAGGCCGACAGCGGCGACCGGTCGAGGCCGAGTTCCCGGCTCACCGCCGCCGCGGCCGCCGCGTCGACGTTGTCGTAGCCGTAGCGTCCGGCGGCGATGCGGTAGGCCATATCGCCCGGCAGCGCGCGAGTGAGAACGAAGGTGAGAGTGCCGACGGTCCAGGCGACCATCGCCGCCTGGAGCGCGCGCGGCAGAAGGACCGCGCGGATCATTTTGCCCATGTCACCTTCTCCAGGTTCCAACTGAGTTGGAAGGGATCGAGGGCGAAGTTGTCGAGCTCCCGGCTCACGGCGACGGTCTGCACGTGCCACGCCACCGGGATCACCGGCATCTCCTCATGAATGATGCGCGCCGCGCGCTGCGACAGCGTCTTGTAGGCGGGGCCGCCGTCGGAGGCTTTCATCTGCGCGATCATGCCGTCGAGTTCGGCGTTGCTCCAGTTCATCGCGCCCCAGTCGCCGCCGCCGGAGCGGAAGTCCTCGGCCATCACCACGAACGGGTCGCGCACCACGCCGTAGTTGCGGGCGAGCATGCCCATGTCGAGCGAGCCGTCGTGGTGCCCGGCCGGGATCGCCGAGGAGTTGTTGACCGAAACCTTTGCCTCGATCCCCGCCTGCCGCAGGGATTCCTGAATGCTGGTGGCGATGATCGGCAGTTCCGGACGGTCGGAGAAGGTGGTGAGAGTTAGCGACAGGCGTTTGCCGTCCTTTGCGAGGTAGCCGTCGACGTCCGCGCTCCAGCCCATCGCCTCGAACTCCGAGCGGGTGAACTTCGGGTCGTAGCGGAACTGCGGCAGGCCATCGACGAACCAGTCGCCGAACATCGGCGAGAACTGCTGGTTGGCGAGGGATTTGGGCTCGCGCAGGATGCTCGCGGCGATGCCCCGGCGGTCGATCGCGGCGTTGACGGCGTTGCGGCCGCGCGCGGTGTCGAGGCCGGGGCGGGCGGCGTTGAGCTTGAGGGTGACGGTGCGCGCCACGGGAATCGAAAAGCCCTTGACCGGCGCGGTCATCTCCAGCCGCTTCAGGCTCGCGGCATCCATGTTGAAAGCGAGGTCGGCGTCGCCGCTCTGCACCATCAGGGTGCGGGTCTCGCTGCGCGGCGCGGCAAGATAGGTGACGCCCTCGGCGGCGGGCTTCGGCCCCCAATAGTCGGCGAAGGTCCTGGCGGCGAGGCGTTGCGGCGTCTGCAGCAGGGTGATCGCGAACGGTCCGGTGCCGATCACCTTCACGGTATTGCCGTCGGCGTCGTAGGAGGCCGCTTCGAGGATCTGCGACGACGCATGGGTGAACAGCGACGGCAACGGCGAGAACGGCTCGTTCAGGCGCACCACGAGATCGTCGCCGTCGGCGGCGATCTCGCGGATCGGCGCCTTCGCCAGCACGCCGGGTTTGCCGCGCGCGGCGTTGAGGCTGAAGGCCGCCGCCGCCGCGGTCAGCGGCTTGCCGTTGTGGAACTTCACCCCTTCGCGGATCTTGAAGCGCCACACCAGGCGGCTGTCGTCCACCGACCACGCGGTGGCGAGCAGCGGCTTCATCGATCCGTCGGGCTCGACGCCCACCAGGGTTTCGGAAATCGACATCCAACGGAAGACGTGGCCGGATTTGGTGGCGTCCGTGCTGCCGATCTCCCAGGGGCAGACGACGTCGAGCACGTTGTCCTTCCGCGCCGACGCTTCAGACGCGCCCAGGATCAGAACGCCCACCGCACACGCGACGGAACCGATTGCTTTCAAGACCAGATCCTCCTTACGGCCCCCACGTTCGCCGCGATATCCGGAACGATGGACGCGGGCGACGGACATGGCGTACAACCATGCATGTTGTAGGGTTGTTGTCATTATGTTATAACGTAGCAGCTTGGTACCAGAAACCGTCCCGGCGTGTCAACGCCCCGTCGCGGCGGAAGAGGGGCTGCCCGATGGTACGAGCGCCGGGCCGCGGCGCGAGGAGGACGGACCGATGCGGGTGCCGCACGTCAAGGCGGTGCTGTTCGATCTCGGAGAGACCCTCTACACCTACGCGGATATTCCGCTCGACTGGACGAGCCGCTACGGCGCGGCACTGGCGCGCGGATTCGCGGCCGCCGGTCTGACGGTTGCGGACCGCGATCTGGCGTTGGCGCGGTCCCACCTTGCGGGTTTCAACACCAGGCGCGTCCCCCGCGAGATCGAGTTCGGCAGCGACCGGGTTTTCGCGGCGGCGCTTCGCGGGCTCGACCTGAGCCCGTGCGAGGTCGAGGCCGTGGCGGTGGGGTTTTTCACGGACTTCCGGCAATCGCTGCGCCCGTATCCGGAGACCGTCGCGGTTCTCCAGGGTTTGCGCCGCCACGGGCTGCGGACGGGGGCGTTGACCGACGTTCCCTACGGCATGCCCGCACGTTTCGTGTGGGCGGATCTCCGGGACTGCGGCGTTCTCGATCTTCTCGACGCCTGTCTCACCTCGGTTCAGGCGGGCTATCGCAAGCCGCATCCGGCGGGGATTCTCAAGCTATGCGCCGCGCTCGCCGTCGCCCCCGGCGAGGCGATCTACGTCGGCAACGAGGAAAAGGACGTTCTCGGCGCACGCAACGCGGGGATCGCCGCGGTTCTCGTCGCCCGCGACGGCGTCGCGCGGGCGTGGGGACAATCCGCGACGGTGGGGGACCTGACCGGGTGTTTCGACGTTCTCGGTATTGAACCGCGGGCGGTCGAAACCACAGATTAGGCGACACGCACGGCAGCGGATCGGAGTGGTGGACGATGCCCGACGGGCGCGAGGAGTTGACGTTGCGCAGCGTCGGGGGCGTCGGCGCGCTGGCGCCCGGGGATTGGGATGCATGCGCCGGAGCCGACAATCCTTTCGTCTCCCATGCGTTTTTTCAGGCACTGGAAGAGTCCGGGGCGGCGTCTCCGCGAACCGGGTGGACGCCCTGCCATCTTGCGGTCGAGGACGGCGCCGGGCGAGCGCTCGGGGTCGCGCCGCTCTACGCCAAGACCCATTCGTTCGGCGAGTACGTGTTCGACTGGGGGTGGGCGGAAGCCTGGAGCCGCGTCGGCGGGCGCTATTATCCCAAGCTCCAGTGCGCCGTGCCGTTCACGCCGGTGCCGGGTCCGCGCCTGCTGGTGCGGCCGGAGGCGCGGTCTACCGGAGTCGGGGCGCTGCTGGCGCGCGGCATCGCGCATCTCGCCGCCGAGATGGAATGGTCGTCGGCCCACATCACCTTCTGCACGCGGGAGGAGGCGGAGTTGTTCGCGGCGCAGGGCTGGCTGACGCGCCTCGGCGAGCAATACCATTGGCACAATCGTGGCTACCGCAGCTTCGAAGACTTTCTCGAAACCCTGTCTTCGCGCAAGCGCAAGGCGATCCGCAAGGAGCGCGAACGCGCCAACGGCCACGGCCTCGCGATCCGCACGCTGACCGGCGGCGAGATCCGGGCCCGTCACTGGGACGCCTTTCACCGCTTCTATCTCGATACCGTCGAACGCAAATGCGCCGAAGCCTATCTGCCCCGCGAATTCTTTCATCGCCTGGGCGCGGAGCTGGGCGAGCGCGTGGTGCTGATGGTCGCCGAGGACGGAGCGCGGATGGTCGCCGGGGCGCTCAATCTGCTGGGCGGCGACGCCCTGTTCGGCCGCAACTGGGGCGCGGCGGTCGATCTGCCGTTCCTGCATTTCGAGATGTGCTACTACCGCGCCCTCGATTACGCGATCGCGCGCGGGCTTGCGCGGGTCGAGGCGGGCGCGCAGGGCGAGCACAAGATCAGCCGCGGCTATCTGCCGGTTTCCACCTATAGCGCCCACTGGATCCGCGAGGCGCCGCTGCGCGACGCGATCGCGGATTTCCTTTTGCGCGAGCGGGATCTGGTGGCGGCGGATATCGCCGAGAGGCAGCGCCTCGGCCCTTATCGGCAGGTCGATTGACGGCGCTTGACTCCTTCGGCCGTCGGCGCATTATGCGGATAAGCGCATAAGCGGGAATACGCACATGAGCCCTGCCGATCTGATGTCCGCCTTGTCCGATCCCACCCGGCTCGCCGCCCTCAGGCTGTTGTGGGACGGCGAGGAGCATTGCGTCTGCGAACTGATGGCGGCGCTCGGCGCGACCCAGTCGCGGATGTCGCGGCACATGGGCGTGCTCAAGGCGGCGGGCCTGGTGGTCGACCGGCGCGACGCCCAGTGGGTGCGCTACCGCCGCGCTCCCGGTCTCGACGGCGGAGTGGCCGCGGTGATCGATGCGGTCCTGGCGCTTCCCCACGAGCCTCGGAAGGCCGTCGCATGACCCGGTGCTGCGCTCCCGTTCCTCCTGAAGCGAAGGCCGAACGCACCGGCCTCTGGCTGCTGACGACCGGCGCGGCTCTGGCTGCGTGGGGTTTGGTTTACGCGCAACTCGTACCGTTTTCGCAATGGGCGGTGGCGCGGCTCCCCGTCGATCCCGGCAGCCATCTCGCGGAAGCGCTGGAGTTCTTCCTCTACGACACGCCGAAGGTGCTGATGCTGCTGACCCTGGTGGTGTTCGCCATGGGCGTGGTGCGCAGCTTCTTTTCGCCCGAGCGCACTCGCGCGCTGCTCGCCGGGCGGCGCGAGGGGGTGGGCAACGTCGCCGCGGCGACGCTCGGGATCGTCACGCCGTTCTGTTCGTGCTCGGCGGTGCCGCTGTTCGTCGGCTTCGTCTCCGCCGGGGTGCCGCTCGGCGTCACCTTTTCCTTTCTGATCGCCGCGCCGATGGTCAACGAAGTGGCGCTCGGCCTGCTGTTCGCCCTGCTGGGGTGGAAGGTGGCGGCGGCCTATCTCGGCTTCGGCCTCGGGATCGCGATCCTCGCAGGCTGGACGATCGGCCGCTTCGGTCTCGAAGGCTGGCTGGAAGATTGGGTGCGGACCGTTCGCGCCGGAGCGGTCGATCTGCCGTCGACGGGGATGACCGTGGTCGAGCGTCTCAAGGCCGGGATCGACGCGGTGCGGGAGATCGTCGCCAAGGTCGGCAAATGGGTGGTGCTCGGCATCGCCGCGGGCGCCCTGATCCACGGCTACGCGCCCGCCGAACTGCTGGCGTCGATCATGGGGCGCGACGCCTGGTGGTCGGTTCCGGCGGCGGTATTGATCGGCATTCCGATGTATTCCAACGCCGCGGGCATCGTGCCGGTGGTCGAGGCGCTGCTCGGCAAGGGCGCGGCGCTCGGCACCGTGCTCGCCTTCATGATGAGCGTGATTGCGCTCTCCGCGCCGGAGATGATCATCCTGCGCAAGGTTCTGACGGTCCGCCTGATCGCGGTGTTCGTCGCCGTGGTCGGCGGGGGGATTCTCGCCGTCGGTTATCTGTTCAATCTGCTGTTCGCCTGAGAGGAAACGAATATGGTCAAGGACGTGAAGGTGTTGGGGCCGGGCTGCAAACGCTGCCAGACCACCGCGGAGATGGTGAAGGCCGAGGCCGACCGGCTCGGCGTCGCGATCGCGTTGGAAAAGGTCACCGACTATGCGGCGATCGCAGGCTACGGTATCGCCTCGACGCCGGGGATCGTGATCGACGGCAAGGTGGTCCATGCCGGAGGCTTGCCGAAGGCCGAAGACATCGACAAATGGCTTTCCGCCTGAGGATGCCTGCCGTGCGTCAGCCGCTCCGGCGTTCGGCCTTGAGGCGTTCGACGTAGGCGAGACGCTCCTCGCACAGCGCGACGATCGTCGGCGGCGCGCTTTCGTCGCCGGGCCATTCCGAGATCGGCCGGGAGAGCTTGGCGCGCTGGCGGTCGAGCGAGTTGCCGGGCTGGAAATGGATCAGCAGGGTTTCCGCGTCGAGGCCGCGGCCGTTCACCAAAGCTTCGAGAACGGTGCGGTAGAAGCTGTCCTCGGCGCCGTAGCGGGCGAAATCCGGGTGCTCGGGAAAACCCTTGACGATTTCGTGCCAGATCCGCCGCACGCACAGATTCATCACCGTGCTGCGGTCGAGGGAGGGGCCCCAGCTCGGGTGGATGTCGATGTCGAGCCGCCGTCGCGTCCAGACGTAGCCGACCGAGCGGTCGGCTTCCAACGCGCCGACGCAGACGGCGAGGTGCGCGGGCAGATATTCATCGTCGGCGTCGAGAAAGCAGATCAGCGGCGCGGACGACTGCCGGACGCCTTCGTTGCGCGCCGGTCCCGCGCCGCGGTTGATCTGGTGGATCGCCTTGAAGTGGATCGGCCCGGGCACGGAGAAGCGCGCCGCGCAGGCCGCCAGTTTCTCCGCGGTGGCATCGGTCGAGCCGTCGTCGACGACGACGATCTCGGTCCGCAGGTCGAGTCCCGTCCGTGCCGCGTGTTCGGCCGAGGCGGCGACGCTGTCCACCGCTCGCAGCAGCGTGGCGGCGGCGTTGTGGGCGGGGATGACGACGGCGACGCGGGACGGCATGGAGCGCTCCTCGGGCATGAAGGCGGAACGATCATGATGCCGCGCGAATAGTTAAGGCGAGGTGTGCGCGCGTATGGCAAAATCGTGGCGACATCAACAAGGATCGCCGATGGTTCGCCCTTCCGAGTGTCCGGTGACCGGACGCGACGCCTTCGATCTTACCCTCGACGCCCTCGGCGAAATCGTCCAGCGGCCGCACTGGCTGCTGCGCACGATTCTGTTTCCGTTCGTCGCGGTGTGGCTGATCCAGACGCTGTTCTACGCACTCGATCAAAGCGGCGGTCTCGCCGACGGCGTCTGGATCGTCCTGGCGCGTTGGACCGTCGAGATCGGCATGTTTCTGCCGTGCCTGCTGGCGTGGTGCCGTATCGGCTTTCTCGGCGTGGCGCGGGCCGAGCCGCCGCGCGCGTTCGAGCGCACCGGCCTGCGCGAGGCGTGCGATCTGCTGTTCCTGACGATGGGGACGGTGACGCTGCTGGCGGTCGGGCTCGATTTCGTCTTCACCGCACTGACCGGGGCGCGCACCGCCGGATTTCCGGCGCAGGGGCTGGTGCTGTTTGCCGCCGGGCTGGTGGTGGTGCCGGGGATCATGTTCGGCGGCGTGCGTTTGTTGGTGGGAGTCGCCGCGGCGGCGATCGGCTGGCGCATCGGCTATACCGGGGCGCTGGTGCTCACCGCCAACCATGCGGGGTGGCTCGCCGGGCTCGGGCTCACCTTTCTCTGCCTGTTCCCGCTCGCCACCCAGAGCGTCGCCGGGATGCGCGAACTGATGGGCGGACCGTTCGCCGATCTGCCCGGGGTATGGCGCGGCGTCGCCTTCGCGCTGGTGGCGCTGGTGGCGGCGGCGTCCGCGCATGCGGTCGGCCACGCGCTGCGGCGCCTGCACGACGGCATGCCGAAGGCCGACGGCGATCAGGAGATCGGCTGAGCGGCGATGCCGGCGGCGTCGAGCAGCGCCTTGAGCGCACCGGAGCGGGCGAGGTCGCGCACCTCGGCGCCGCCGCCCGCGAAACGGCCGTGGATGTAGAGGTGCGGGGTTTCGGGGGCATCCGGCGCGGCCTTGATCGCCTCGCGGATTTCCGGGTCGTCGTTGAGGTTGACCGCCTTGTAGGCGACGCCCATGAGGTCGAGCGCCTGGGTTACCGCCGCGCCGCGGTTGGTGAGCGGGAACATCGGCGTGCCTTCCATGTAGAGCACCACCGCGTGGGTCTCGATGTCCTTGCGGATGCGGGTGAACGCGGGATTCTCTTCCAACCGGCATCTCCTCAGTGCGCGAGCCCGGCCCTCAGCAACCAGCCGCGCGGCGCGGAATACACCGCCAATCCCAACCAGATGAAGGCGAACGCTCCGGCATGGGTGGCGGTGAAGGGTTCGTCGTAAACCAGGGTGGCGAGCAGGAACTGCCCGCTCGGAGCAATATACTGCATCAGGCCGATGGTGGATAGGCGCACGCGCCGCACCGCGATGCCGAACAGCACCAACGGAATCGCGGTGAGCGGCCCGCCGAGGAGCAGCAGGGCGTCCTGCCAGGCGCCGCCATGGCCGAACGCGCCGACCCCTTCGGCGTTCAGCCACAGCAGATAGCCAAGGGCGAACGGGCCGATCAGCAGGCTTTCGATGGTCATTCCGGTGATGCCGGTGACCGGGATGGTTTTGCGCAGCAGACCGTAGAACGCGAAGGTGAGGGCGAGGCTCAGCGATACCAACGGGATTTCGCCCAGCCGCACCACCATGAAGCCGACGCCGATGGTGGCGAGGCCGAGCGCTACCCAGTGTCGGCGCTGCATCGTCTCGCGCAGGAAGACGAAGCCGAACAGCACCGAGATCAGCGGATTGATGAAATAGCCGAGACTGGCGTGAAGGATGTGCCCGCTCGACACCGCGAAGATGTAGATCAGCCAGTTCACCGAAATCAGCGACGCGGTGCCGAGCAGCGTCAACATCACGCGGCGGTTGCGGATCGCCACCCAAATCGGTTTCCAGTCGCGCAGCACGATGACGAAGAGCGCCATCATCACCACGCTCCACACCACGCGGTTCGCCAGGACTTCGGGAGGCGGCAGGTGCTTGAGCTGCTTGAGGTAGAGCGGCAGCAACCCCCAGGTGCCGAAGGTGAGGATGCCCGCGATCACGCCGATGCGGGCGGACGCGGGGTCGGACGGAGCGGGCGTGGGCGCGGACACGGGAGCGGAGCTTTCCGAAAACGAAAACGACCCGGCGAAGCGCCGGGTCGTTCGAATATGGGCGGCAACCGCAGGGTCCGCCACCGGAATTTGCGCGGGGCCGTCATGCCATGTAGGCGGGGAACCAGCTTTCGTGCGCGGCGACGAGGGTGGCGAGCGGGACCGCCTCGCCGTTCACCGAAACCGCGTCGCCGCCGGTTTCGCCGATCCGAGCCGCCGGAACGCCGGCCGCCTGCGCGGCCGCCAGAACCGCCGCGGCATCCGCGACCGCGATCAGGTAGCGGCCCTGGTCCTCGCCGAACAGTCTGGCGTGCAGGTCCGGACCCGCGACCGAGAACGCCGCGCCGATCCCCGAGGCCATCGCCATTTCCGCCGCCGCCACCAGCAGGCCGCCGTCGGAAATGTCGTGGCAGGCGGAGACCTTGCCGTCGCGGATCAGGCCGCGCACGAAGTCGCCGTTGCGGCGCTCGGCGGCGAGGTCGACCGGCGGCGGCGCGCCTTCCGAGCGGCCGTGGAGCACGTAGAGATAGAGCGACTGGCCGAGGTGGGTGCCCTCGCCGCCGATCAGCACCAGCGCCTCGCCCGCGGCGGCGAAGCCGATGCCGACGCTCTTGTCGACCTCCGGCAGCAGACCGACGCCGCCGATCGTCGGGGTCGGCAGGATGCCCTGGCCGTTGGTCTCGTTGTAGAGGGAGACGTTGCCCGAGACGACCGGGAAGTCGAGCGCGATGCAGGCCTCGCTCATGCCCTGGCAGGACTCGACGAACTGGCCCATGATCTCGGGACGCTCGGGATTGCCGAAGTTCATGTTGTCGGTGATCGCGAGCGGCGTCGCGCCGACCGCGGTGAGGTTGCGCCAGGCTTCCGCCACCGCCTGCTTGCCGCCCTCGCGGGCGTCGGCGAAGGTGTAGCGCGGGTTGACGTCGGAGGTGGCGGCGAGGCCCTTTCCGGTGCCGTGGATGCGGATCACCGCTGCGTCGCCGCCGGGGCGCTGCACCGTGTCGCCCATCACCATATGGTCGTACTGCTCCCACACCCAGCGGCGCGAGGCACCGTCCGGCCCGCCGACCAGCGCCGTCAGCGCCTCCGGCCACGGCGTGACCGGCACGTCCTTCGCCGCCAGCAGCGGCGGCTTCGCCCCCGGCACCCAGGGGCGGTCGTATTCCGGCGCGGCCTGGGCGAGCGGGTCGATCGGCAGGTCGGCGACCACGCGGCCGTCCTTCTTCAGCACCATCCGGCCGGTGTCGGTGAGCACGCCGATCACCGCGAAGTCGAGCTCCCACTTGTCGAACACCGCCTTGGCGACGTCCTCCTTGCCGGGTTCGATGACCATCAGCATGCGTTCCTGGCTTTCGGAGAGCATGATCTCGTACGCGGTCATCGCGGTTTCGCGCACCGGTACCTTGTCGAGATTCAGCTCCACGCCGAGGCCGCCCTTGGAGGCCATCTCGAACGACGACGAGGTCAGGCCCGCCGCGCCCATGTCCTGGATCGCGACGATCACGTCGGTGGCCATCAGTTCGAGGCACGCCTCGATCAGGAGCTTTTCGGTGAAGGGGTCGCCGACCTGCACTGTCGGGCGCTTCTCCTCGGAATCCTCGGAGAACTCGGCTGAAGCCATGGTCGCGCCGTGGATGCCGTCGCGGCCGGTCTTGGAACCGACGTAGACCACCTGATTGCCGACGCCCGACGCCTTCGAATAGAAGATCTTGTCGGTATCGGCGATGCCGATGGTCATCGCGTTGACGAGGTTGTTGCCGTTGTAGGAGGGGTGGAACTGCACCTCGCCGCCGACCGTGGGCACGCCGACGCAGTTGCCGTAGCCGCCCACGCCCGCCACCACGCCCGCCACCAGATGCCGGGTCTTGGGGTGGTCGGCCGCGCCGAAGCGCAGGGCGTTGAGGTTGGCCACCGGCCGCGCGCCCATGGTGAAGACGTCGCGCAGAATCCCGCCGACGCCGGTCGCCGCGCCCTGATAGGGCTCGATGAACGACGGGTGGTTGTGGCTCTCCATCTTGAAGATCGCCGCCTGGCCGTCGCCGAGGTCGACCACGCCCGCGTTCTCGCCCGGCCCGCAGATCACCCACGGCGCCTTGGTCGGCAGGGTCTTCAGCCACTTCTTCGACGATTTGTAGGAGCAGTGCTCGGACCACATCACCGAGAAGATGCCGAGCTCGGTGATGTTGGGCGCGCGGCCCATGATCTCGAGAACGCGGTCGTATTCGGTGGGCGAGAGGCCGTGCTCGGCGACGATTTCGGGAGTGACGGCGACGGAATTGTTCATCACGGGAAGTCCTTGGATCGAGATCAGCCGAGGGCCTTGAGCAGGGCCTGGAACATCGGGGCGCCGTCGGTGCCGCCGAGCAGCGGGTCGGCGAGGCGTTCGGGGTGGGGCATCATCCCCAGCACGGTGCGGCTCTCGCTGAGAATTCCGGCGATGTTGCGCTGCGAGCCGTTGGGGTTGGCCGCGTCCGTCGCGTTGCCCCCGGCGTCGCAATAGCGGAAGGCGACGCGGTCGTCGTCCTCCAGCCGGTCGAGCACGGCGGGCTCGGCGAAGTAGTTGCCGTCGTGGTGCGCCACCGGGATGCGGATCACCTGCCCGGCGTCGTATCCGGCGGTGAAGTCGGAGCGCGAGGTTTCGACCTTCAGCAGCACGTCGCGGCAGATGAACTTGAGCTTGCGGTTGCGCATCAGCACGCCCGGCAGCATGCCCGCCTCGGTGAGGACCTGAAAGCCGTTGCAGATGCCGAGCACCCGCACGCCCTTGTCGGCCTTCGCCTTGACCGCCGCCATGATCGGCGAGTGGGCGGCCATCGCGCCGGAGCGCAGATAGTCGCCGTAGGAGAAGCCGCCGGGAACGACGATCAGGTCGACCTCCGGCAGGTCGGCGTCGCGGTGCCAGACCATCGCCGGCGCCTGCCCGGTCGTCCGGGCGAGGGCGGTCGCGGCGTCGCGGTCGCAGTTGGATCCGGGGAAGACGATGACGGCGGCTTTCACGGTGTGGCGTCCCTTGGTCGCAATGGCGGCTGAACTCAGCCTTCGAACTCGATCGCGAAGTTCTCGATCACGGTGTTGGCGAGGAGCTTGCGGCAGGCCTCCTCGACCATCGGCCGGGCCTTCTCGCGGTCGCTTTCGGCGAGGTCGAGCTCGATGAACTTGCCCTGGCGGACGCCGTTGATGCCGTCGAAGCCCAGGGCTTCGAGCGCGCGGTGGACGGCCTTGCCCTGCGGGTCGAGAACGCCCGCCTTGAGGGTGACGTGGACTTTGGCTTTCATGGTCTGCGTTGGCTCCCTTATTGGACCGTTTCCGGCCCCTGCAGATCGTGCGGCGCGCTCTCGGGAATGATGCCGAGGCGCTTCGCCACCTCCTGATAGGCGCGCTCGACGTTGCCGAGTTCCAGGCGGAAGCGGTCCTTGTCGAGGCGCTCGCCGGTGGCGATGTCCCACAGGCGGCAGGTGTCGGGCGAGATCTCGTCGGCGAGGATGATCTGGATGTCGCCGTTGTCGTGGTAGAGGCGGCCGAACTCCAGCTTGACGTCGACGAGGCGGATGCCGATGCCGAGGAACAGCCCGGAGAGGAAGTCGTTGATCCGGAGCGCCATCGCCATCATGTCGTCGAGGTCCTGCACCGTCGCCCAGCCGAACGCGGTGATGTGCTCCTCCGAGACCACGGGCTTTTCGAGTTCGTCCTTCTTGTAGAAGTATTCGACGATCGACCGCGGCAGCGGCGTGCCGTCGGCCATGCCGAAGCGGCGCGCCAGCGAGCCCGCGGCGGCGTTGCGGATCGCGAGCTTCAAGGGGATGATCTCGACCTCGCGCACCAGTTGCTCGCGCATGTTGAGGCGGCGGATGAAGTGCGTGGGCACGCCGATCTCCTCGAGCCTGAGCATCAGGTACTCGGAGATGCGGTTGTTGAGCACGCCCTTGCCGGTGATGGTGCCGCGCTTCTTGTTGTGAAAGGCGGTGGCGTCGTCCTTGAAATACTGCACCAGGGTGCCGGGCTCGGGGCCCTCGAACAGGATCTTCGCCTTGCCTTCGTAGAGTTTTTTCGGTCGTGCCATGCTTCGTCGCGCTTTCGCCCGAGGGACCGCGGCGCAAGGCCGCGCCGTCCGTCGTGGCCACGGAAACGGATAGGGGCGCACACCCGGCTTCGCCCGGGGCGCGCGGTTCGGTGTTCGTATATCAGCGATGCGGGGCGAGAACAACGATATCTCGCCCCGCCTCGCGCTCCGCCCGCCGCCCGGGGTGGGGCGGCGGAGGGGGTGGTGTTCGGCGGACCGCAAGGCTTCGCGGAGTCGCGGCAGGCGCGGCTGCGAATGCGGCGCAATCGAAATAATTTTGCAACCCGGGCTTGTCGACGGCATAGGAGGTCATATATCCGAAGTAATAAACCAGCACCCTGGAGGTCTAACATGCTGCATACCTTCACCCTGCTCGAACGCGGCCGCGAAGCTCGCCATGCGATGCAGCAGGAACTCGTCTTCAAGGTTTACGGCCGCCGCAATCAGCTTTTCTGCCAGTGGGCCGCGAACGCCATGGGGCTCGCCGGTCGCGCCGCCGCCGCCTACGTGCGCGAAGTGCTCGACCACGTGTTCGGCGATACCGACGCGAACCGCCTGCTCGCTCGCGTGGGGCAGGACCTGGAGCGCAACGGCCTGCGCTACAACGACGCGCAGCTGCTCGAACGGCTCTATGAGATCGAAGGCGCGGCGTGCGGCGTGGTGATGGCCGAGATCAACGGCAAGGTCGTGGTGCCGTTCCGTCGTCTGCGGGCGGCGGAGGCGCGCGAGGAGCCCACCGGGGCGTCGGCGGCGTTGCTCAGCATCGACAGCGCCCTGCAACGCGCCAAGACCGAGGTCGACCGGCGCATCGAGTTCCGCGACATGTTCATGTCGGTGGTGCACCCGGGCTACGAGATCGACAGCCGCGAGGCCGCCGAATAGCTTCGGCAGCCGTTCGGCAAGACGGAAGTTCCGAAACGGAAAAGGCGGGGCCGGAGCCCCGCCTTTCGCATTCCGTGCCGCGATTTCAGGCGAACACGCGGGCGAAGATCGTATCGACGTGCTTGGTGTGATAGGCCATGTCGAAGATGCCCTCGAGCGTCGCGTCGTCGAGGCGGGCGGACACTTCCGGGTCGGCCTTCAGGAAATCGAGGAACGCGCCTTCTCCCGCCCACACCCGCATCGCGTTGCGCTGGACGAAGCGATAGCTGTCCTCGCGCGAGACCCCGGCCTGGGTCAGCGCCAGCAGCACCCTCTGCGAGAAGATCAGGCCGCCCAACTGGTTGAGGTTCTTCGCGACGGCGTCGGGATAGATCACCAGCTTGTCGATCACGCCGGTGAGGCGGGCGAGCGCGAAATCGAGGGTGATGGTGGCGTCCGGGCCGATCATCCGCTCCACCGAGGAGTGGGAGATGTCGCGTTCGTGCCACAGGGCGACGTTTTCCATCGCGGGCACGGCGTAGCCGCGCACCATCCGCGCGAGGCCGCAGAGGTTCTCGGTCAGCACCGGGTTGCGCTTGTGCGGCATCGCCGAGGAGCCCTTCTGCCCGGGCGAGAAGTATTCCTCGACCTCGCGCACCTCGGTGCGCTGCAGATGGCGGATCTCGGTGGCGGCGCGCTCCACCGAAGAGGCGATCACGCCGAGGGTGGCGAAGAACTGCGCGTGGCGGTCGCGCGGGATCACCTGGGTCGAGAGCGGTTCGACGGCGAGGCCGAGCTTGGCGGCGACGTGCGCCTCGACCTTGGGGTCGATGTTGGCGAAGGTGCCGACCGCGCCCGAGATCGCGCAGGTGGCGATATCCGCCCGCGCCGCGAGGAGGCGCGCCTTCGCGCGTTTGAATTCGGCGTAGAAGCCCGCGAACTTCAGGCCCATCGTCACCGGCTCGGCGTGGATGCCGTGGCTGCGGCCCATGCACACGAGGTCCTTGGTTTCGTAAGCGCGGCGCTTGCACGCGGCAAGCAGCTTGTCGAGGTCGTCGAGCAGAATGTCGGCGGCCTGCGTCAGTTGCACCGCGAGGCAGGTGTCGAGCACGTCCGACGAGGTCATGCCCTGGTGGACGAAGCGGGAGTCGTCGCCGATATGTTCGGCGAGTTCGGTGAGGAAGGCGATGACGTCGTGCTTGACCTCGGCCTCGATCGCGTCGATGCGGTCGATGCGCGCCGGGGTGTAGGGCAGGTCGCCCTTCTCCCACACCGCCTTGGCGGCCGTCTGCGGAATCACTCCGAGCGCGGCCTGGGCGTCGCAGGCGTGCGCCTCGATCAGGTACCAGATGTGGAAACGGTTCTCCGGCTGCCAGATGGCGGTCATCGCGGGGCGGGAATAGCGCGGGATCACGGGCGGCTCCTCGGGGTTCGGGTTCGGAGCGAAAAATCCGGCGATCCGCCCGGCGTGTCAAGCGCGCTCTCTGGCGCCCGGTCCGGGCGGAGAGTATCATCCGCGCCATGTCCGACGCCGAACTCCTCGACGAAATCGTCCTTCTCGCCGATCCGCTGCTGTTGCCGGTTCTGGCGCAGACCCTGATGGTCGCGCATCCGCTCGCCTCGCCCGACGCGCTGATGCGCGCCAAACCCTATCTCGTCGTCACCCCGGTCGCGACGCTCGAAGCCCTGTCGGCGCGCGCGGAGAAATCGCTCGACGGGGCGCGGCTGCTGATCTGCGGCTCGGCGGAGATCGTGCCGCAGGCACTGCTCGACCGTTTCCCCGGGCCGTCCTACAACATCCACCCGGGGCCGCCGGAGCGGCCGGGGCGCTTCCCTTCGGTGTGGGCGCTCTATCACGGCGACCCGCAGTTCGGCACCACCGTGCACGAGGCGGCGGCGGAGGTGGACGCCGGACCGATCGTCGCGGTCGAGCGCTTCGCCATCCCCGAGGACGCCGACCGTGGCGCTCTCGATACCCTCAGCCTGACCTCGGTGCTGCGGCTGCTGGTGCGGCTCGTCCCCGCACTGGTGACGCGTGCGCCGCTGCCGCGGATCGCCGAACGCTGGAGCGGCCGCCGTACCCGCCAGGCCGATTTCGCGGCGCTCTGCCGCCTGCCCGAGGACGTCGACGCCGCCGAGTTCGCGCGCCGCTACCGCGCCGTCGGCGAGGGGCCGGAGCATGCCCTCGAAATCACCCGCTTCGGCCATCGCTTCCGCCTCGACAACCGCCGCGACGCGCCGGTCACGGTCGGTGGACTGGTGCGCCCGTCTTGACGTCGCCGCGCCGCCGAAGCACAAAGAACTCCGACGTGCGGGGGGAAAGGGAACCGCTTGGCTGCTCCTGACAACGAAGGCGGAACCGGACAGGCGATCGGCAGTCTGCTGATCATCCTCGGCGCGACGATGTGGGTGCCCGCGCTCGCCGACCTCGCCGACCGCGGCGCGGTCTGGACCGGCTTCGCGCTCGCCTCGGGCTTCACCGTGTTCTTCGGCGTGATGCTGCTGGCCGCCACCCGCGGCGCCAGCTTCGGCACCACGCCGCTCCGGCGCGCCTATTTCATCACCGTCGGGGCATGGGTGATCCTGTCGCTGTTCGGGGCGCTGCCGTTCTGGATGTCGGGCATGGGGATCTCGTACACCGATGCGGTGTTCGAGACCGTCTCCGGTCTCACCACCACCGGATCCACCGTGCTGGTCGGCCTCGACGCCATGCCCACCGGGATTCTCCTCTGGCGCGCGCTGCTGCAGTGGATGGGCGGCATCGGCATCGTGGTGATGGCGATCGCGATCCTGCCGATGTTCCGCGTCGGCGGCATGCAGATGTTCAAGCTCGAAAGCTCGGAAAAGACCTCGGACAAGATCTCGCCCCGGGTGCGTTCGATGGCGCTCCGCATCGGCGGGGTCTACATCGCCCTCACCACCGCCTGCGGCGTCACCTACTGGCTCCTCGGGATGACCGGGTTCGAGGCGATGGTGCACGCGATGACCACCCTTTCGACCGGCGGCTACTCCACCTCCGACGCCTCGATGGGGCACTTCGACAGCCTCTCGCTCGAATGGAGCTCGACCGTGTTCATGCTCGCGGGCGGCACCCCGTTCGTGCTGTTCGTGCTGGCGTTCAGCGGCCGCGGGCCGCTCGTCATCCTGAGGGATTCGCAGGTCAAGCGGATGCTGGCGACGGCGCTGATCTCGGCGCTGATGGTCACCGCCTGGCTGGTCTACGCCAACGACTTCGATCCCTGGACGGCGTTCACCCGCTCGATGTTCAATCTGGTCTCGGTGATGACCACCACCGGCTACGCCTCGGTCGACTATTCGCTGTGGGGGCCGCCGGCGGTGGCGATCTTCTTCTTCATGACCTTCGTCGGCGGCTGCGCCGGGTCGACCGCCGGCGGGCTCAAGATGTTCCGCTTCGAGATTCTCTGGCAGGACATCGTCAAGGAGTGCCGACGCCTGCTGTATCCGCACGGCGTGTTTCTCGATAGGATGGCCGGGCGGCCCGCCAACGAGGCGCTGGTGCGCGACGTTCAGGTGTTCGTGCTGTGCTATGCCGCCACCTGCGCGGCGCTGGTGCTGACGCTGGCCTGCTACGGCCTCGATTTCGTCACCGCGCTTTCGGGCGCGGCCACCGCGCTCGCCAACGTCGGCCCGGGCCTCGGTCCGGTGATCGGGCCGGCGGGGAACTTCGCGTCGCTGCCCGACGGCGCGAAGTGGGCGCTCGACGCCGGCATGATCCTCGGCCGTCTCGAATTCGAGACGGTGTTCGTGATGATGACGGCGCATTTCTGGCGCGATTGACGCGCACCCGTTGCGAGAAGGAGTTTTTCATGAAGGCGATGATCGTTCCGGTGACCGCGTTTGCGCAGAACTGCACCATCCTCTGGTGCGAGGAGACGCTCGAGGCGGCGGTCGTCGATCCGGGCGGCGACCTCGCCGAAATCGAGGCGGCGGTGGCGCGCAAGGAACTCAAGGTGGTGAAGATCCTCCTCACCCACGGCCACGTCGACCACATCGCCGGAACCGCCAACCTCAAGGCGAAGCTCGGGGTGCCGGTGGAAGGGCCGCACGAGGCCGATGCCTATCTCCTCGAAGCCCTGCCGGACAGCGCGCGCGGCTACGGCTTTCCCCCCGCCGCGAGCTTCACGCCCGACCGCTGGCTCAAGGGCGGCGACACCGTGTGCTTCGGCAACGTCGTCCTCGAAGTGCTGCATTGCCCCGGACACACCCCCGGCAGCGTGGTGTTCTTCCATCGCCAGGAGAAGGTGGCGCTGGTCGGCGACGTGCTGTTCCAGGGGTCGATCGGCCGCACCGACCTGCCCGGCGGCAACGCCAAGGACCTGATCGCCTCGGTGCGCGAAAAGCTCTTCAAGCTCGGCGACGAGGTGGTGTTCATCCCCGGCCATGGGCCGCTGTCGAGCATCGGCGACGAGCGCAAGTCCAACCCCTACGTCGGCGACGGCGCGGGGTTCTGACCGTCAGAGCAGTTTCTTCTGGCGGAAGCTGATGTAGCGGCCGGGCGCGACGATGATGTGGTCGAGCAGGACGATGTCGACGGTGGCGAGCCCCTGCTTGATCTGACGGGTGGTATCGACGTCGGCCTGCGACGGCGTCGGGTCGCCCGAGGGGTGGTTGTGGACCATGATCACCGAGTGGGCGCGCAGTTCCAGCGCCCGCTTCACCACCTCGCGCGGGTAGACCGGGGTGTGATTGATGGTGCCGCGCTGCATCGCTTCGTCGGCGATCAGGCGCTTCTTGGTGTCGAGCAGCAACAGCCGGAATTCCTCGACCTCGGCGCGCGACTGGGCGGCGAGGCAATAGTCCATCAGGTCGTCCCACGCGGCGAGCACCGGCCGTTCGACGACACGGGCCTTCAGCAGCCGGATCGACGCCCCGTGGACGAGCTTCAGCGCTGCGGCGGCGTTCTCCTTGATCCCCGGGACCGCCGTCAGGTCCTCGGGCGGGGCGGCGATTACCGAGGCGAAATCGCCGAAACGGCGCAGCAGGTCCTTGGCCAACGGCTTGACGTCGCGCCGCGGGATCGCGAGCGCGAGCAGGAGTTCGAGAATCTCGTAATCGGCGAAGCCCTCCGCGCCCTGGCCGAGAAGGCGGTCGCGCAGGCGCTGGCGGTGGCCGAGGTAGTGGGGCGCAGGCTCCGCCGCGGAGGGCGGCGCCTCGATGGCGACCACTCCCTCCTCGAGCCGTGTCGGCGGATTGTCGCGCGAGGCGCCCATCGCGTCCGTCTCAGGCCGCCGGATAGGGCGGCTGGGTATAGCCTTTCGGCGACAGGGTGAAAATCTCGCAGCCGTCGGCGGTGACGCCGATCGAGTGTTCGAACTGGGCCGACAGCTTACGGTCGCGGGTCACCGCGGTCCAGTCGTCGGCGAGGATCTTGGTGTCGGGTCCGCCCTGGTTGATCATCGGTTCGATGGTGAAGAACATCCCTTCCTCCAGCACCATGCCGGTGCCGCGGCGGCCGTAGTGCATGACGTTGGGCTCGGCGTGGAAGGTGCGGCCGAGACCGTGGCCGCAGAAGTCGCGCACCACCGAGAAGCGATGGCTTTCGGCATACTCCTGGATCACCGCGCCGATGTCGCCGAGGCGCGCGCCGGGGCGCACCACCGCGATCCCGCGCATCAGGCATTCGTAGGTCACCTCGATCAGCCGGCGGGCGGCGACGTTCGGCTTGCCCGCCACGTACATCCGGCTCGAATCGCCGTACCAGCCGTCGACGATGGTGGTGACGTCGATGTTGAGGGTGTCGCCGTCCTTGAGGGTCTTCTCGCTCGGGATGCCGTGGCAGACCACGTGGTTGATCGAGATGCAGCAGGATTTGGGGTAGCCGCGGTAGCCGAGGGTCGCGTTGACGCCGCCGCGGGAAATCACGAACTCCGAGATCAGGCGGTCGAGTTCCTGGGTTTCGACTCCGGGCTGAACGTACGGCGTGATGTAGTCGAGGGTCTCGGCGGCGAGGCGGCCTGCGACGCGCATGCCCTCGAAGTCGGCGGCGGTGTGGCGGATGACGGCGGCGGAACGGTCCATGAGTTCAGGGTATCCTCGGAAAAAGCGGCGACTCGATCATCAGCTATACCGCCAGCGGCAGGGCGCGGTCCAGGGTCAAGCCGATGGTGCTGATCGCGCAGGTGTAGGCGATCGCCTCGACGCCCGCGGTGCGGGCGATGGCGAAGGCCTCGGCATAGGCCGGGTCGATATCCCCGGCCAGCGAGAAGGTGGTGCAGTCGGTGCGCTGCACCAGGTAGAGCATCACCGCGCGGTCGCCCGCCGCCACCGCGGCGGCGAGTTCGCGCAGGTGTTTGGCGCCGCGCTCGGTGACCGCATCGGGAAACTCGGCGACGCAGCCGTCGCCGGTTCCGGCACGGCGCAGGTGCACGTTCTTGATCTCGACGAGGCAGCGCGGCCGGTTCGGGTCGGTGAGCAGGATGTCGATGCGCGAGTTCTCGCCGTAGCGCACCTCGCGCTTCATCGCGGCGTAGCCCGCGAGTTCGGGCACCCGTCCGGCGGCGATCGCCTCGGCGACGATGGCGTTGGGGTGCGCGGTGTTGACGCCGACGAGGCCGCCGTCGACCTCCGCCAGTTCCCAGGTGTAGGCGAGCTTGCGCTTGGGGTTGTCGGAGCGCGACAGCCACACCCGGGTTCCCGGCTCCTTGAGGCCGGTCATCGCGCCGGAATTGGGGATGTGGGCGCACACCACGCTGCCGTCGTCGAGACGGGCGTCGGCCAGGAAGCGCTGGTAGCGGCGCAGCAGGGTGGCGGGGACGAGGGGCGCGGCGAAGTTCATCGGTCGAGCGGCTTCCACGCGGTGAGGGTGACGAAATCGAAGGTGGCGGCGACCCGCCCGTCTTCGAGGCTCCAGTTGTCGCGATAGGCGCGGAGCGCGGCGGCGAGGGTGTCGCGGCGCATCGGCGCGCGGCGGCGCTGATGCAGCGCGTTGCTCTCGCCCATCGCGCGCAGGTCGGCGATCAGCTTCAGCGGATCGGCGTAGTCGACGCTGATGCGGTCGCGATCGGCGACCGGTTCGGCAAAACCGGCGCGCTGCAGCAGCGCGCCGCCGTCCTTGATCGTCAGCATCGGCGCGACCCGCGGGCTCACTCCGCCTTCGACCTCGAGTTCGGCGCGCGCCATGCTGTCGCGCAGCTCGCGCAGGGTTTCCTCGCCCGGCAGCACCGCCAGGAACACGCCGCCGGGCTTGAGGATCCGCAGCACCTCGGCGAGCGCGCCCGGCAGGTCTTCGACCCAGTGCAGCGCAAGGCAGCTCAGCACCAGATCGGCCGAAGCGTCGGCGAGCGGCAGGCGCTCCTCGTCGGCGACCAGGACCGGGGCGGGGCAGAGCGCCGCCACCGCGGCCGAGGGCGCGAGCGACACCAGGGTGCCGATCCGGGGTTCGTCCGCCAGCGCCGCGGCGAGCGTCGGTCCGCGCGCGCCGAGGTCAACGGCGAGCGGAAACCCGCCCTTGACGTCGCGCACCCGGTCGGCGAGATCGGCGGCGGCCTCGCGCAGCAGGAACAGGCAGTCCGGGTCGCCGCGCCGGGCGGCGCGGTCGTGACGGGCGCGAAGGGTGGAGCGGTCGAACAGCGGCGACGTCTGCATGGCGCTCCAGATATGGCGTCTCGCCCGGCGAAACGCAAAGGCCGATTGTCGCGGCGGCGCGGCTGCGGCACTCTCGCGGAATGACGCGCGTTTTCTCCGCTCCGCCCTCGCTCGCACGGCGCGGCCTCGCCCTCGCGGCGCGGCTGGTGCTGCCGGAGCGTTGCGCCTGCTGCGGCGCGCCGGTGGAGGGGCAGGGGGCGCTGTGCCCCGCGTGCTTCGCGGCGCTGAAGTTCGTCGAGCCGCCGGTGTGCCCGCGCTGCGGCTGGCCGGCGCGCGGGGTGTGCCTGCGCTGCACCCCGGGCGGCCCGATCCGCAGGCGGCGCTTCGCCTTGCTCTATGCCGACGCCGCCGCCGAACTGGTGCGGGCGTTCAAGTACCGCGACCGGCCGGAGCTCGCGCCGCGGCTGGCGGCGTGGATGGCGCGCGCGGGGGCGGATCTTCTCGCCGAGGCGGATCTGATCGTGCCGGTGCCGATCCACTGGACCCGCCTGCTGCGCCGCCAGTACAACCAGTCCGCCGAGCTGGCTCGTCGCCTCGCCCGCGTCGCCGGGGTGCCGTGCGCGCCGCGTGCGCTCGCCCGCACGCGGGCCACGCCGCCGCAGGCGCGGCAGGGTTCGCCGCGCGACCGCCGCGCCAACGTCGCCCGGGCGTTCGCGGCGCGGCGCGACCTCACCGGTCTGACGGTGTTGCTGATCGACGACGTGCTCACCACCGGCGCCACCGCCGACGCCTGCGCCGCGGCGCTTCTCGGGGCCGGGGCGGCGGCGGTGGACTTCCTCGCGGTCGCCGCGGCCGACGACGCCCCGGCTTGATTTCCCCCGGCTTTTGCCTCACATCCCGAACAGGAAACGATCAACGGAGGCCGGTCGAGAATGGCGAACATCGAGATCTACACCACCCGCATCTGCCCCTACTGCGTGCGCGCCAAGGCGTTGCTGAAGCGCAAGGGGCAGAGCTTCACCGAGATCGACGTCTCGGACGACGACGAACTGATGGGGAAGATGGTGGAGCGCTCCGGTGGCCGCATGACGGTGCCGCAGATCTTCATCGACGACCGCCACATCGGCGGCTGCGACGACCTCTACGAACTCGACTCCGCCGGAAGGCTGGACCCGCTCCTGGCGTCGTGATATCTCCGCGCGATCGGAGAGTCTGAACCGGAGACATATACGGATGAGCGCATTCGCCGTCGCCTGCCTGCAAGTCAACAGCGGCGAAGAGATGTCGGTCAATGTCGACGCCGCCCTCCGGCTTGCCGCCGACGCCGCCGACGCCGGGGCCGACCTCATCCTGATGCCCGAAAACGTGGCGATGATGACCTGGGGCACCGCGGCGATAACCGCCGCGGCCCGTCCGCCCGAGGTCCACCCCGCGCTCGCCGCCTTCCGCGCCTTCGCAAAGGCGCGGCAGGTGTGGCTGCACTGCGGCACCCTGGCGGTGCCCTCCGCCCGCGGCAAGGTGTACAACCGCACCTACGTCGTCGATCCGGAGGGCGGCGTCGCCGCGGTCTACGACAAGCTGCACATGTTCGACGTCGACCTCGGCGGCGGCGAACGCTATGCCGAATCCGCGACCTTCGAGGCGGGCGACCGCGCCGTCGCCGTCGATCTGCCGTGGGGGCGGCTCGGGCTTTCGGTGTGCTACGACCTGCGCTTTCCCTATCTCTATCGCGCGCTCGCCGGAGCGGGGGCGGATTTCCTCGCGGTTCCGGCGGCGTTCACGCAGGTGACCGGAGCGGCGCACTGGCACGTGCTGCTGCGCGCCCGCGCGATCGAGACCGGGTGCTTCGTCTTCGCTCCGGCGCAGACCGGCACCCATGTGCGCGGCCGCAGAACCTACGGCCACTCGCTGATCGTCTCGCCCTGGGGCGAGGTTCTCGCCGACGGCGGCGAGGGCCCCGGCTTCGTGATCGCCGACATCGATCCGTCCGAGGTCGACGCGGCGCGCGGCAAGGTGCCGTCGCTCGCACACGGCCGCACCCTCGGCGCGGTGGAGGTGGGCGGCGGGGTGCGCGCATGATCCGCTTCGCCCTCAAGTGCGCCTGTGGGCACCGCTTCGACTCCTGGTTTCGCGACAACGCCGCCTGCGAGGATCTGATGGCGGCCGGTCACCTGACCTGTCCCGCGTGCGGCGGGCGCGAGGTGGCGAAGGCGCCGATGGCCCCGTTCGTGGCCTCGGCGCGCGAAGCGGAGCGTGCCGCCGCAGAGACGGAGCGCGACGCCCGCCTGCGCCGCGCTCTCCTGAAACTGCGCGAGGCGGTGGAACGCAACTCCGAAAACGTCGGCGGCGCGTTCGCGGAAGAGGCCCGCAAGATCCATTACGGCGAGGCGCCGGTGCGCAGCATCTATGGCGACGCCACGGCCGAGGAAGCCGAGGAACTCGCGGAGGAGGAGATTCCCTTCGCACGCATTCCCTGGGCGTCTCGCGGCGATTCCTGAGAGGGTTATCCGCGCAACGGTTGCAGTGATCGCAATGACGAACGCGGGCGAACGGCCGTTCGTTGCACGCATGCGGCGTATGCGCGGCGGTTGACGAAGTATCGATGGAGACTCTCGTTGCGGAGAGATCCGCCATTTGCAGGCGACTCGACCGAAAATCCGGTCGGTTTCGGTGCTGCGTTCGGTTTATATTTGCAGCCTGGGGCTTGTGCTAAGATGATTTTCTGTGCGGCGTTCGCCGCGGCGGGACCGCGAAGGGGGGCGGGCGTATGCGCAGGAAGCGGGGCTTCCGACGCGATTCGATGACGTTTCATCAGGCTCGGCTGATTCTCGTCGCCGCGCTCTCGGTCGGTTTCATCGCGTTTCTGGTCCAGGGGGCGATGCTCGCCGCGACCACGCGCGATCTCCTGCACGAACGCGAACGCCAGATCCTCGCGCTCGCCGAGGCGGCGGCGGTGGCGGCCCTCGCGGAACGCGACACCGCGCTCGCCGGTCGCGTGTTGACGGACGTTCTGCGCGTCGACGGCGTCGCCGCGGTGCGTATCGAGGATGCCGACGGCGTGGTTTTCGCCGCCGTCCATGCCGTGCGTCCGGTTCCGCAGGAGCCGGGGTGGCTGAGCCGGGCGGTCGTGTTCGTCTTCGGCACACGCCAGGCGATCGTCCATCCGCTCGACGGCGGCGGGCGTCTGGTGGCGGAGTTTCTTCTCGATCACGACCTCGCGCTGTATCGCCACGTGCTCGGCGCCAGCCTGGTGGCGACGCTGATGGCCGCGCTGCTGGTGGGCGGGGTGCTCGCGGTGCTGTTCCACCGCTTCCTCACCCGGCCGATTCTCGCGATCTCGCGTCAGGTCGCGGCGGTCGATGCCGAGGATCCGCACAGCCGTCTGCTGACCGTGCCCGACTGGCACCGCGACAGCGAGCTCGGACGCGCGGTGCAGCGCATCAACGCGATGCTGATCCAGCTCGGCGCGGCGCAGAACGCGCTCCGGCGGATGACCACCCGCGACTCCTCGACCAATCTGCCCAACCGCACTTTGACGGTCGAGCACCTCGTCGGCGTCGCCGCGCGGGTCGCGCCCGGGCGGGGGGCGGCGGTGATGGCGGTGCTGATGGACCGTTTCGACGAATTCAAGGACCTCGTCGGCCACGATCAGGTCGACGAAATGGTGCTGGATCTGGCGGCGCGTCTGCTGGAGCACGTCGACCCCGGCGCGTTCGTCGGCCGCATCGGCGTCGACTGCTTCGCCGTGGTGGTGGAGGGGCTGACGAGCGCCGACGAGGCGACCGACCACGCCAAGCACCTGATCGACGCGCTGATGCACGACGCCGGGCACCCGGAGGCGGCGGTGCGATCGTCGGTGGCGGTGGGAATCGCCTACCTTCCCGACGACGGCGACGATCCCGCCGAACTCCTGCGCAAGGCGGTGGCCGCCACCGCGAGCGCGAAACGGCGGCCGCAGGCGCGCTGGAACTTCTTCGAGGACGGCCTTTCGGAAGTTGCGCATCGTCGTCTGCAGCTCGAGACCCAGCTCCACCAGGCGATCGACGGCGGCGCGTTCGAGCTCTACTTCCAGCCGCAGTTCAACGCCCTCGGCGTCGTCACTGGCGCGGAGGCGCTGCTGCGCTGGCGCCGCGACGGGCGGATCGTGCTGCCGGGCGCGTTCATTCAGGTGGCTGAGGACAGCGGCCTGGTGGTGCCGATCGGCGAATGGGTGGTGGAGGAGACCTGCCGCGCCGCCGCCGCGCTGGCGGAAGTCGGGCGGGATCTCCGGATCGCCTTCAACGTTTCGCCCCAGCAGCTCGAGGACGCGGGCTTCGTCGGCCGCGTCGCCGAGGCGCTGGCGCGCCACCGCGTGCCGCCGCGGCGCGTCGAGGTCGAGATCACCGAGTACACCCTGGCGATGGAGCGCGGACTGGTGCGCGAGCGCCTGCGGCAACTCCGCGCGATGGGGGTGCGGATCGCGCTGGACGACTTCGGCACCGGCTATTCGAGCCTCGCCTACCTCAGGCGCTTTCCGGTCGACGTGCTCAAGATCGACCGCGGCTTCGTCACCGACATTCCGGACGACGTCGCGGTGCCGTCCACCATCCTCACCCTTGCCGACAAGCTCGGCATCGCCTGCGTCGCCGAGGGCATCGAGACGGTGCCGCAGCGCGACTGGCTGATCGCCAACGGCTGCGACTGCTTCCAGGGATACCTGTTCGCCCGGCCGATGCCGTTCGCCGCGTTCTTCGAACGCTACGCCTCGCCGAGCGGCGTGGATTCAGGCTTTCGCCGCGAAGGCCATATAGTTGACGGAAAGATCGTCTGACTCGCGCCAGGAATCCTTGAGCGGGTTGTAGGTCAGGCCGGTGAACGCGGGTTCGCCCAGGCCGGCGGCGCGGCAATCGCGCGCGAGTTCGGAGGGCTTGACGAACTCGCGCCAGTCGTGGGTCCCCACGGGCAGCCAGCGCACCACGTATTCCGCGCCGATCTTCGCCATCACCAGGCTTTTCATCGTGCGGTTGAGGGTGGCGAGCCCGACGAAGCCGCCGGACTTGAGAGGACGGGCCGCCGCTTTCAGGAAGAGCGCGCGGTCGGGCACGTGTTCCACCACTTCGAGCGCGAGAACCACGTCGAACCGTTCGTCGTCGCCGAGCTCTTCGGGTTTGACTGCGCGGTAGTCGATCTTCAGGCGCATCCGTTCGGCGTGCGCGCGCGCGGTGCCGACGTTCTTCGCCGATGCGTCGATGCCGGTGACGGCGAAGCCGAGGCGCGCCATCGGCTCGGCGATCAGGCCGCCGCCGCAGCCGATGTCGAGGAGCGAAAGCCCCTCGAACGGCCGCTCCTGCGTCGCATCGCGGCCGAAATGGCGGGCGAGGCGGTCCTTCAGCAGCCCGATCCGCACCGGATTGAACTTGTGCAGCGGCTTGAACGGCCCTTCGAGAGCCCACCAGGTGTCGGCCAGCGCCGAGAACTTCGCGATCTCCGCGGGATCGGCGGAGCTCGGCGAACTCCCGGTATTCGCGTCTTCGGTCATCGCTGTACCCTTGCCTAGGAGGAGGAGGAACGAGTATGAAGGACCTGCCGGCAGCGAGGCAAGCCGGTCCGTGTGCTTGGCTTTGGGGGAAGGCCCCGGCCGCGCCCGCCTGATGCGGATCGCGGCGAGGAACAGAGATACCGTGTCATGGCCCGTATTGTCCAAAAATTCGGCGGGACGTCGGTCGCGAATATGGAACGCATTCGCAACGTTGCCCGCCTGGTGAAGAAAGAGGTCGACGCCGGCAATCAGGTGGCGGTGGTGCTTTCGGCGATGTCCGGAGTCACCAACCAGCTCGTCGCCTACTGCGAGGAGGCCAATCCGCTTTACGATACCGCCGAGTACGACGCGGTGGTCTCGACCGGCGAGCAGGTCACCGTCGGCCTGCTGGCGATTCTGCTGCAGGGGATGGGCCTCAAGGCGCGTTCGTTCGCGGGCTGGCAGGTGCCGATCCGCACCGACACCGCCCACGGCAAGGCGCGCATCACCGAGATCGGCACCGACGAATTGCTCTCGCGCATGGACGCGGGCGAGGTCGTGGTCGTCGCGGGCTTCCAGGGACTCGGCGCAGACGGCCGCATCACCACCTTGGGCCGCGGCGGTTCCGACACCTCGGCGGTGGCGCTCGCCGCAGCCCTCGGCGCGGATCGCTGCGACATCTACACCGACGTCGACGGCGTCTACACCACCGATCCCCGGATCGTGCCGAAGGCGCGCAAGCTGCCGCGCATCACCTACGAGGAGATGCTCGAAATGGCGTCCCTGGGCGCCAAGGTGCTGCAGACCCGCTCGGTCGAGATGGCGATGAAGTACCGGGTCAACCTGCAGGTGCTGTCGAGCTTCGAGGACATTCCCGGAACCCTGGTTTGCGACGAGGAAGACATCGTGGAAAAGGAAATTGTCAGCGGCATCGCCTACAGCCGCGATGAGGCCAAGGTCACCATCCAAGGGGTGAAGGATCATCCGGGCATCGCCGCCGCGCTGTTCGGCCCGCTCGCCGAGGCCAGCATCAACGTCGACATGATCGTGCAGAACGTCTCGGCCGAGGGCCATACCGACATGACCTTCACCGTGCCGCGCAGCGATCTGCCGCGCGCGCTGAAGGTGCTGGAGGCGGTGCGCGCCAAGGTCGACTACCGCGATCTCTCGCACTCCGACACCGTCGTCAAGCTGTCGGTGATCGGCGTCGGCATGCGCGCCCATGCGGGCGTGGCGCAAAAGATGTTTGCGGCGCTCGCCGAACGCGGCATCAATATCCTCGTGATCAGCACCTCCGAGATCAAGGTGAGCGTCCTGATCGAGGAGGAATACACCGAACTGGCGCTGCGCGCCCTGCACACCGCCTACGGGCTCGACGCGCGCTGAGACACATTCCGCCCGCCGCTTTCCTTTCCGGGTGCGGCGGGCGACGATCGGTTTCGATCCCGCGGACGGCGCATGCCGCTCCGCCCAATGCCTTTGTCTGGAGAGTCGATGGTGAGGCAGGCCTTTCATGATCTCGACCGCCTGTGGCGGCGCGGGCGCGAATTCCTCGGATGCGACTACGCGATTCTCGGCGGTGCGATGAGCTGGGTGTCCGAGCGCAATCTCGTCGCCGCGATCTCGAACGCGGGCGGCTTCGGCGTGCTGGCCTCGGGCTCGATGTCGCCCGCGCTGCTGGAGGCGGAGATCGCCGCCACCCAGGCGCTCACCGACAAGCCGTTCGGCGTCAATCTCATCACCATGCATCCCGATCTCGACGCGCTGATCGACGTCTGCGGCGCCGCCGGGGTCGGACACGTGGTGCTGGCGGGCGGATTGCCCACGAGCGCCGCGATCCAGCGCGCCAAGGGCCACGGCGCCAAGGTGGTGTGCTTCGCGCCCGCCATGGTGCTGGCGAAGAAGTTGGTGCGCGCGGGCGCGGACGCGCTGGTGATCGAGGGCGCCGAGGCGGGCGGCCACATCGGCCCGGTGTCCACCAGCGTGCTGGCGCAGGAGATCCTGCCGACGATGGCGCCCCAGGTGCCGGTGTTCGTCGCCGGCGGCATCGGCCGCGGCGAGGCGATGCTCTCCTATCTCGAAATGGGGGCGGCGGGCGTTCAGCTCGGCACCCGCTTCGTCTGCGCGCACGAGTGCGTCGCTCATCCGAAGTTCAAGCAGGCGTTCCTCCGCGCTTCGGCGCGCGACGCGGTGACCTCGGTGCAGATCGATCCGCAGTTTCCGGTGATTCCGGTGCGCGCGATCGCCAACGCCGGCACCGACCGGTTCATGGAGGTGCAGCGCGAGGTGGTCGCCAAGTTCCACGCGGGCGAGATGGACCAGAAGTCCGCGCAGCTCGAGATCGAACACTTCTGGGCCGGGGCGCTGCGGCGCGCGGTGATCGAGGGCGACGTCGAGAACGGTTCGCTGATGGCGGGCCAGAGCGTCGGCATGGTCACCGCCGAGCAGAGCGTCGCCGCCATCCTCGAGGAGATCGTCGGCCAGGCGCTCGATGCGCTCGAGGCGCGCAACCCGACCGCCGAGGTTTCCCCGGGGGCCGCGCAGGGCGTCGCCTGATGCCCGCAGACGCCGCCGTCGTCTCGCGCCGCCTGCTGGGGCGGATCCGCGACGTGATGGCGAAACCCGGTCTGCCCGAAGACCGGCTGAACGTGATCGTGCGCTGCATCGCCGAGGAGATGCAGGCGGCGGTGTGTTCGTGCTACGTGATGCGCGCGGGCGAGGTGCTCGAACTCTTCGCCACCGAGGGCCTGCGCAAGACCGCGGTGCACATGACGCGCCTGCGCGTCGGCGAGGGCCTGGTCGGCTTCATCGCCGCCCACCCCCGGGCGCTCGCGCTCGAGGACGCCTGGAGCCATCCCAACTTCGCCTACCGGCCGGAAACCGGCGAGGAGCCCTATCGCTCGTTCCTCGGCGTGCCGATCGTGCGCACCGCCCGGGTGGCGGGCGTGCTGGTGGTGCAGACCACCGAGGCCCGCCCGTTCGCGCCGGAGGAGACCGAGGCCCTCGAAACCGTGGCGATGGTGCTGGCGGAGTTGCTCACCGCTGGCAACCTGATCGACCGCCGCGAGCAGATTCCGGTCGACGGCAACGCGCTGGTGCCGCTCCGCATCAACGGCCTCAAGCTGTCGCCGGGGCTCGGCGTCGGTGTCGCCTATCTCCACCGTAAGGTGCCGTTCGTCAAGCACATGGTCGGCGAGGACCCGGAGGCCGAGGCGCGGCGCTTCGACGAGGCGCTCGAACGCATGCACCTCGCGCTCGACGAAATGCTCGCCGCCGAGGAGATCGGCAAGAGCGAGTATCGCGACATCCTCGAAGCCTACCGCATGTTCGCCGCCGACCGCGGCTGGATCGAGCGGATCCGCACCCACATTTCCGGCGGCCTCTCGGCCGAGGCGGCGGTGCAGCGCGCGCAGGAGGAGAACCGCGCGCGGATGCAGGCGGTCGTCGACCCCTACATCCGCGAACGGCTGCACGACCTCGAGGACCTGACCGACCGGCTGATGCTCCATCTGATGGGTCACGACCCGATGGAGCGCAAGGCGATGCCCGAGCACGCGATCCTGGTGGCGCGCACCCTCGGCCCCGCCGATCTTCTCGACTACGACCTCGCGCGGCTGCGCGGCGTGGTGCTGGAGGAAGGCTCGCCCAGCATGCACGTGGCGATCATCGCCCGCGCGCTCAACGTGCCGATGGTGGCGCGCGTGCCCGAGGTGGTGGGCACCATCGGCGCGGGCGATCCGGTGATCGTCGACGGCGACAACGGCTCGGTGTTCATCCGCCCGAGCGAGGACGTCGCCGCGACCTTCGTCGCCACCGTCAAGATGCGGCTGGAGAAGCAGCGCGCCTACGCCACCCTGCGCGATCTTCCCGCACGCACCAAGGACGGCCATCTCGTCGAGCTGCACATGAACGCCGGGCTCCTGGCCGACCTGCCGATGCTCGACGAGGTCAACGCCGACGGCATCGGCCTCTACCGCACCGAACTGCCGTTCATGGTGCGCGCCGACGCGCCCGACGTCGACGTGCAGACCACCCTCTACCGCGCGGTGATCGACGCCGCGGCGGGCCGCCCGGTGTGCTTCCGCACCCTCGACGTGGGCGGCGACAAGATGCTGCCCTACTGGCAGAACGCCGGGGAGGAGAACCCGGCGATGGGCTGGCGGTCGATCCGCATCACCCTCGACCATCCGGCGATCATGCGCCATCAGTTGCGTGCGCTGATCCGCGCCGCGGGTGGGCGGCCCCTCCACGTGATGTTCCCGATGATCGCCGAGGTCGCCGAGTTCGACGCCGCGCGACGCATCCTCGACCTCGAACTCGCGCGTGCGGAGAGGCGCGGCGAGCCGCTTCCCAGCGCGCTCCGGGTCGGCTGCATGCTCGAAGTGCCGTCGCTCGCGTTTCAGCTGCCGCAGCTCCTCGCCCGCGTCGATTTCGTGTCGGTCGGCTCCAACGATCTCGCCCAGTTCCTGTTCGCCCGCGATCGCGGCAACCAGCGCATCTCGGAGCGGTACGACCTTCTCTCGCCGCCGTTCCTCGCCGCGCTCGACACCATCCGCGCCGCCTGCGACGCGGCGGAGGTGCCGGTTTCGCTGTGCGGCGAGATGGCCGCGAGCCCGCTCGATGCGATGGCGCTGGTCGGCCTCGGCTATCGCAAGCTGTCGGTGAACGGTCCGGCGGTCGGCCCGGTCAAGGCGGCGGTGCTCAGCATGCACGCCGAAGACACCGGCCGGGTGGTGCGCCGGCTAATTCGCGGTTCCGCCCGCAGCGTTCGCACCGCCCTTGCGGGCTACGCCCGCGATCACGCCGTTCAGATCCCTTGAAATATTAAAAATCAAAGAGTTGTCCGTGTCGCCCGGTGTCTTTCCCGGCCATATCCGGGATTGCATGGGCGTCCGGTTGCGGACATACTAGCTGCTCGCCGCGACCCCGGGGACCGTGGAGCGGCGGAGGGGACAGGGGTCAAGAAGGAAGGTATCGTGGAAACAGACAACACGCCGACGCCGGTTGCCGCGCCGGCGGAAACCGGTTCGCAAAAGGGGAGCGTCGGCGCGCTCCTGCACGCGACGCGCCTGCGGCTCGGCGTCGAGCTCGGCGCGGTCGCCGATACCCTGCACATTCGCGTCTCCTATCTCGAGGCGATCGAGGCGGGCGATTACGAATCCCTGCCTGGCGGCACCTATGCGGTCGGGTTCATCCGTTCGTATGCCGAGCAGCTCGGCCTGGACGGCAAGGAGATGGTGCGCCGTTTCAAGCTCGAAACCGGCACCCAGCCGCAGCTCGCGCCGCAGCCGGTGAACTTTCCGACGCCGGTGAAGACCCTCGGCCTGCCGATCGGCTCGATCCTCACCGGCGTGGTGGTGGTTGCCGGACTGCTATTCGCCGCGTGGTATCTGCTGTCCGGCAACGAGAGCACGACCCTGCTGCCGAAGCTGCCCGCCGCCCTCAACGAAACCATCGATACCCCCGAGCGGCCGCAAAGCCAGGCCGTCGCGCCCGATACCGCGGCTTCTCCGGTGCCGGTCGCGCCGAGCCCGGCGGTTCCCGCTCCGGTCGCGCCGCCGTCCGTCGTGCCGCCGGTCGTCGCACCCGCTCCGGCAGTGCCGCCGGAGGCCGCGAAGCCCGCCGCCCCGCTGCCGCCGGAACCGCCGAAGCCCGCCGCCGAAGCGCCGAAGCCCGCGCCGGTCGTTCCGCCGAAGCCGGAGATCGCCAAGCCGACGCCCCCGCCCGCGCCGGCCGTGCCGCCGAAGACGGAAACCGCAAAGCCGGCGGAACCGCCGAAGCCCGCCGCCGAAGCGCCGAAGCCTGCCACGCTGCCTGCGCCGCCGCCGCGGCCGAGCGTCGAGGAAAGTGCCGACGGCGCGCCGGTGGGGCCGGAAACCGTCGCCCGTACCGCCCGGGTCTACGGCGAGGAGAACGCGGGTGCCCGCGTCGAACTGGTCGCCACCGCCGACAGCTGGGTGCAGGTGACCGAGAACGGCAGTCTGCTGCTGACCCGTCTGTTGCACTCGGGCGACCGCTTCCGCGTGCCCAATCGCCCGGGCCTGACGCTGATGACCGGCAATGCCGGCGGCCTCGACGTGGTCGTCGACGGCGGCAAGGTCGCGCCGCTCGGTGCCCCCGGTCAGGTGGTGCGCGACGTGCCGCTCGATCCGGAGCGGTTGCGGGGGCGGCGCTGAGCCCCCACCTGAGGGCTACCCATCCCCGAATTCAGTGAGGCCAGAGTTGAGCGATACCGCCTATCGCAAGGTCGCGCGCCGCAAGAGCCGCCAGATTCGCGTCGGCTCGGTGCTGGTCGGCGGCGATGCCCCGATCACCGTGCAGTCGATGACCAACACCCTCACCGCCGACGTCGAGGCGACGCTGGCGCAGATCCGCCGCATGGAGGCGGCGGGGGCGGACATCGTCCGCGTCTCCTGCCCCGACGCGGACTCCACCCGGGCGCTGAAGGATATCGTGCGCGGCTGTTCGGTGCCGGTGGTGGCGGACATCCACTTCCACTACAAGCGCGCGATCGAGGCCGCCGAGGCGGGCGCGGCGTGTCTGCGCATCAATCCCGGCAACATCGGCTCGCCCGAACGGGTAAGGGCGGTGGTGCAGGCGGCCAAGGACAACGGCTGCTCGATGCGCATCGGCGTCAACGCCGGGTCGCTCGACAAGGATCTGCTGGAGAAATACGGCGAACCCAATCCGGACGCGATGGTCGAAAGCGCGCTGATGCACGCCCGCATCCTCGAAGACCTCGATTTCCGCGAGTTCAAGATCTCGGTCAAGGCGTCCGACGTCTTTCTCGCCATGGCCGCCTACGAGAAGCTCGCGGAGGTCTGCGACTATCCCCTGCACCTCGGCGTCACCGAGGCGGGCGGCCTGCGCGCCGGAACCGTGAAGTCCGCCCTCGGCATCGGCTGGCTGCTGCGCAAGGGCATCGGCGACACCATCCGCGTGTCGCTCTCGGCCGACGTCGAGGAGGAGATCCGCGTCGGCTTCGACATCCTGAAGTCGCTCGATCTGCGTCATCGCGGCGTCCGCATCGTCGCCTGTCCCTCCTGCGCGCGCCAGGGCTTCGACGTCACCAAGGTGGTGGCCGAGCTGGAAAAGCGCCTGGAGCACATCGTCGAACCGATCACCCTCTCGGTGCTCGGGTGCGTCGTCAATGGCCCGGGCGAGGCGCGCTCGTCCGAGATCGGCCTCACCGGCGGCGGCAAACGCACCCATAAGGTCTTTCTCGCGGGGGTGCCGCATCACACCGTCGAGACCGAGGCGATCGTTGACCATCTCGTCGATCTGGTGGAAAAACGCATCGCCGCCACGAAGTGAATCTCTGAAGAAAGGAATTCCGGGGTGTCCACCCTCCAGCCGGTGCGCGGGACGCACGACCTCCTCCCCGAAGACATGCGGGCCTTCCGCCACGTCGTCGAAACCGGACGCGTCACCGCGAGCCGCTACGGCTTCGCCGAGATGGCGACGCCGATCTTCGAATTCTCGGGTGTCTTCGCCCGCACCCTGGGCGATACCTCCGACATCGTCACCAAGGAGATGTACACCTTCGCCGACCGCAAGGGCGAAAGCCTGACGCTGCGGCCGGAGGGCACGGCGGGCATCGCGCGCGCCTTCATCTCCAACGGCCTTGCCAACGAGACGCCGTTCAAGGTGTTCTACGCCGGACCGATGTTCCGCTACGAGCGCCCGCAGAAGGGCCGCCAGCGCCAGTTCCATCAGATCGGCGTCGAGCTGATCGGCGTGCCCGATCCGCAGGCCGACGTCGAGGTGATCGCGCTCGGCCGCGCCATCCTCGACGGCCTCGGCCTGCGCGGCAACGTCGCCCTCGAACTCAACACCCTGGGCGACCCCGAGAGCCGCGACGCCTACCGCGTCGCCCTGGTCGGCTATCTCGCCGGGCACGTCGGCAAGCTCTCCGCCGACAGCCGCGACCGCTTCGAACGCAATCCGCTGCGCATCCTCGATTCCAAGGACGAGGGCGACCGCGAGGTGATCGCGGATGCGCCGCTTCTCGGCGAATACCTCAACGCCGCCTCGCGGACGTTCTACGACGATCTCAAGAACGGCCTGATGGACCTCGGCATCGACTTCGTCGAGAACCCGCGGCTGGTGCGCGGCCTCGACTATTACGGCCACACCGCCTTCGAATTCACCACCGACGCCCTCGGCGCCCAGGGCACGGTGATGGCGGGCGGCCGCTACGACGGTCTGATCAAGACCATGGGCGGCCCCGCCACCGCGGGCGTGGGCTGGGCCGCGGGCGTCGAACGCCTGTCGATGCTGCTCGCCGAGCCGCCCGCCGCCGGGCGTCCGGTGGCGATGATCCCCGCCGGGGCCGATCCGCTGCTCAAGCGTGAGGCGATGGTTCTCACCGAACGCCTGCGCCGGGCCGGGTTCGCCGTCGACCTCGGGTTCTCGGGCAACATGGGCAAGCGGATGAAGCGCGCCAACAAGGTCGCCGCGCGGGTCGCCGTGATCCTCGGCGAGGACGAACGTCTCGCCCGCGCCGTCACCCTGCGCGATCTCGATTCCGGCGAGCAGGTCACGGTCGCGCTCGACCGCATGGAGGAGAGCCTGCGCGCGTTGCTTGCGGGCGTGCCGGAGGTCGCCGTCGGTGGCATTTGAGGACAAGCTCGAACAGGTCCTGCGCCGACATCAGGAGGCGACCGGCAGGCTCGCCTCCGACCCCAACCTCGACCCCGCGACGATGGCCGCGCTCTCCCGCGAGGCCGCCGAACTCGCGCCGGTCGTCGAGTTGATCGAAGTCTGGAAGAAGACCCGGACCGACCTCGCCGACGCCGAGGCGATGGCGCGCGACGGCGACGCCGAGTTGCGCGCCCTCGCGCAGGAGGAGGCCGCCGCCTGCCGTCATCGCCTGCCGGAAATCGAGGCCGGCATGCGCCTCGCGCTCCTGCCCAAGGATGCCGACGACGCGCGCAACGCGATCCTCGAGGTTCGCGCCGGAACCGGCGGCGAGGAGGCGGCGCTGTTCGCCGCCGATCTGTTCCGCATGTATCAGCGCTACGCCGCCCTCAAGGGCTGGCGGGTCGAGGTGATGGACCTCAACGAAACCGGCATCGGCGGCATCAAGGAAGTCGTCGCCAGCGTTTCCGGTCACGGCGTGTTCGCGCGCCTCAAGTTCGAATCCGGCGTCCACCGCGTCCAGCGCGTGCCCGCCACCGAGGCGGGAGGGCGCATCCACACCTCCGCCGCCACCGTCGCCGTTCTCCCCGAAGTCGAGGACGTCGACGTCGAGATCAAGGACGGCGATCTGCGCATCGACACCTATCGGTCCCAGGGCGCGGGCGGCCAGCACGTCAACACCACCGATTCCGCGGTGCGCATCACCCATCTGCCGACCGGCGTGGTCGTCCAGTGCCAGGACGAACGCTCGCAGATCAAGAACAAGGCCAAGGCGATGAAGGTGCTGCGCGCGCGTCTCTACGACCACGCCCACCAGGAAAAGGTCGATGCCCGTTCCGCCGACCGCCGCGCTCAGGTCGGTTCCGGCGACCGTTCGGAACGTATCCGCACCTACAACTTCCCCCAGGGCCGCGTCACCGACCATCGCATCAACCTTACCCTCTACAAGATCGACCAGATCGTCGACGGCTCCGCCCTCGACGACGTCATCGCCCCCCTGATCGCCGAAGACCAGGCCGCCCGCCTCGCCGCCTTCGAGGCGTCATGACCGCGTGCCGCGATGGGGGGGTGCCATGACGCTCGGAGAGGTCGTCGCGTGGGCGACGGAGGCGTTGCGGGCGGCAGGGGTCGAGGGTCCGCGGCGGGACGCGCGGGTGCTGGTGGGGGCGGTGTTGGGCGTCGACATGGCGGCGATGCTGGCGCATCCGGAGCACCCGGTGGACGAAGCGGAGCGGGCGCGGGTGGAGGCGGCGGTGCGACGGCGCGCGGCGCGGGAGCCGGTGTCGCGGATTCTGGGGGTGCGGGAATTCTGGGGGCTGGAGTTCCGGCTGGGAGAGGAGACGCTGGATCCTCGGCCGGATTCCGAGACGGTGGTGGCGGCGCTGCTGGAGGGGCTGGGCGATGCGCCTCGGCCGCGGGTACTCGATCTCGGCACCGGCACCGGCTGCCTGCTGCTGGCGGTGCTGGCGGAGCGGCCGGGGGCGACCGGCGTGGGGGTGGACGCGGCGCCGGGCGCGGTGGCGGTGGCGGCGGAGAATGCGGCGGCGCTGGGGCTGACGCCACGGGCGGAGTTCGTGGTGCGCGACTGGCGCAACCCAGGGTGGCGAGAAGGGCTGGGCCGGTTCGATGCGGTGATCGCCAATCCGCCCTATATACCCGATGCCGACGTGCCCGGCTTGGAGCCGGAAGTGCGGGTCTACGATCCGCACGCGGCTCTTGCGGGCGGGGCGGACGGTCTCGATCCCTATCGCCTGTTGTGCCCGCAGGTGCCGGAGCTGCTGGTTCCCGGCGGCGTCGCCGCGTTCGAGGTGGGGATCGGCCAGGCGGACGCGGTTTCCGCTTTGTTCGGTGCGGCGGGGCTTCGGCCGGGCGGCGTGCGCGCCGATCTCGGCGGGGTCGACCGGGCGGTTGTGGCGTTCGCGCCAGCTCCGTAAAAAACCGGCAGAAAATGCGAAAAAACGGTTGGAATGCGGCCCGGTTGCGGCTACGGTTCCAACGTTCGCGCGCGGTCGCTGCAACGGACGGACCGGTTCTCGGGGAGGGTCCGTCGGGCTTTCGGGGCCCGGTGTTGAGGGCGGAGGGAACCGCGCGGCGCGAAGCGACCTGGCACATATGCATCCGTGACGCCGGATTCCTTTTTGGGAATCACACGGGGGGATGGACGCCGTCATGACGTCGTTCCGCCGGGGCCCGCCCGGTAGGCGGAGGAAGCGCGTCCGCTTCCTCGACCGCGAAGCATGCCGCTTTGCGAGGCGCTTCGGCGCAACGAGACATTAACCCATTGTTTTATTTACGCGGTTGTCATGAAACAGCATTCCAACAATCAGAAGCCGCGGCCCCGGGGCCGCATGCCGGGCCAGCAGCGCAAAGGCGGCGGCGGCCCGTCCCGCAATCAGACCTACGACAGCAACGGCCCAAGCGTGCGCATCCGCGGCTCGGCGCATCAGGTGATGGAGAAGTATCTGGCCCTGGCGCGCGACGCCGCCGGGCAGGGTGACCGGGTTCTCGCCGAGAACTACCTGCAGCACGCCGAGCATTATTTCCGCATCATCCAGAACACCCAGCCGCGTCCGCCGCGGGTGCTCTCGCCGGCCGCCGCCGACGGCGCCGACGGGCCGCAGCCCGATCAGAGCGAGGGCGAGGACGAGACCGCCGAGGAAGAGTCCGACGAGGCGGTGGTGGAGGTGATTCGCCCGGCCGCGCGTCAGCAGCCCGAGGCCGAGGCCGAGAACGCCGATCCGATCGCCGTCTGAGCGCCGTGTCCCGCACCGGAACAGGCCGCCTTCCCCGCGCCGGGGAGGCGGCCTTTTCGTTGCGCGAGACGGGACTTGCGGGAGCGGGGCGGGGGTATCCATATGGTTTGACGGGATCGGCCGTCGCCTGACGGGGCGGCCGGGACAGTCGCCGGAAGAGGGACGAACATCATGGATATCGAGAAGTTCACAGAGCGTGCGCAGGGCTTCCTGCAGGCGGCCCAGCACACCGCGATCCGCATGAACCACCAGCAGTTCCTGCCCGAGCACCTGTTGAAGGCGCTGCTCGACGATGGCGAGGGACTGGCCGCCAACCTGATTCGCGCCGCGGGCGGCGACCCGCAGGCGGCAAAGGCCGCGGTCGAGGCTTCGCTGGAGCGCGAGCCGCGCGTCGAGGGCGGGTCGGGGCAGATCTACACCCCGCCGTCGCTGGTGCGGGTGCTCGATCAGGCGCAGACCGCCGCTACCAAGGCGGGCGACGGTTACGTCACCGCCGAATATCTGCTGTTGGCCCTGGCGCTTGCTGAGGGCACCAAGGCGGGCGCGGCGCTGAAGAGCGGCGGGGTGACGCCGCAGAGCCTGAACGCCGCGATCCGCGAAATGCGCAAGGGCCGCGCCGCCAATTCCGCGAACGCCGAGGATCAGTTCGAGGCGCTGAAGAAATACACGCTCGACTTCACCGCGCGGGCGCGCGACGGCAAGCTCGACCCGGTGATCGGCCGCGACGAGGAGATCCGTCGCACGATTCAGGTCCTGTCGCGCCGCACCAAGAACAATCCGGTGCTGATCGGCGAGCCGGGCGTCGGCAAGACCGCGATCGTCGAGGGGCTGGCGCTCCGCATCGTCAACGGCGACGTGCCGGATTCTTTGCGCGACAAGCGCCTGCTGGCGCTCGATCTGGGCGCGCTGGTGGCGGGCGCGAAGTTTCGCGGCGAGTTCGAGGAACGGCTGAAGGGCGTGCTCACCGAGGTGCAGTCGGCGGCGGGCGAGGTGGTCCTGTTCATCGACGAGATGCACACCCTGGTGGGGGCGGGCGCGGCGGAAGGCTCGATGGACGCCTCCAACCTGTTGAAGCCCGCGCTCGCGCGCGGCGAGCTGCACTGCGTCGGCGCGACCACCCTCGACGAGTATCGCAAGCACGTGGAGAAGGACGCGGCGCTGGCGCGGCGCTTCCAGCCGGTGTTCGTGTCCGAGCCAACGGTCGAGGACAGCATCTCGATCCTGCGCGGAATCAAGGAGAAGTACGAGCTGCACCATGGCGTGCGGATCTCGGATTCCGCGCTGGTGGCGGCGGCGACGCTTTCCGACCGCTACATCTCCGACCGCTTCCTGCCCGACAAGGCGATCGACCTGATGGACGAGGCGGGCAGCCGTCTGCGGATGCAGGTGGACAGCAAGCCCGAGGAACTGGACGAGGTGGACCGCCGCCTGATCCAGCTCAAGATCGAGCGCGAGGCGTTGAAGAAGGAGAGCGACCCGGCTTCGCAGGAACGGCTGGAGAAGCTCGAGGAGGAACTCGCCGAACTCGACGAGCAGTCCGCCGCGCTGACCGCGCAGTGGAAGCGCGAGCAATCGACCCTGGCGGACAGCACCAAGGTCAAGGAGCAGCTCGACCAGTTGCGCATCCAGGCCGAGCGCGCCCAGCGCGAGGGCCGCTACGAGGAGGCGGGGCGCCTGCTCTACAACGATATCCCCGCCCTCGAAGCTCGGCTCAAGGACGCCGAGGCGGCGGCCTCGAACCGGATTCTCGATCAGGTGGTGACCGAGCGGCACATCGCCCAGGTGGTGGCGCGCTGGACCGGCATTCCGGTCGACAAGATGCTGGAGGGCGAGAAGGAGAAGCTCCGCCACATGGAGGCCGAACTCGGCCGCAGGGTGATCGGCCAGGCCGAGGCGGTGACCGCGGTGTCGAACGCGGTGCGGCGCGCGCGCGCGGGGTTGCAGGACCCCAACCGGCCGATCGGCTCGTTCCTGTTCCTCGGCCCCACCGGCGTCGGCAAGACCGAGCTGACCAAGGCGCTCGCGGCGTTCCTGTTCAACGACGAGACCGCGATGGTGCGGATCGACATGTCGGAATACATGGAGAAGCATGCGGTCGCGCGGCTGATCGGCGCGCCGCCGGGCTACGTCGGCTACGACGAGGGCGGCGCGCTCACCGAGGCGGTGCGGCGGCGGCCGTATCAGGTGGTGCTGTTCGACGAGGTGGAGAAGGCGCATCCGGACGTCTTCAACGTGCTGCTCCAGGTGCTCGACGACGGCCGCCTCACCGACGGCCAGGGGCGCACCGTGGACTTCGCCAACACCCTGATCGTGATGACCTCCAACCTCGGCTCCGAGGTCCTGGCGGCGCAGCCCCCGGGCGAGGAATCCGGGCTGGTGCGCGACCGGGTGATGGCGGTGGTGCGCGAGGCCTTCCGCCCCGAGTTCCTCAACCGCCTGGACGAGATCCTGCTGTTCCACCGCCTTGCCCCCGAGCACATGGCCGGCGTGGTGGAGATCCAGCTCGCGCGGCTGGAGAAGCGCCTCGCCGACCGCGACATCGGCCTCGACGTCTCCGACGCCGCCAAGGCGTGGCTGGCGGAGCGGGGGTACGACCCGGTCTACGGCGCGCGGCCGCTCAAGCGACTGATCCAGCGCGCCCTCGAAAATCCGCTGGCGATGTGCCTGCTCGAAGGGTCGATCGTCGAGGGCGGGGTGGTGCGGATCGACGCCGAGGAGTCCGGCCTCACCATCGACGGCCGCCCTGCGTCGGCCTGGGCGGCATGAGCGGCGGACTGCCGGTTCCGGCGGGCGGGCGACCGCCCGCCGTGGCGATCACCCCCGCCGAGGCGGAGAAACTGGTGCGCGCCGCCGCCGGGCGCTACGTTGCCTCGCGGCGACGGCGGATCGCGCCGTTCGTCGATACCCACTTCACCCTCAAGGGCTCGCTCGCGATCCACCGCCACGCCTTCGGCTTCGACATGTTGCGCGCCCCTTACAACATCGCGGTTTCCCTGCCCGAGTTCGCGTTGCGCCGGGGCGGCGGCGCGGCGGCGTGGGTCACCCGCCGGGTGGGCCTGCGTCCTCCGGCATGGTTGGAGCGCGCCGCGCGCACCCGGCTGATTCTCGATACCGAAGTCGGGCGTCGGGTCAACTTCCTGCTGATGAGCGAGTTCCTCGAACTGCCGGTGAAGGGCGACGACGGCCGCATCCTGTCCGAGACCGACGCACTCGCCCGCGAGATTCTCGACGATCCGCGCCTGCGCGCCGGTCTCCGCGAGGTCGAGGCGCTGATCGCCGCCCATGCCGACGATCCGCAGTTCCGCACCGCGGTCGGCGAGGTCCTCGCCCAGGCGGCGGCGGGGCGCGCGGCGATGGCGGAGGTGGCCTTGCAGATGGGCGCGGTCGGCCTCGGCGCGGGCGCTTTCCACGCCTTCACGCCGGGCGTTCTGAGCCTCACGCCGGTGCTCTCGGGGGCGCTGGCGAATACCCTTGCGGTTTCGGCGTTTCCGCTCGGGAGCGGCATCGGCGGGTTGTGGTACGCCGCGTTTCCGGCGGCGGCGACGCCGTTCCTGACGCTCGCGACCGGCGGCGCATTGCTGGTGGCGATGGCGTCCCTCGGCGCGTTCGCGGGGCTGGCCGCCGATCCGTTGCAGCGCCGCCTCGGGCTCCACCGGCGCCGCCTGGAGCGACTGGTGGATGGCATGGCGCGCGATCTCGGCCATGGCGACGGCGCGCCGCTCTCGCCGTTGATCGCCGACCACTATCTGCCGCGCGTGCTCGATCTCGTCGACATGATCAACAGTCTCGCACGGCTGGCGCGCTAGTCGGCGGCCGCGCGCGGCGCTGCGGCATAGGCCTTGAGACGGGCGAGCGCGGTCTTCCATGCGTGGTAGTGGCGGGCCATGGTGTCCCGCACCGCGTCGTCTGCCGGGGTGGGCCAGTTCTTGTGAGTCACCGAGATCGCGGTCGAGGTTCCGAGGTCGCGCAGGCGCAGGACGACGATGGTGGTGTAGGGCCAGTCGTCCTCGCGCCAGTCGAGCACCAGCGTGAACGGCGCGCTGACTTCGTGCACGGTGCCGAAGGCGCGGGCGCGGCGTCCTTCCGGATCGCTCCAGAGTTCCTCGAACGCGCCGCCGGGGTGGAGTTCGAGATCGACGTGGTCGCCCCACCATTCGCGAATGTGGCGGCGGTTGGTCAGGCACGTCCACGCGGCTTTGATCGGCGCGCGGACGACGTCGGTGATGTTGATGAGACCGGCCTCGACGTCGATGGTGACGCTGCCGGTTCTGGTGCTGGTCATGTTGTCCTCCCGAGTTGTGGAGTACGCATGTCCTGTATCGCAATTCTACCGCCGGGCGCAGAAATTCCCAAGGCCGAACCGTTGCGCGCATACGAAAACGGCCCCGGAAGGGGCCGTTTCGGCATCGCGGCGTCGGCGTTCAGCGCGCCTTGGGCGCGTCCGCCGGGGCTGCGGCGGCAACCGCGCCGGTCCCGCCGAGGCTCGCGAAGGTACGGTCGAGCGCGGCGCGGAGGTTCTGGTACTTGCGCAGCTCGTTGCCCGCCAGTGCACGGCCGGACGGCATCTTGATCTTGAGCGGGTTGACCTGCTCGCCGCTCATCAGAACCTCGTAGTGGAGGTGCGGCCCGGTGGTGCGGCCGGTGTTGCCGGAATAGGCCACCACCTGCCCCTGACGCACCCGCACGCCCGAGGAAATTCCCTTGGCGTAGCCCGAGAGGTGGCCGTAGGCGGTGGAATAGGTGTTGGTGTGGCGGATCCGCAGGTAGTTGCCGTAGGAGCTCCACGGTCCCGCCTTCTCGATCACGCCGTCGCCCGCGGCGTAGACCGGCGTGCCGATCGGCGCGGCGAAATCGACGCCCTTGTGCATTTTCGAGTAGCCGAGCACCGGGTGGTTGCGCATGCCGAAGCCGGAGGTGATGCGCGCGCCGTCGACCGGGGTCTTGAGCAGCGCCTTGCGCACGCTCTGCCCCTTGGCGTTGTAGTAGTCGACCAACCCGGACGCGTCCTCGAAGCGGTAGAGCACCAGCTTTTCGCCGGACAGGGTGAGGGAGGCGTAGTCGATCTCGCCGTCGCCGACCTTGGTGCCGTCGGGCAGGGTGCGGCGGTCGACCATCACCTCGAAGCGGTCGCCCTTCTGGATGTCGCGCTGGAAGTCGACATCGTAGGAGAAGAGCTGAATCAACTGCGACAGCACCGTCGGCGAGACGCCCGCGCGCTCGCCCGCGGCGAACAGCGAGCTGTCGATCACGCCGGAATACGCCATCGTCTCGGTGGTGATCGGGTCGTGCTCTTCGCCCGCGGAGAATTTGCCGGTGTCCTGGCGTTCGACGAAGCTGCGGCGGCCGGGCTCGGCCTCGATCAGCAGGCGCGCCAGGGTGACGCCGCCGTCGCTCTCGACGAGGCCGAGGGTGACGCTTTGCCCCGGGGTCAGACGGCGCGGATCGAATACCGACTTGAGGGTCGAGATCGCGTCGAAACCGTCCTGGCGGGAGACGTCGTTGCGGTCGAGAATTTGGCCGAGGGTGTCGCCCGGCAACACCTGCACGGTGAGTTCGCGGCTCTGCGGTCCGTCGGGCAGGCTGACGGTCTCGCCGCGATCGGACTCGCGGTGGCGGCGGCCCGGGTCGGGCAGATATTCGCTGCCGCCGTAGAGGTAGCCGCGCGGCGTGTAGGCCTCCGGTTCCTCGATCGCGGGCGGGGTCAGGAGGGTGGGCTGATCGGTGCGGCCGATACCTGCGTCCGAGGTGCCCGATCCCAGAACCGCCGCGACCGCCAGACCCGAAACGCCGACGATCAGGCCGAGAGCCAGGAGCTTCCGGGGTTCGATGCGCGGCGAGGTCTCCCCGGCGCTCTGCAGCTCTTCTTGCATTGGTCCCCTCGATAGCACTGTCCGGCCCCCGCCGGATTTCCCGATCCCTCCGGCCGATGAACCGGAATTACCATTGCGCTGGACGCCGCGGAGGGTGGAGTGGGGTTACAATGGCTTGTTGAAACGGTGAAGTCAAGGAACGATGCGGGCTTGCGAATCAAAGGCCTAGCGGAAAGGCTGGAAATCGGCACCCCACCCCTGGGGGATGGGGTGCAACCTCGAGCTGCGTAAGGCCGTCCGGCGGTCTCGCCGTGCGGTCAGATCGAGGCGATCAAGCCGCCGTCCACGCGCACCATCGAGCCGGTGACGTAGCCCGCCGGCACCGAGGCGAGGAAGGCGCAGACCGCCGCGAACTCCTCGACCTTGCCGTACCGTTTCATCGGGATCGTCGCCGCCGATTTGGCGCTCGCCTCGGCGACGGTGGTGCCGGTGCGGGCCGCCGCCGCCTGATCGAGCTCGGCGACGCGCTCGGTGCCGATGCGGCCGGGCAGCACGACGTTGACGGTGACGCCGTCGGCCGCGACCTCGCCCGCCAAGGTCTTCGAGAACGCGACCAGCGAGGCGCGCAGGGTGTTGGACATCGCCAGCGTCGGGATCGGCTGCACCACGCCCGAGGAGGTGATGGTGATGATCCGACCCCACTTCTTTTCGCGCATCGCGGGGACCAGACCGTCGATCACGCGAATGAGGTTGAGCACCATGCTCTCGAAGTGCTTGAGCCAGGTTTCGGGGGCGACGCCGAGCGCGCCCGAGGGCGGCGGACCGCCGACGTTGCCGAGCAGGACGTCGACGCCGCCCATGGTCCTTACGGTGTCGATCATCGCCACCACCGAGGCGGTGTCGGAGAGGTCGAGTCCGACCACCGTCGCCTTGACGCCGTGGCGGGATTCGATCTGCGCGGCGGCGTCGCGCAGCTTTTCCGCACTGCGCGCGGCGAGGATCAGGTCGCAGCCTTCCGCCGCGAGCGCCTGGGCGATGCCGCGTCCGAGGCCGCGCGAAGCCCCCATCACCAATGCGCGTTTGCCTTTCAGACCCAATTCCATCATTTTGCTCCTCGCCCGGGGCCGCCGAGAGCGGCGGCTTCGTCTGAAACCATAAGCAAGATAAAGGCATCTTCCGATGGCCGAAACCCCGTCCGTGATCGTAGTGGATCACCCTCTGGTGCGCCACAAGCTCACCCGCTTGCGCGATCGCGCCACTCCGACCGCCGAATTCCGCACGCTGATGCGGGAGGTCGGCGCGCTCCTCGCGATCGAGGCGACGCGCCACCTGCCGCTCGCCGAAACCGTGGTGCAGACCCCGCTCGCCGCCACCCGGGGCTGGCGACTCGATCCGATTCCGGCGGTGATTCCGATCCTGCGCGCCGGGCTCGGCCTTGCCGACGGCCTGCTCGACCTGCTGCCGGAGGCCGACGTCGGCCACCTCGGCATGTATCGCGACGAAGAGACCGTGCGTCCGGTGCCGTATCTCGAACGCCTGCCCGCCGATCTCGGCGCGCGCGGCGTGGTGGTGGTCGATCCGATGCTCGCCACCGGCCATTCCGCCGCCTACGCCCTCGACCTCCTGGTTTCGCGCGGCGCACGGCCGGAGGCGACGGTGCTGATGGCCCTGGTCGCCGCGCCCGAGGGCGTCGCCGAGATCAACCGCCTGTTTCCGGCGGTGCGGATCGTCACCGCGGCGCTCGACGAACGCCTCAACGAGAAGTCGTATATCGTTCCCGGTCTCGGCGACGCGGGCGACCGTCTGTACGGCACGCCGTGACCGCGGGTTGACAACCACCGGTCGAACGCGTCACATTCGATGACGAGGGACGGGAGAGTTTTCGGCGTCGGGGAAGAGGGCCTCTCTGCGACGCCGTCGCCGCGGGCGAAGGTCTTTCCCGCCGGCCCGGAACAGGGGATGGATTGAGCGCCGCCCAGAGAGTGACATCGCCGACGTTCGGACCCGCCGCGACCGGAAGGATCGCGAGCGCGGGACGCAACGTCGCGTCGGTGAGCTTTCCCCGCGTCGCCGATGCCGGCGGCTCCAACGCGATGGGGCCGCAGGAGCAATCGGTCCGCTACGACGACGGCTATCACCCGCAGGAGCGCCGCGAGCGGCAGGATCCGCAGCGCCGCGAGGGCCAGCCGGATTTCTTCCACTACGCCGAAGTCGCCTATCTCGACCAGGCGTTCACCGCCGAATTGACGAACTGGAAGAGCGAGCCGATCATGCTCCCCGACGCGATCGCCGCCGGGGTGCGGCGTTACGAATCGAATTTGCGCGTGCTCGCCGGTCTCGCCCGCGTCGGCGGCGACAGTTACGACCGTCTGCATTGAGTTTTTCATGTCCGCTTCCGCCGTCGCCTCCACCTTCGACGTCGTCGTCTGGTTCACCGACCGCGCCCTCAACGACGGCGAGTACCTGCAGCCGACCAAGCTCCACCGCCTGATGTACCTCGCGCAGGGGTACTTCGCGGTGGCCTATCGCGGCGCCAAGCTGATGCCCGCGACCTTCGTCGTCGAGTCCTCCGGGCCGGTCGAACCCGACGTCTGGCGCGTCTACGCCTCGGGGCGGCCCTATATCGAGTCCGTGCCGCCGCCCGAGCGCGTCGAACAGTTTCTCGACAGCATCTGGCGGCGCTTCGGCAGCCACTCGGCCGATTACCTCGGCGATCTCATCTCCCGTCAGCCGCCGTTTCAGGCCGCCCTCGCCGAAGGGCCACGCGCCGAGATTCCGCTCGCGGCGCTTGCCGCCTGCCTCGCCAAACCCGCCGCCGCCAAGGGGCGCGGACAGCTGGGGGTCGACGAGGTGCTGCGCCCCCGCACCGCCGTCAGCGCCACCGGCAAGGCGGTGAGCGTTCGCCGCTGGACGCCCGGCGGTTCCAAGGCGGGGTCCTGACCCCGGGCGGCGAAAGTGGAAGGCGCGCTTTCGTCGGCGCTTTTTCCGGAAACGTCTTTCCCCGTCCCGGGCGATCGTGCATACTCAAGACTTCACTCGCTTGGGTGCTTCCGCTTGGTTTCCCCGGGGGAGGCGAGAGCCTCGCATCTTCGGGATCAGGGCAAAACAATATCAGCGGTATGAGAATAATCCTGCCATCGATTGTCGCCCCTCTCGTCGGCGGGGCGGTGCTGTGTGATCCAGCCGTCGCGCTCGCGGCGGGTGACGCTCCGCATATCGACGGCGCGACGCTCGGGCTCTGGTGGGCGGCGCCGTTCGCCGCGATGCTGCTCTCGATCGCGCTGCTGCCGCTGTTGATGCCGCACTTCTGGCATAATCACTTCGGCAAGGTGGCGGCGTTCTGGGCGCTGTGCTTCCTGGTTCCCGCGCTGTTGGCGTTCGGCCCGTCGACGGTGCTCTACGAAGTGTTGCATACCGTCCTTCTCGAATACGTGCCGTTCGTGATCCTGTTGTTCTCGCTGTTCACCGTCGCGGGGGGCGTGCGCATCACCGGCGCGCTGCACGGCTCGCCGCTGCTGAACACCGCGCTTCTCGGGGCGGGAGCCTTCCTCGCGAGTTGGATGGGCACCACCGGCGCGGCGATGCTGCTGATCCGGCCGCTGATCCGCGCCAACGAACGCCGCCAGCACAAAGTCCACACCATCGTCTTCTTCATCTTCCTGGTCGCCAACATCGGCGGCTCGCTCACCCCGCTCGGCGATCCGCCGCTGTTCCTCGGCTTCCTCAAGGGCGTGTCGTTCTTCTGGACCACCCAGCACCTGCTGTTGCCGATGCTGCTGACCGTGGCGGTGCTGCTCTGCATCTACTTCTGCCTCGACTACTGGTATTTCCGCGGCGAGGAACATCGCGAGGCGCCGATGATCGAGCCCGACGACCGCATCGGCGTCGAGGGCAAGATCAACATCCTGTTGCTCGGCGGCGTGGTCGGCGCGGTGCTGATGAGCGGGCTGTGGCCGCACGCCTACCGTTGGTCGATACCGGTCTATCACGTGCCGGTCGAGATCCAGAACGTCGTGCGCGACGGCCTGTTGCTGCTGATCGCCTACCTGTCGTGGAAGCTCACCAGCCGCGAAAGCCGCACGGCCAACGCCTTCAACTGGTTTCCGATCATCGAGGTCGGCAAGCTGTTCTTCGGCATCTTCATGACCATCATTCCGGCGATCGCGATTTTGCGCGCCGGAGCCGACGGCGCCCTCGCGCCGGTGGTCCACGCCGTCACCGACGCCTCGGGCGAGCCGATCAACTACATGTACTTCCTGCTCACCGGCATCCTGTCGTCGTTCCTCGACAACGCGCCCACCTATCTGGTGTTCTTCAACACCGCGGGCGGCGACGCGCATCTGCTGATGAGCGAGGTGGCGACGCTGATGGCGATCTCCTGCGGCGCGGTGTTCATGGGCGCGAACACCTACGTCGGCAACGCGCCGAACTTCATGGTGAAGTCGATCGCCGAGGAACGCGGGGTGAAGATGCCGAGCTTCTTCGGCTACATGCTGTGGTCGTTCGGCATTCTCGGGCCGATCTACGCGCTGCTGATCTGGCTGTTCTTCATCTGAAGCACGCCCGCGCCCATGAAAAACGCCCCCGGAGACGGGGGCGTTTTTCATGGGCGCATCAGTGGGACATGAAGATCGGGATGTTGGCGTTGGTGAGCAGCCGCCGGGTGCCGCCGCCCAGCACCAGCTCGCGCAGGCGCGAGTTGCCCGAGCCGCCCATCACGATCATGTCAGCGCGGGATTCCCGGGCGTATTCGAGTACCCGGCCCTCGGCCGCGCGCGCGCCGTGCTGCGGCGCCCGGACCGCCGGCTCGATGTCGTGCAGGCGCAGGGTGTTGGCGATCTTTTCGAGCGAGCGCGCGGCCTCGCGGCCGCCCTCGCGGGAAACCAGGGTCACCGCCTCGGCCTGTTGCAGGAACGGGATCGCCGCGCGCACCGCGCGCGAGCACTCCACCGTTTCCTTCCAGGCGACGAGGATCCGCCGCCCGAGCACCATCCGGCGCTGGCCGTGCGGCAGCACGATCACCGGACAGGAACCGACCGCCGCGAGTTGGTCGGGCAGCTCGGCGAACAGCATTTCCTCGAGGTTCTGCGGGTCGCTCTGGGAGACGATCGCGAGATCGTGGTAGTGGGAGAGCTGGGCCAGCACCTTGATGTGCTCGCCTTCGACCATGGTCCACTCGTAGCGCACGTCGTGCAGCTTGCACCACTGCTGGAACTCGTTTTCCACCGTCTTCGATTTCTCGGCGGTGATGTCCTCCACCTCGCTGGTGAAGCCGACCGAGACGGTGCGACCTTCGGTGCCCGCGTAGGTACGCATCGGATTGGTGATGAAGACGACGCTCAGCAGGGCGTTGTGGCGACAGGCCAGATTGTAGGCAACGCGAAGGCGAGTCATGTATTCCTCGTCATTGGCAAGATGGACGAGGATGGATCTGATGCTCATACCGAGGCGTTCCCTGCGTTGGCCTCCGTCCGGCGCTCTCCGGGCGGCGGAGACGCTAGTCGGACGGAGCGGGGGAGTCAATCCACGGTCCCTGCATGGGTGGGGTGACGTGTCGATATGCCCGGCGATCCTGCCCGCGACACCCTTCCGCAGCCCTCGCAAAACCGATAAGGCCCCGATCCAAATGTATCTTTTGGCGGGTTGGGATGCAATACCGGCGTGGAGAAAAAATGCCCCGGCGCGGCCGCCGGGTGGCGGTTTTTCGCGCCTTAGTTGAGCGAGACGACGTAACGGTCGATCGGCACCTGGCGGCCGATCAGGTTGAGCTTGTAGAGATAGTCGGCGAAGCGCACGTAGCGCACCCGGTCGAGCGCCTGGGGGCGCATCGCGAAGCGCGGCAGGGTGTCGCGCCAGGCGCGGCGGTTGAGTTCGGTGTCGAGGCCCTTTTCATGCCGGACGAAGGCGGCCCACGCCTCTTTCGGATGGTTGACGATGTAGAGGCTGGCGCGTTCGATCGCCTCGAAGAACCGGCGGATGCGCGGATCGGTGAGGCGCTGCTGGTGGGTGATGTAGATCAGCTCGTCGTAGGCGGGCACGCCGTGTTCCTCGGGGAAGAACGCAATTCCCGGGCGCTTCTCGAGGTCCATCTGGTTGAGTTCGAAGTTGCGGAACGCGCCGATCACCGCGTCCACCTGCTTGGCCAGCAGCGCGGGCGAAAGCGAGAAATTGACGTTGACCAGGGTCACGTCCTTGATCGTGAGTCCCGCGCTTTGCAGCATCGTTCCGAGAATCGCTTCCTCGAACCCCGAGATCGAATAGCCGACCTTGCGCCCCTTGAGATCGGCGATCGACTTGATCGGGCCGTTCCTGAGCGCCACCAGGGAGTTCAACGGCGTCGCCACGAGGGTGCCGATCCGCACGATCGGCAGGCCCGCCTCGGCGAGAAGGTGGAGTTGCGGCTGATAGCTTACCGCGAGGTCGACCTCCTTGGCGGCGACCAGCTTCGGCGGCGCGTTGGGGTCGGCGGGGGCGACCAGGGTGACGTCGAGCATCGCGTCCTTGAAGAAACCGGCCTCCTTCGCCACCACCAGCGGCGCGTGGTCGGGGTTGACGAACCAGTCGAGCGCCACCGAGAGCGCTTCCGGCGTCGCGGGTTTCTGCGTCAGCGCCGGCTGGGCGAATGCGGTCGGCGCCGTGGCGGCAAGCGAGGCTCCGGCAAGGAACAGGCGGCGCGAAATCGAAGAGCTCATCGGTCGGTCAATCCCTGGCATGCGGTTGATCGTCAAGGGTATCGTGCACCCACGGCAGGGCCCGGCGCAAGCCCGCCGCAATTGCGGCGTGCAGAACGATCGCCATCGCGGCGAGGAGAAACAGCGCCGCGAACATCAGCGGCACCTGCAGGCGCGCGTTGGCGTGGAGCATCAGGAAGCCCAGCCCGGCGGAGGATCCCACCCATTCGCCGACCACCGCGCCGATCGGCGCGACCGCCGCGCCGATCTTGAGACCGGAGGCGAGGCCGGGGAGGGCGGCGGGCACGCGCAGGCAGCGCAGCACCGCGAGGGGGCGGGCGTTCATCGTCCGCGCGAGGTCGAGGAGATCGGGGTCGGTGCGGCGCAGGCCGTCGTAGAACCCGGCCGCGACGGGGAAGAAGATGATCAGCGCCGCCATCGCGATTTTCGAGGCCATGCCGTAGCCGAGCCACAGCACCAGCAGCGGCGCGATCGCGAACACCGGCAGCGCCTGGGTGGCGACGAACAGCGGCCACAGCCACAACGCCGCGGGCCGCCACAGCGCGAGGCTGAGCGCGGCGAGGCCGCCGAGGCCCGCGCCGATGCCGAGGCCGACGAGGATTTCGAGCAGCGTGATGGCGCCGTGTTCGACGAGCAGGTCGCGGTTTTCCCACAGCGCTTGGGCGACCCGCCAGGGCGGCGGCAGGATGAACTCCATCCGCCCGGCGAGCGCCCAGGCGAGAGTCCAGAGGCCGACGAGGATCAGGGCGGCGGCGAGGCGGCGGATCATCGCGCCGCCTCCGGCGCGAGCGCCCGCAGAATCTCGGCGTGGGCGGCGAGCACCGCCGGGTCGTCGGCGGCGCGGGGCCAGGTGGCGAGGGCGGGCAGGGCGATCGGCCGCGCCGTCGCGGGCGTACCGTTCAGCACCAGCACCGCGTGGCCGAGGCGCAGCGCTTCGAGCGGATCGTGGGTGACGAAGATCACCGTGCGCCCGCCCAGCATCCGCGCCGCGAGGTTCTGGAGGCCGAGGCGGGTGAGCGGATCCACCGCCGAGAACGGCTCGTCCATCAGCACTACCGGCCGGTCCTCCATCAGCGTGCGGGCGAGCGCGACGCGCTGGCGTTGGCCGCCCGAGAGGGTGTCCGGCCGGTCGTCGGCGCGATCCGCGAGGCCGACCGCGGCGAGCAGGGCGCGAGCCTTCTCCCGCCCCGCCGTCTCGCCGCGCAGGCGCGCGCCGAGGCGGACGTTCTCGGCCACCGTCAGCCACGGCAACAGCAGGTCCTTCTGCGCCATCCAGGCGATGCAACCCGAAAGGCTTCCGCCGCGTTCATCGCCGACGGATGTTCCATCGGCGGGAATCAACCCGGCGATCAGTCTGAGGAGGGTGGTCTTGCCGACGCCCGAGGGGCCGAGGATGCCGGTGAAGCGCCCCGCCTCGGCGGAGAAGTCGAGGCCGTCGAACACCGCGGCGCGGCCGAGCCGCACCCGCGCGCCGCACACGCGCACGGCCGGTGGAACCGGAAGATGAGCCGAATCTGGCATCGGTACACGTTCCCTACGCCGGTGCGAGCCGGATCAGGTTCTAGGGGTCGTTCCGGGCCGGGAACCTCTCAGCCGCTCCGTCGCGGCTCCCCCCGTGGGCAGCGACGCTGGCGACGCGCCGCTGCTTCCTGTATGGTGCCGAGCCGGAAGCGGGTCAAGATCAAGCCGGAGACCGACGATGCCGAGACTGACGATTTTCGCCCTGTTCGCCCTGGTGCTGGCGAGCGTTTCCGCGCGCGCGGAGGCGCCGACCGCGGTGGTGATGCTGGAGCACGGCGCCGCCCCGGTCGCCACCTTCAAGGTCGAGGTCGCGACCTCGCCGGAGGAGCGCGCCCAGGGTTTGATGAACCGCGAGGTGCTCGATCCCGGCGCCGGCATGCTGTTCGACTACGGCGAGCCGACGATGGCGAGGATGTGGATGAAGAACACCCGGATTCCGCTCGACATGCTGTTCGTCGACGAGGGCGGGATCATCCGCCACATCCACGCCGAGGCCAAGCCCAACGACGAAACCCCGATCGCCACGCCGGTGCCGGTGCGCTGGGTGCTCGAGATCCCCGGCGGCCGCGCCGCGCAGCTAAAGCTTCAGGAAGGCGACCGGATGAAGGTGACGACGCCGCCCGCCAAACCGACAATTCCTTGAAAACGGACGTTTTGAAACGTGTTGCCTTGGGAGCCGCATCCCCATATTTTCCATGCCACGGGGTGTAGCTCAGCCTGGTAGAGCGTCGGCTTTGGGAGCCGAAAGTCGTAGGTTCGAATCCTATCACCCCGACCACGCGCGGCACGCGAAACACAGCCGAGGATGTTGCCATGGCGAAGGCCCGGATCTTCAAACCCGCCCGGAACGCAATGCAGTCGGGGCGGGCCAACGTCGCCGGATGGGTGCTGGAGTTCGAGCCGTCGGAACGGCGCGAGGTCGACCCGCTGGTCGGCTGGGTCGGCTCCGGCGATACCCTGCAGCAGCTGAAGCTGCGTTTCGACACCCGGGAGGAGGCGATCGCCTACGCCGAGCGCGAGGGCATCGCCTACGTTATCGAGGAGCCGAAGCCGCGCCGCCTCGTTCCCAACAACTACGCCGACAATTTCGCCGCTTCCAAGTGGTCCTGAGATCTCGGGTTTCTCCGGGGCGCCCTTAGCTCAGTTGGATAGAGCATTCGCCTTCTAAGCGAACGGTCACAGGTTCGAATCCTGTAGGGCGCGCCATTTCAGAACAGAACTATAAACGCCGAACGCCGCCGTTTCTACGCTAGGAGCGGCGACCAGCGTTCGAAGCAATTCCGACTTCGATCCCATGATGCGAACCTCGTCGTCTGCGACCTCGACACGCTGCGCCAGCGCGCGTAGGTGGTCGCGGCGGTAGCCACCATCGTCGAGCCGTATGCGTTCACGGGCCTTGCGGGCGAATCCCTTGAGCATGTCGGGGCTGCCGGTCCGCTTTCCTCAACCGCAGCCATTCACTCTTGTCTCAATTTAGATGGTGCGGGGGGGACGAACTCCGCCGCATCGGAGAACACCTTATGCGGCCTGGCCAAGCTGTGCGAGATGGCCCATGAAGTCGGTGCCTTCGCCGCCGGCGTTGATCGTGTCGAAATAGTCGTGCCAAACCGATTGTGCGATCCCCGACACCAGCGCTTCCAGCGCCGCATCATCCGGGCAGCGCCATACGGCGAAGTAGCTGTGCTTCGACGCATGGAGCTTGGATTGATCGACCTTTCCGAGCGCCAGCGCCTCGACGCCGAGTGCCGACAGGGCCGGCATGGCCGAGCCGATCCCGGCGAAGAATTGCTGACGCTGATCGTCCGTGAGGTCCAGCCACGCCTGTTTCGGAGTGTAGAGTTCAGCAAGATAATGGGCCATGTCTTCGCCTTCCGATGATGTCAGGTTTTGGTGTTGATCGACCTGAGCGCGCGCTTGCAGATGCGGGCGGTTTCAGGAGTGGAGCTTTCGGCCGACCAGCGGACGCATAGGTCCTGCACCCAATCGGGGCGATCCTTGCTGGCGTCGTTCAGCCAGTTGGCAATAGAATCCTGCACATAGACGGCCGGATCGGCGCGCAGAGGTTCGAGGACGGGAAGCGCGATTTCGGGGTGCTTTTTCAGCGCCGCGATGTGGGCACACCAGACGCCGCGTGGACGGATCGCTTCGCACGCAAAGCGGCGAATGCGTTCGGACGGGTCCACCGTCCACTTGGAAAGCAACGTGATTGCTCTATCGAGATCGGCGACGAGGTGCGGTCGGACCGCCATCCACGACCATTCGCGCACACCGAAATGCGGATCGTCGGCATAGGGGCGGATCGCATGGAGGCGCGCAGAAAGGTCCAAGTCCACGGTATTGCCGATCATGAAGCTGGCCCAGCCACGCGCCGTATCCGACGGGTGACGAGCAAGGTATTCGAGCGTCGATAGCCCAAGCCGGTTTTCGATCACCCGCGCAGTAATCGACATGCGCTTCAAAATGCCTGTCGATGCGTTATTCCTGATCTCGGCCAGCGCATCGTCTCCGATCTCCGGCAGAATGTTTCTCATGAGTGCTGCGAAATCGACCGCAAGGCATTCCGTCAAAGTCGCAGCCTCAACGCCGGCATTGAGTTCGGCGAGACGTTCGGGCGGAATATCTTTGACGCCGCGCCCTTTGACCTTGCCTGCGCTCATGGATGCACCTCCGGCCTTTTTTCCGCGCCAGCAGCGAGATTTCGCCAGACGCGTTGCAGGAGCCCGCTAAAGACGTTGCGTTCCTCGGCGGTGAAGCCTGCGAAGAGCGCGGCGATCCATGTCGCATGTTCATTGAACAGGTCATGGGCCGTCTTCCGTCCAAGGTCGGTAAGCCTGACCGCGATCTTGCGGCGATCCTCAAGACCGAAGTGGCGAGCTATGAAGCCATCGCGCTCAAGCCCGTCGACAAGGCCGGTGATCGTCGCCCGAGTGACGCCCGCACGTTCCGCCAGATCATGCGGGGACAAGCCGTCCGCATGGCCATGCAGGAGAAACAGAAGGACGAACTTGCCTTCCGACAGACGGTAAGGAGCCAATCGTGCCGCACAGTCCCTGTCGATTGCTCCGGCCAGAGCCAGCATCTCGAAGCAACCACGCAGATTGTCGACCGACGCGATGCCACGCCGCTCGGCTTCCTCTAGCAAGGCAAGGTGTTTCCGCTCTAGCATTTTCATTTGGCGGCATATAGTAAGGCACCTTATTAAAATCAATGGCCGTGGTGGAGCCTACAGCTATGGTCCACGCTGCCTACCCAACTGCCACGACACCGATCCGCCTTGGACACGCCGCCGACCTCTCAGCCGAGCGGGGGGTCGATGATCGGCCGCCACGCGACCATCGCGACCCATGCCTTCTACTCGACCACGGGAATTTGCCGCTATGAGGATCGCGTCATCTCGTCTGCGAGATCGAGCAGGTTTCTCAGGGCAGCGCTTTGGTTGAAGGGCGACCACACGGCTGAGAACACGACAGGTTCTGGCTCGTCGGCAACCGGCAGGAAGCGCACGCCTTCAACGGGTGACAGGCTCGATGCAGCGCCGAGCAACGCAACACCGAAGCCTTGTCCGACCATGGACAGGAGCGACGCGCGTTCGACCCCGACCCGCAGGATCGAAGGTGTCGGCCACCGGCCCGATACGCAGGCAGGGTTGTCTTCTGCCTCGTCGAGTGAATCCCTGTTGCTTGCCACACATGAGCTCTGGTCTTCGCTCACGCGCAAAGAACGAACGCAATCATAGTCCTCGCGACCGATGTGATTTACGGATATCGAAGATGCCTCGCCAAGGTGAGGCGGCACTTCCTGTTTCATGATAGAGTTTTCCTGCGAGGGCGCAGAGGATCGCGCCACCATCTCGGCATCTGGATTGAGTGGATCGGCGTGTCCAATGATGCGCTTCACTGCGCAGGTGTTGGCTACGCGATTCCGGCGATGCTCGCCCCGGCAGGACTTAATGCTGTGGATGAAATCCGAAACCGGCGAGCGCGAATACGTCAAGAATGTTAAGCATCGCGCGCCTCCCTGGTAATGGCCGGGTTCGGCATCGCTATACATCGGTTGTTTATTTATGCAACCGCAAACAGCAAGGACGTGCTGCGAAGAACGAACACGCAGACAATGCTCACTACGACGCAGAGGATTTGCGCAGCTCCTCCGCACGATAAATTGCTTTCAAATCAAACCAATCAGCTGTCGGTTCTCGACTGGCGAGACCATGAGGGGATGGGAGTGAGATGATAAATCGATACGGGAAACTCGCCTCTTGGGTCTATGACCTCGACAAGCCAATAGGCCGCTCATTCGGGGATCAGGAGTACTATCGGCAGCGCCTTGAACAGTGCCGTCGTGGCCCCGTTCTGGAACCAGCCGTCGGCAATGGCCGCCTTCTCGTGCCCCTTATCGAAGCCGGGTTCCCCGTCGAGGGCTTTGATGCATCTGCCGAGATGCTCGAATATTGCCAAGATGAGTGCCGGAAGCGAAAGCTCGCCGTCAGCCTGACGCAGCAGACATTCGAGACATTCGCCTATGACAAGCGCTTTGCCGCTGTCATCATCCCGGCAGGGTCGTTTCAGTTGATCACCAACGCACTCTCCGCAGGCGCGGTGTTGAAGCGCTTGTATGAACATTTGCTTCCCGATGGGAAGTTGATCCTTGACCTTGATCCAATCGGGAATTTCTTGGGTCCCTCGGGTTCTGTCCGTTCGTGGACCACCGACGACGGCAGTCTGCTCACGCTGACCGACCAACGGGTGGAAACCGACTATGTCGCGCAAACAACATTGTCCCACCTTCGCTATGAGCACTGGCAAGGCGGAAACCTGATGGCGACCGAACTCGACCTGTTCAAACTGCGGTGGTGGGGCGTCAATGAATTCGGGCTCGCCCTGAATGCTGCCGGGTTTGCGGACGTGGTCGTGTCAGGCAACTACGAGCATGGACGAGCGCCGCAGAAAGATGACGACATCATCAGCTTTGAAGCGCACCGGCCTGCGGACGGGTCAGAGACCGAATAGCGTCCCAATTCGATATAGCCCAGCCTTTTGTAGAAGCTCTGGCTCTGCTCATTGAAGGTGTCCGTTTCCAACCGTGCCTGCCGGACCTGCTTTGCAGCCATGTCCCGCTCCGCCCGTTGCACGAGCTTGCGTCCTATGCCCTTTCGTTGAAATCCGGAACGGACATGCAGAGCGTCAACAAAATCGTCGACGCAATGGATCTGGCCTGCAATTTCACCGTTGATCTGGGCGACTAGCATGTCTGCCCCGCAGCGCTCCACGAAACGCCCGCCGATGTCCGTCTCGATATATCGCCGGGCAGAGGCTTCCGTGATCTGCGGCCGCCACGTGCTTTCGAACGTGTCACGCAGGAGGGCTCTCATAGCCGAGAAGTCTTCCAGACGCGCCGGACGAACTAGAACGTCGTCAGTCAATGTGTCTTGCACCTGAGATCTGGGTGACCACGTTCTCTAGATACTCCTTATACTCCGGCTAACGCTCAATACCGATCGTCCTCTATCATACGCTCAGAATCACCCAAAGCAGACTGTATGTTGCAGGCCTCGTTTCTCGCAAAAAGGAGGCCTTAGAGGGCTATGGAGTAGACGTAGTTCTCATCTTCACCCGGCGCGGCGCGCCAACCCTCGTGGCCATGCGGCACCATCCGACGCATCGTCCGGTCTATCGACGGGAAAGCAACGAGCGGGGAAAGGTGGAGTTGCGGATATTGAATATCCGTTAAGGATATCCGATATCCGCAATGAGTGCGGCCATCCCGGCCGCCGCAGTTGCAGGAGCCGCCGATGCGCGCCGACTACTCGATCCTCTCCGCCGACCTCGCCAAGGCCTACATGGCGTTCGGCCTTGCCGCCAAGAAATCCGTCATCGAACCCGCGATCCGCGATTTGGTGACGATTCGCGCCTCGCAGATCAACGGCTGTGCTTTCTGCTTGGATATGCACGTCAAAGAAGCCAAGCTCGCGGGTGAGCGCGAGTTGCGCCTGCATCATGTCGCGGTCTGGCGGGAATCGCCGCTGTTCGACGAGCGCGAGCGGGCGGCGCTGGCGTGGGCCGAGGAGCTCACCCGGCTGGGCGAGCACGGTGTTTCCGATGCTGCCTACGCTGCGGCGCGCGCGGCGTTTTCCGAGAAGGAACTGTCGGATCTGACCTTCTCGGTGGTGGCGATCAACGGCTGGAACCGACTCTCCATCGCGTTCCGGCGGGTGCCGGGATCGATGGACGCGGCGTGGGGCTTGGACAAGGCGGGCTTGAGCTGATGCAACTGCGAAATCAGGTGGAATGGGCGCTGCACTGCGGCGCCGTTCTCGCCGGAGTGCCCGCCGGGCGTTATCTGCCGACCAAGGCGCTGGCGGAATTCCATGGCGTGCCGAAGGAGTACCTTTCCAAGGCGTTGCAGGCGCTCGCCCGCGCCGGGCTGATCGAGGGCACGCTCGGCCCTTCGGGCGGCTACCGGCTGGCGAAGGCGCCCGCCGAGATCAGCTTTCTCGACATCGTCGAGGCGGTCGAGGGGCGGGCCTCCACCTTCGCTTGCGCCGAGATCCGCCGCAATAATCCCTGCGCCGAGCCCGGTCACCGGCCGGGCGGGCCGTGCGCGATCGCCCGGGTGATGTGGGAGGCGGATGAAGCTTGGCGCGCCAAGCTTGCCGCCGTCAGTCTTGCCGATCTCGGCGCGACCCTGGCGTTGGAGCTCCCCGAAAGTCTGCGCACGGGCATCGCCGCGTGGGTGGCGGAGCGCAGCTGAACGTCGCTCGCAAACGTCTGGTGCGCCTGGTCTTCGGCTCACATCACTCGCCTCAGCCCCGGTGCGCGGCGCGCGACGAAGTGGACGAACGCGAAGCTGAGCAGAGTGGTGGCGACGAAGGTGATGACGAACTTCGTTCCCGCCGACCAGTCCTCGCCGTTCATCAGCACCGTCAGCGCCACCAGGATCGGGGTGTGGAAGACGTAGACGCCGAAGGCGTTGGCGGAGAGGAAGCGGCTGAACGGCGCCGCGTCGTTCACATGCTTGCGGTAGAGCGCCAGAAGCGCCACGCACACGATCACGCACACCAGCGATTCCCACACCGCATGCACCGCGCTCTGCCACGTTCCGTTGCCGAGATACGACCAGTCGCCGCGTCCGATCCCGGCGATCGCCGAGAGTGCCAGCCAGGAGGCGGGAACCCCGAGCGCGAGCGCCCATCCCATCCATGGCCGCCATTCGGGTATGCGGTCGAGCGCGCCTTGCCGCGCGGCGGCGATGCCGATCCAGAACAGCACCACGTATTGCACGAAGTAGCAGAGTTGCATGTTGAGAACGCTGGTGCCGATCGGCTGCACCCAGCGCACCAGGAAGGCGAGAACCGCGATCAGAAGGCCGAGGGCCGCGAGCCCGGCGGCGCTCGCGGGGAGCGGCGGGCGGATCGCGACGCCGAGGCGGCGGGCGAGGGCGTAGATCAGCGAGAAGATCAGCAGCGCCAGCGCGAACCACATCGGCCCGCTGCCGGAGGGGAAATATTTGCTCGGCAGGTAGATGGTGAGGAAGCCGTGCCAGAAACCCCGGGGCCAGATTCGCATCAGGTAGCAGATGATGAGCGGCTGGACCACCAGCATGAAACCGAGGGTGGGGACGCCGAGACGCACCAGCCGCTCGCGCACGAAACCGCCGATGCCGCGCCGGTCGCACGCGGCGGGCGCGAAGACCCCGGCGAGGAAGAACAGGAAGCCCATGAAGAACGCCTGGGCGGTCGCCTCGAAGGCGAGGAACAGGTGGGTTTCGATCGGCGAGGGCGGGCGCGGGTCGTAGACGTACCACGGGCCGATGTGGCTGTAGGGGATCGCCGCGTGCACGCCCAAAACCAGCAGGATCATGCTCCAGCGGAGGTTGTCGACGTAGGGAAGGCGGTTCGAGGGCGAGCGCATGGCGGCAGGACCGGCGGCGAAATTCAATCCGGAGTATACGCCGTTTCGCGGCGGTTTTCCGGAGGAAACGAGATTATCCGCGGGCGGAAAATAAGCACAAAAATTATGCAAATAACATTTGTGACTTTTCATTGTGCAGTTTCGCAAAACTATGCTATTTATCCGGATAAATTCCCCGACCGGGAGAGCCCCCGATGCCGCCGCTGCGCCGCACCAAGCTTTCGGACCTCATCGTTCAGGACGTCAAACGCCTGATCGTCGCCGAACGGCTGAAGCCCGGCGACCGCGTGCCGAGCGAGCCGGAGCTGATCGCCTCCTACGGCTGCGCCAAGGGTACGGTGCGCGAGGCGTTGAAGGCGCTCGAGGTCGAGGGGCTGGTGGTGACCCGGACCGGACCGGGCGGGGGCGCCTATCTCGCGGCGGCGGACCCGGAGCCCGCGGCGCGGATGCTGCGCAACTTCCTCCACTTCCGGCACATCGATGGCGAGGGGGTCTATCAGATCCGCAAGGTGGTGGAGCCCGAACTCGCCGCCAGCGTCGCCGGACGGCTCACGCCCGAGCAGTTCGCCGCTCTCGAGGCCAACGTCGCCGAATGCAGCCGGCGCCCCGAGAGCGAGGACCAGCAGCAGCGCCAGCGGATCCTCGAACTGGAGTTCCACAACATCCTCGCCGACGCCTGTCCGAACCCGTTGCTCGCGTTCATCGGCCGGTTTCTCAACGACATGCTGCGCGATCTGGTGGTGCTGAAGAAGGCCTACGTGCCGGAGCGCCATCAGTTCGGCGAATCCAACGTCGGCTACCATCGCCTGCTGCTTGCCGCCTACCGCGAGGGCGACGCGGCGCGGGTGCGCGCGATCATGCTCGCCCACATGCACGATGCGGAGCGCCACATGACGGCGCTCGAGGGCGAGGTCGCGCACGCCTTCCTTCTCGAATTCCCCGGCCGCGAGGCGCTGCGGGGCGCGTAGGGTTCTTCCAGAAACGACCGCAACAGCATGAGGCTTCCCATGAACCGTCGTTCCTTCCTCAAGTCCGGTCTTGCCGCCACCTCGCTTCTCGCCGCGCCGTCGCTGCTGCGCCCGGCGGCGGCGGCGACGCCGGTGACGATCCACGGCCTGAAGTCGATGTCGGGGGCATTCGCGAGCTACGGCAAGTTCGCCGAAATGGGTTCGAAACTCGCGGTGCGGGATTTCGGCCCGGTGCTCGGCGCCCCCGCCGACTACGTCACCATCGATACCGAAGGCAACCCCGGCAAGGCGGTGCGCAAGGTGCAGGAGGCGATCCAGCAGCAGGGCGCGAAATTCTTCCAGGGATGCACGCTGTCCTCCACCGCCCTTGCGGTCGGCAAGGAAGTGGCGAAGGGCGGCGGCATGTTCATGACCCCGGCGGGGGCCGACGAGATCACCGGCAGCGAATGCAACGCCGCCACCTTCCGCTGGACCGTGCCGACCTACGGCGCGATCCACCAGACCGTGCGCCCGCTCGCCCAGGCGATGCCGGACAAGAAGAAGTGGTACACGATCACGCCGCAATACGTGTTCGGCGACGCGCTGCTCTCCGCCGCCACCGGCTTGTTCAAGGAACTCGGCATCCGGCACGTCGGCAACAGCTACCACTCCACCACCGAGCAGGAGTTCTCGGGCTACCTCACCAACGCGATGGCGGCGCAGCCCGACGTGCTGCTGATCCTCAATTTCGGTGGGCAGGCCGCCAACTGCCTGCGTCAGGCGGCGAATTTCGGTCTGAAGACGCAGATGACGGTGCTGGTGGCGTGGACCGCGGGCCTCGACTGGTTCCAGTCGCTCGGGCCGGATCTGCTTGAGGGCGTCTACCTCGGCGCGCAGTACTGGCATCAGGTCGACACGCCGACGAACGCCGCCCTGGTGAAGCGGGTGAGGGAGGTCTACGGCATCACCCCCAACTATCCGCTCGCCGCCGACTACATCTCCACCAAGGTGATTCTCGAAGCGATCAAGGCCGCCGGCTCCGCCGACGGCAAGGCGGTGGCGAAGGCGATGGAGGGCATGTCCTACGACGGTCCCACCGGCAAGGAGAGCATCCGCGCCCAGGATCACCAGGTGATCAAGGACTACTACCTCCTCAAGGGCAAGGCGAAGGGCGAGATGAAGGATCCGGACGACTACGCGACGATGATCAGCCACGGCCGGTCGTTCCCGGAGGGCGACGCCATCCTCTGCAAGATGGGCTGATCACCGACGGGGGCGGCCGCGCGGCCGCTCCCGCAATCCTTCGGGAGCGCGCGCCGCATGCTCAACCTCTACCTCTTCCAGATCCTCAACGGCCTCGGCCTCGGGATGATCTACTTCCTGATCTCGGTGGGGCTGACGATCATCTTCGGCCTGCTGAACTTCGTGAACTTCGCCCACGGCGCGTTCTTCATGCTCGGCGGCTATCTGTGCTACGCGCTGCTCGCCGCCACCGGGCAGTTCTGGCTGGCGCTGATCGTCGGGCCGCTCGCGGTCGCGGCGCTCGCCTGGGCGACGGAGAAGGTGCTGATCCGCCGCGTCTACCACCTGCCGCACACCTTCCACATCCTCATCACCGTCGGCGTCGCGCTGATTCTGCAGGAGGCCGCGATCATCGTCTGGGGTCCGATCGGCAAGAGCATCCCGATGCCCGACGCGCTTCAGGGGGTGGTGGCGATGGGCAAGTTTTTCTACCCCAAGTATCGCCTGTTCCTGATCTTCTTCTCCGCCGCGATCGGCTTCCTGCTGTGGCTGCTGCTGGAGCGCACCCGCTTCGGCGCGCTGGTGCGCGCGGGATCGGAGAGCACCGAGATGGTGTCGCTGCTGGGGGCCGACATCTACAAGCTGTTTTCGTTCACCTTCGCCCTCGGCGTCGGCCTCGCGGGGCTGGCGGGGGTGCTGTCGGGGCCGATCCGCGGCGCGCACCCGTTCCTTGGGCCGGAGGTGCTGGGGATCGCGTTCGTGGTGGTGGTGATCGGCGGCATGGGGTCGTTCGGCGGCGCGCTGGTGGGCGGGCTGCTGATCGGGCTGGTGCAGAGCCTGATGACGACGATCTGGCCTGAGGGCGCGAGCCTGATGATCTACGGCGCGATGGCGGCGGTGATCCTGCTGCGCCCCTACGGCCTGTTCGGGAGGGCTTGAGATGAACCGGCTTCCGAAAGGCGTCTGGGGCGGTACCACTTTGGCGGTGCTGGCGATCCTGGCGTTGCTGCCGCTGATCCTGCCCTCGGCGACCCTTGCCACCGAGATCGTGATCTTTGCGATGGCGGCGCTCGCCTGCAACCTGCTGCTCGGCTACGGCGGCCTGCTGTCGTTCGGGCAGGGGCTGTTCTTCGGCGCCGGGTCCTATCTCGCGTCGCTGGCGATGATCCACCTCGGGATCGGGCTGATCGGGGCTCTCCTGGTCGCGGCGGTTTCGGGCGCGGCGATCGCCACCGCGGTCGGCTGGCTGGCGATCCGCCGCACCGGCATCTACTTCGTGATGCTGACTCTGGCGCTGGCGCAGATGGGCTATTTCCTCGCCTACACCCTGTCCGAGTGGACCGGCGGGGACAACGGTCTGCTCGACGTGCCGCGCCCGCCGCTCGCGGTCTTCGGTATCGAACTCGTCCGTCTCGACGGTGCGGGCGGTTACTATGCCTTCGTGGCGGTGCTGTTCCTCGGCGTCTACGTCGGGGCGCGGCGGGTGATCGACAGCCCGTTCGGCAGCACCCTGGTGGCGATCCGCGAGAACGAGGCGCGCGCGTCGGCGGTGGGTTTCGACACCCGGCACTTCAAGATGCTCGCCTTCACCCTCTCGGGTGCGGTCACCGCGCTGGCGGGGGCGCTCTACGCGATGCTGATCAACTACGTGCCGCTCGACAACGTGGCGATGCAGATGTCCGAGACGATCGTGATCATGACCGTCATCGGCGGCACCGGCTCGCTCCTCGGCTCGCTGCTGGGGGCGGGGGCGCTGGTGCTGCTGGGCGAGATCCTCTCGGCGATCTGGCCGCGTTGGCCGCTGTTGCTGGGCGTCGGCCTGATTCTTCTGGTGATCTTCCTGCGCCGCGGCCTGTGGGGCGGGGTGGAGAGCCTGATCGCGCGCCATCGCCGCAGGGAGGTCGCCGAATGACCCACTGGATTCTCGAAACCCGCGATCTCGCGCTTGCCTACGGCGGCTTCCGGGCGGTGGACGGGGTCTCGCTGCGGGTGCGGGCGGGCACCATCCATTCGGTGATCGGGCCGAACGGCGCGGGCAAGACCTCGCTGTTCCATTGCCTCACCGGCGGGCGCAGGCCGACCGAGGGCGACATCGTCTTCGACGGCCGCGAGATCACCCGCGATCCGGCGCATGCGCGGGTCGGCATCGGCATGGCGCGCAGCTTTCAGGTCACCAGTCTGTTCCAGAACCTGTCGGTGCGCGAGAACCTCCGCCTCGCCAGCCAGGGGCGCGACGGCGATCGCGCCCTGGCGTTCTGGCGGCCGGTGGCGGCGGGCCGGGCGCATCTCGACCGCGCCGACCGGGTGATGGAGCGGCTCAATCTCTCCGCCAGGGCCGGGGTCGCGGCGGGCGACCTCTCGCACGGCCAGCAGCGGGTGCTGGAGGTGGGGATGGCGCTGTGCGGCGAGCCGAAGCTGCTGCTGCTCGACGAGCCGACCTCGGGGATGGGCATCGACGACATTCCGGTGATGACCCGTCTGATCGCCGATCTCGGCCGCGACCACACGGTGATGCTGATCGAGCACAACATGAGCATCGTCATGAGCATCAGCGACGCGGTCACGGTGATGAGCCGCGGCAAGGTGCTGGTGGAGGGCAAACCGGACGCGGTGCGCGCCGACGCGCGGGTGCGTGCCGCCTACCTCGGGGAGGCGGGCTGATGGCGCTGCTGGAAATCGCCGACATCCATTCCTTCTACGGCAAGAGCCACGTCCTCGAAGGGGTGTCGCTGACGGTCGGGGAGGGAGAACTGGTGACGCTGCTCGGGCGCAACGGCGCGGGCAAGACCACCACCCTCAAGAGCGTCTCCGGCATCGTCCGGCCGAAATCGGGCTCGGTGCGGTTCGACGGGCGCGAGACGATCGGCCGCGAGATTCACGAAATCGCGCGGGCGGGCATCGCTCTGGTGCCCGAGCATCGCGGCGTCTTCGCCCTGCTGACGGTGGAGGAAAACCTCAGGATCGCGGTGCGCGACGGCTGGTGGAAGCTGTCCGACGTCTACGACCTGTTCCCCCGGCTCTACGAGCGCCGCCGCAATGGCGGCAACGCACTGTCGGGCGGCGAGCAGCAGATGCTCAGCATCGCCCGCGCGCTGTTGAACAACCCCAGGCTCCTGCTCCTCGACGAGCCCACCGAGGGCCTCGCGCCGGTGATCGTCGACGAGATCGTCAAGGTGCTGGTGGACATCAAGCGCACCGGCATGTCGGTGCTGCTGGTGGAGCAGAACCTCGCGGTCTGCGAAAAGCTCGGCGACCGTCACTACGTTCTCGAACAGGGCCGGATCGTCTACTCCGGCAGCGCCGCCGAGTTCGCGGCGGATCACTCGGTGCGGGACCGCTACCTCGCGCTGAACGGCTGAACCAGCAAGGAAGCGTCATGTCCAACTCTCCGCTCGCAAATCTCAAGATCGACGGCGATCGCCTGTGGCGATCCCTGATGGACCTCGCGCGGATCGGTGCGACGCCGAAGGGCGGCGTCGCCCGCCTTGCGCTCACCGCGCTCGACGGCGAGGCGCGGCGGCTGTTCGTCTCGTGGTGCGAGGCCGCCGGGCTCGCCGTAGAGATCGACGCGATCGGCAACATCTTCGCCCGGCGCGCGGGCCGCAATCCCGACCTGCCGCCGGTGATGCTCGGCAGCCACATCGACACCCAGCCGACCGGCGGCAAGTTCGACGGTTGCTTCGGCGTGATGGCGGGGCTGGAGGTGATCCGCACCCTCGACGACCTCGGCATCGCCACCGAGGCGCCGATCGAGGTGGTGGCGTGGACCAACGAGGAGGGCTCGCGCTTCCCACCCTGCATGATGGGCTCGGGCGTGTTCACCGGCCGGTTCGGCCTGGAGGAGACCCTCGACAAGGCGGATGGCGACGGCCTCCGCGTCGGCGACGAACTCGCCCGCATCGGCTTCGCCGGATCCCGCCCGGCCGCCGGGCACGCCGTCGGCGCGTATTTCGAGGCGCACATCGAGCAGGGGCCGGTTCTCGAAGACGAGGGCAAGACCATCGGCGTGGTGATCGGCACCCTCGGGCAGAAGTGGTTCGACCTGACGCTGACCGGCCAGGAGGCCCACGCCGGGCCGACGCCGATGCGCCGCCGCAGGGACGCCCTGCTCGCCGCATCCCACGTCGTCCAGGCGGTCAACCGCATCGCGCTCGACGCCGGGGAGTACGCCTGCGGCACCGTCGGTTGCCTCTCGGTGTTCCCCGACAGCCGCAACGTCATTCCCGGGCGGGTCGACCTGACCATCGACTTCCGCCATTGGGAGGCCGCCGCGCTCGATGCGATGGTGGCGCAGCTGAGGGCGCGGCTCGCGCAGATCGCGCGCGACCTCGACGTCGCCGCCGATCTGCGCGCGACCGCCGACTTCCCGCCGCTCGGTTTCCATCCCGAGTGCGTCGCGGCGGTGCGGCAGGCGGCCGGGCGGCTCGGCTTCTCCCACCGCGACATCGTTTCGGGGGCGGGGCACGACGCGATCTTCCTCGCCGAGGTCGCTCCGGCGGCGATGATCTTCGTTCCATGCGAGGACGGCATCAGTCACAACGAGGCGGAGAACGCCAAACCCGAAGATCTCGCCGCCGGGGCCTCGGTGCTGCTGCATGCAGCGCTCTCCCGCGCGGGCATCGCCGAGAAGGAGGCTTGAGATGACCACCGACGTCGGGTCGATGACCGCTGCCCGGCTTTCCGCCGCGTTTGCATCGGGGGAGATCTCTCCGGTCGAGGCGACCGAGGCGGCGCTCGACCGCATCCGCCGCTTCGACGGCGCGGTCAACGCCTATTGTCTGGTGGACGAGGACGGCGCGCGGCGGGCGGCGCGGGCGGCGGAGGCGCGCTGGCGCGAGCGCGCGCCGCTTTCGCCGATCGACGGCGTGCCGAGTTCGATCAAGGACCTGACGATGGTCGCGGGCCTGCCGACCCGCAAGGGCTCGCACACCACAAGCGATGCCCCGGCGGCGGTGGATGCGCCGTTCGCGCAGCGCCTGCGCGAGGCGGGGGCGGTGATCCTCGGCAAGACCACCACACCCGAGTTCGGATGGAAGGGCGTCACCGACAGCCCCTTGACCGGCGTCACCCGCAATCCGTGGAACACCGGCCGCACCTCGGGCGGCTCGTCGGGCGGCGCGGCGGCGGCGGCGGCGCTCAACATGGGGGTGCTGCATCAGGGGTCCGACGCGGGCGGCTCGATCCGCATCCCCTGCGGGTTCTGCGGCGTGTTCGGCATCAAGCCGAGCTTCGGCTGGGTGCCGCAGTGGCCCGCCTCGGCGATGACCACGCTCTCGCATCTCGGGCCGATCGCCCGCACGGTGCGGGATGCGGCGATGATGCTCGACGTCGTCGCCCGCCCCGACGACCGCGACAGCTACGCCGCCACCGGCTTCCCCGCCGACTGGAGCGGGTTCCTCGACCGCCCTCTGAAGGGGCTGCGCGTCGCCTATTCGCCGACGCTCGGCTACGTCGAGGTGCGGGCGGACGTGCGCGCGGCGACCGACCGGGCGGTGAAGCTCCTCGAAACCCTCGGGGCCGCCGTGACCCTCGCCGATCCGGGATTCGCCGACCCGATCGACGCGTTCAACGTGCTCTGGCACGCGGGCGCGGCGAAGATCCTCGACGCGGTTCCGCCGGACCTGCGCGGCGGAATGGACCCGGCGCTGGTCGCGATCGCCGAGGACGGCGCGAGGACGCCGATGGTGCGCTACATGCACGCTCTCGAAATCCGCGCCGCGGTCGCCGAGACGATGGCGCGCTTCCACCGCGATCACGACGTGCTGGTCACGCCGATGCTGCCGCTCACCGCGTTCGCCGCCGGGCGCAACGTTCCCGACGACGGCCGGGACTGGGTGTGCTGGACCCCCTTCACCTTTCCGTTCAACATGACCCAGCAGCCCGCGGCGAGCGTGCCCTGCGGTTTCGGCGCGGACGGGCTGCCGGTCGGCCTGCACGTCGTCGCGGCGAAATGGCGCGACGATCTGGTGATGCGGGTGGCCTCCGCCTTCGAGGCCGCGTGTCCGCAGCCGTTCCCGTCCGAACCCCGCGCCGGGAACGACGCTGAACAAAAAAGTGGCGAAACGACAAAAAATTGATCACGTCGCCTTGACACTCCCGGAGAGGACGGCTAGCGTCGAAACCATGAGGCGTGCCAGCGCTTCCCGGGGGCGTACCTGCCGCAGTCGAGAGCGGGTGCAGTCGTGTTCAGAAAACGCTACAAAAAGGATCCCGATCCGACGATCGGGAGAGGGACCGTCGTACCTCTCGTCCACGGCCTTTCCGAGGCCCTGGGGCCGGATTACTGCATTCTTTTCTATGCATTGACCGGGGGACGGGAGGCCCGGGTCGCCGCCGTGGCGAACGGCGCGCTCGCCGGTCTCGCGGTGGGCGACGCCGCGCCCGAGGCGGATCGCGCCGCCATCGATGAAAGTCTCAACCCCGGCGCGCCGGGATCGCTCCAGTACTTTTCCATCACCGCCGCGGGGCGCCGCCTGCGCTCCGACCTGATCCGCATCGACGGCGCGGGCGACGCGCCGCCGGGCTTCCTGGTGCTGCATTACGACATGGCTCGGGTCGAACTGCTGCAGGAGCTGGTTTCGCACCTGACCGGCGGCCGTTCGCCCGAGGTCGCGCAGGATGCGGCGGCGCGCGCCGACGGTCTGGTCGAGCAGGGGTTGCAGCGGGCGGCGCAGCACCTCGGCAAGCCGCTGTCGTTCGCCGGCAAGGTCGAGAAGATCCAGGTGGTCGAGTGGCTGGATCGGGAAGGGTTCTTTCTGTTCAAGGGCGCGGTCGAGGCGCTCGCCCGGGAGATGGGCAATACGAAGTACACGATCTACGCCTACCTGCGCGAATCCCGGATGCGGTCGCCGGACTAGAGACGCGGGACGCGGAGTATGCCCGAAACGCAACACATCGAGGGAGGCTTTCCATGAACAAAATCGACGAACCTCTGCGCGAACGATCGGAGGCGATGCTCGAATCGTCCAAGGTTCCGATCTCCGGCTATATCGCTCTCGCCTGCGCGATTCTGGTGTTCTCGGGAATTTTCGCCAAGCAGCAGGGCTGGATTTCCGTCATCGACTTCAACACCCTCAACGGTCATTTCGGCGCGATCAAGGACGGCGGCGCGTTCCGCGGCAGCGGCGGCAACGGCGCGCGCGACGGCTTCCTCTTCGCCATCGGCCTGATTCCGGCGGTGATGCTCGCCCTCGGCATCGTCGAGGTGGTCGACCATCTCGGCGGCCTGCGCGCCGGACAACGGATGCTGACGCCGATCCTGCGGCCGATGATGGGCATCCCCGGAGTTGCCGGGCTCGCCCTGGTGACCAGCCTGCAGAGCACCGACGCCGGCGGCGGCATGACGCGGATGCTGCGCGAGGAAAACTTCCTCACCGAGGGGGAAAAGACGATCTTCTGCGCGTTCCAGTTCTCCGCGGGGGGAACCATCACGAACTACCTGTCGAGCGGCGCGGCGCTGTTCGCGTTCATGACCGTGCCGATCATCGTGCCCCTGGCGCTGATGTTCGTGCTCAAGGTGTTCGGCGCCAACGTCATGCGCCTGTATCTGCGCCACGTCGTCAAGGAGGCCTGAGCCATGGAGAACAAAACCGTGGTCGACATCTTCGTCGACGGTGCGCGCAAGGGCTGGACCATCGGCGTTTCCAATATCCTGCCGAACGTGCTGATGGCGTTCGTGCTGATCCAGGTGCTCAAGGTCACCGGGCTTCTCGACCTGATCGGCGTCGTCTTCGGGCCGGTGATGGCGGTATTCGGCCTGCCGGGCGAAAGCGTGGCGGTCCTGCTCGGGGCGTGGCTGTCGATGGGCGGCGGCGTCGGCGTCGCCGCGTCGCTGTTCGCCGGCAAGGTGCTGACGCCGGAGCACGTGACGATCCTGGTGCCCGCGATCTTTCTGATGGGCTCGCAGATCCAGTACATGGGACGGCTGCTCGGGACCGCCGGGGTCCAGACCCGGCACTACCCGATGCTGTTCGGGATTTCGATCTTGAATGCGGCGATCGCGATGCTGGTCATGCGCTTCGTCGTCTGATGGGAGTGGTACGATGATGTCGATGGAAGAACGGGTGCGGGAGGTCTACGCCTCTCTTCATGCGATACCGGAGATCGGATTTACCGAGCACCGCACCGCCGCCTTTCTGGCGGAGGCGGCGCGCGCCGCGGGCTATGCGGTCGAGACTGGCGTCGGCGGCACCGGCGTGGTGGCGACGCTCGACAGCGGCCGTCCCGGCCCGGTGGTGGGGCTGCGGGCGGACATGGACGCCCTGCCGTTCGTGATCGACGGCGAGGCGGTCTGCCGCCACGCCTGCGGCCACGACGCCCATTCCGCGATGGTGCTGACGGCGGCCGAGATTCTGGCCAAGTCGCCGCCGGAGCGGGGCAGGCTGAAGGTGCTGTTCCAGCCTGCCGAGGAACTGCTGACCGGGGCGCTGTCGGTGATCGAGAGCGGCGCGGCGGACGATCTCGACATGCTGTTCGGCATCCATCTGCGGCCGATCCAGGAGGCGCGGATCGGGCAGGCGACCCCGGCGCTGTGCCACGGCGCGTCGCACGTCGTCGACGCGGTGATCAAGGGCGTGCCCTCGCACGGCGCGCGGCCGCACCTCGGCGTCAACGCCATCGACGCCGCCGCCGCGGTGGTCGCCGCGGTCAACGCCATCCGCCTCGACCCGGCCCAGGCGTGGTCGGTGAAGACCACCCGGCTGCAGGCGGGGGGCGCCGCCGCCAACAACATTCCCGACCGCGCCGAGATGGTCTTCGATCTCCGCGCTCAGACCAACGCGCTGATGGAGGAACTGCACGGTAAACTCGCCACCGCGGTGCGCCATGCCGCCGCGGCGAGCGGTGCGGAGGCGGAGGTGACGGTGCGCGGCGGCGTGCCGGCCGCCGACTACGCGCCGGAACTGGTCGATCTGGCGCGCGAGGCGATCCGCGCGGTGCTCGGCGACGACGGCGTGCTCGGGCCGATCGTCACCCCCGGCGGCGAGGATTTCCACTTCTACGCGGTCAAGCGCCCCGGGCTGCGCGCCGCCTACGTCGGGCTCGGGTGCGACCTCGCGCCGGGGCTCCACCACCCCGAGATGGCGTTCAAGATCGAGGCCCTGCCGAAGGGCGTCGCGATCCTCGTCGATCTCGTCGGGCGCGCGTTCGCCCGGGCCTGATCCGGCGACGCCGGCGGGGTGCCCCGCCGGCGTTTGCGCATCCGTCGCGGCCGCCTTATCTCCGGCCGATGCCGTGGCTTTTCCGCTTGCTGTTGCCGGTTCTGGCCTTGCTGGTGGCGTGTCCGCCGTTGGGCGAGCGCGCCGGGCGGTTGATCGAGCCGCCCGCACCGACGCGCGGGCTCGCTCCGGCGCGGATGGCACGCGCCGAGGCGCGTCTCGCGGCGCTGCCGCGTTTCCACGCGCTGCTGGTGGCGCGCGACGGTCAGGTGTTCGCGGCGCGACGGTTCCGCGGCCCGCCGCTCGATGCGGCGGTGAACGTCAAATCGGCGTCGAAGAGCGTGCTGTCGGCACTGGTGGGGATCGCGATCGGCAAGGGCGTGCTGGCGGGGCTCGATCAGCCGGTGGCGCGCTGGCTGGAACCGGACTTTCCCGAAACCCCGGACCCGCGCCTGTACGAGATCACCGTCGGCGATCTGCTGTCGATGCGCTCCGGCCTGGAACGGACCTCGGGCGAGGCCTACGGCGGCTGGGTGGCGAGCGCCAACTGGGTGAGGGACGCGCTGGCGCGGCCGATGGCGGGCGATCCGGGCGGGCGGATGCGGTATTCCACCGGCAACACCCATCTGCTGTCGGCGGTGCTGACCCGCGCGTCGGGGCGGAGCACCTACGCGCTCGCGCGCGACTGGCTCGCCGACCCGCTCGGGATCGACCTGCCGCCGTGGCCGCGCGACCCGCAGGGGGTCTATTTCGGCGGCAACGACATGCGCCTGTCGCCGCGCGCGATGCTGCGCTTCGGCGAGCTCTATCGCATGGGCGGCATGTACGCGGGCCGGCGCATCCTGCCCGAGGGGTGGGTGGAAACCAGTTGGCGGCCGCTCGGCTTCTCCGCCTGGAGCGGCCACGGCTACGGCTACGGCTGGTTCGCGGGCGGTCTCGGCGGCCACGCGGTGCATTTCGCCTGGGGTTACGGCGGGCAGATGATCTACGTGGTGCCGAAGCTGCGGTTGACGATCGTGATGACCTCCGACGCCGCGCCGCATCCGCGCGCCGAAAGCCACATCTCCACCCTGCATGCGGTGGTGGCGGAAGAGATCGTGCCCGCCGCGGTCGAGGGCGCGCCGCCGGAGGACGAGGTTCAGCGGGCGGGCAGCGTCTCCAGCGCGTCCAGCACCGCCGACGGCGTCAGCAGTTCCGGCAGCAGCAGCGGCGTCTCGCGGCCGGGAACGTAAAGCGCGTAGACCGGAACGCCGTTGCGGCCCAGGCGCGCGAGCGCCGCGCCGATGCGCTCGTCGCGCTGGGTCCAGTCGGCGACCAGCCGCGCCACGCCCTTGGCGTCGAACGCGGCGATCACCTCGGCATCCTTGAGAGTGGTGCGTTTGTTGACCTGGCAGGTGAGGCACCAGGCGGCGGTGAAGTCGACGAACACCGGCCGTCCCTCGGCGCGCAGGGCGGCGACGCGGGCCTCGGACCATGCGTCCTCGGCCGCGGCGACGCGCGCGGGGCGGATCTCCACCGCCGTCGCCGCGACCACCGCCGCGAGCGCGATCGCTGGGAGCGCGAGCCGCCGCGCCCGCAGTGCGACGCCGATCGCGACCGGCACCAGGGCGGCGAGGGCGAGGCCGAGGGCGTCGGTCTGGCGGCTCAGAACCCAGGCGAGCCAGAGCGCGGCGCCGAACATCGGCCACGCGAGCACCTTGCGCAGCGTCGCCATCCACGGCCCGGGTCGCGGCACCAGACGGCCGACGGCGGGGATCCAGCCCACCAGCACCATCGGCAGGGCGAAACCGACGCCGATCGCGACGATCACCAGGAACCCCGTCTCCGGCGGCTGGGTGGCGGCGTAGCCCACCGCCGCGCCCATCAGCGGCGCGGTGCAGGGGCTCGCCACCGCCACCGCCAGCAGACCGGTGAAGAACGGTGCGCGCGCGGCGGGGAGGCGCGCCGCGATCCCCGGGGGCAGGCCCCCCATCGGCAGCGCGCCGGAGAGATCGAGGCCGACCAGCAGCATGATCAGGGCGAGGACCAGCACCGTCGCCGGGCTCTGAAGCTGGAACCCCCAGCCGAGCGCGCGGCCGCCCGCGCCGAGCAGCGCCAGCGCCGCGCCGAGGGCGATGAAGGCGGTCAGCGCGCCCGCGCCGAACAGGGTGGCGTCGCGCCGCGCCGCGCCGCGCGACGCCTGCGCGATCGCCAGCACCTTGAGGGCGAGGATCGGCAGCACGCACGGCATCAGGTTGAGCAGCACGCCGCCCGCGAACGCGAGGCCGAGCGCGAGCCACAGCCCGAGGCCGGGCGCGGGGGGCGGGGGAAGCGCGGCGGCGGCGAGCAGGCCGGCGTCGAGCGACGGCAGCGGTGCGCCCGCGGCGACCGGCAGCACGAGGTCGAGGTCCGCCTGTCCGGGGATGCAGATCTCCTTGCAGATCAGCCAGCTCACCCGCGCACGGACGGGAAAGGGGGCATCGTCCGCCGGGGAGACGGCGCGGGCGGTGAACACCGCGCGGTCGGCGTATCCGAAGGTGGTGAGCCCGGCTTCGTCGAAGGTGCGGTGCGGCGGGTAGACCAGCGGCTCGACGCGTGCGCCTTCGGGCAGTGTCCAGACGACCTCGGTGGGCAGGCCCGCGTCGCCGGGGTCCTTGGCGTAGATGTGCCAGCCGGGATCGAGACGGAAGGCGATGCCGAGGTCCACCGGTTCGCCCGGGCGGTGGTCGGCGGTGGCGGCGATCAGGCGGACCTCGGCATGGTCGGCCTGCGCGACGTCGGCCGCGCGGGCGGCGGGCGCGAACGCGAGGGCGGCGAGGAGCGGCAGAAGGTGGAGAATTCTCATCGGCGGAGCCTCCCACGGCCGGGGAGCAGCGTCAATCGCGGCAGGCAAAAAAGGCAGCCGGCGTTTGACGACCGGCTGCGAAGTGGACCCTGAGAGAGGGAGGCTGAACACTGTCAGTCCACCTATGCAGTACATGGTGAGGCGCTATGCGAAATCAAGAATAATGCGAAAAAGCATTTCCCGCCCGAAGGCGGGGGAAAGAATAACCTCTTGAACGTTACGTGTATTCTCTGTGCGCTTGACCCCGGCGGTGCCGCCGGGTATCACCGGTGCACCATGACAGCTCCCGCAGAAACCGCGATTTCCACCCCGTCCCCCCGCGCCGGGTTCGGCGCGCCCGAGGCCGCCCTGGTGGTGGTGACGATGTTCTGGGGCGGCACCTTCCTGATCGTCCAGGCCGCGATGTCGGTGGGCGGACCGCTGTTCTTCGTCGGCGCGCGGTTCGCGCTCGCGGCGGTGGCGGGCGCGCTGCTGGCGCTGCCGGTGCTCCGGGGGCTGACCCGCCGCGAGCTGTTCGCCGGAGCGGCGATCGGCGTCGCGATCTTTTTCGGCTACGGGCTGCAGACCTGGGGCCTGCGCACCATCGAGACCAGCAAGTCCGGCTTCATCACCGCGCTGTACGTGCCGCTGGTGCCGCTGGTGCAGTGGCTGGTGCTGCGCCGCCCGCCGCAATTGATGAGCTGGGTCGGCGTCGCCTGCGCGTTCACCGGGTTGATCCTGCTGGCGGGGCCGGAGGGGGCGCGGCTGTCGTTCTCTTCCGCCGAACTCCTCACCATCGGCGGCGCGATCGCGTTCGCGGCGGAGATCTCGCTGATCGGCGGCTTCGCCGGAACCGTCGATCTCCGGCGGGTGACGGTGGTGCAGCTCGGCGTGGCGTCGCTGATTTCGTTCGCCCTGATGCCGGTGTTCGACGAGGGGATCCCGGAGTTCTCGTGGCTGCTGCTGGTCTGCATCCTGGTGATGGGGCTGGCGAGCACGCTCATCCACCTGGCGATGAACTGGGCGCAGAAGCGCCTCTCGCCGACCCGCGCGACCCTGATCTACGCCGCCGAGCCGGTGTGGGCGGGGATCTTCGGCCGCCTCGCGGGCGAGCGTCTGCCGGGGCTCGCGTTGCTCGGCGCGGCGCTGATCGTGACCGGGGTGATCGTGTCCGAACTCAAACCGCGGCGCTGGCGGGCGTCGTAAGCAGTTCCAGCCCGTCGGGCTCGGTCTCGGAGATCAGCACCGCGCGGTTTTCCATGTCGCCGGGGCAATCCTCGATCTCCACCGCCGGATAGGCGACGTGACGCACGCCGTGGAACGCCCACAGCGCGCCGTCGTCGCAGCGGGCGATCGCCTTGAGGCGCAGAATCCGCCCGCCGCTCAACGCCAGGAACAGCGCGATCCGCCGCGCCACCGCGTCGGCGCTTTCACCGCCGGGGAGGAAGACGTCGCGGGTGAGGATGCCGTCGCGATGGCCGCTCGCCGCCGGGGCGGAGCGGGGGCGGGCCGCATCGAACGCGCCGAGGATCGCCGCCGCCGGCGCGTCGCCCATCGTCATCGGCCAGACGTCGGCGAGCGGGTTGATCGCGGCGAGACGCGCGGCGAGCGCGGCGATCGCCTCGGGCGCGGCGCGATCGGTCTTGGAGATCAACAGCCGGTCGGCGATCGCCGCCTGGGCGCGCGCTTCCGCGTGGTCGTCGAGCTGAACGTCGCCGTGCTCGCCGTCGACCACCGCGACGATGCCGTCGAGCCGGTACGCCGCGGCGACCACCGGGTCGCGCAGCAACGTCGCGACGATCGGCCCCGGATCGGCGACGCCGGTGGTCTCGATCGCCAGCCGCCCGAACTCCGGCACCTCGCCCTTGACGCGGCGGAAGTGCAGGTCGCGCAGCGCGGTGATCATCTCGCCGCGCATCGCGCAGCAGACGCAGCCGGTGGCGAGCGTCACCACCGTCTCGTCGACCCCCTTCACCAGCGCCGCGTCGATTCCCACCGCGCCGAATTCGTTGACCAGCACCGCCGCGCCGCGAAACGCGGGGTCGCGCAGCAGGCGGTTGAGCAGGGTGCTCTTGCCCGCGCCGAGGAAGCCGGTGATCAGGGTGACGGGAATGCGCGGGTCGGACATCGGCGGAACCTTTCGAACGCGGGGCAGGCTTGGAGTTGGGCGGCGCGGAGCCGACTCGTCAGGACGGTACGGTTGACGCGCCGGGGGTGGCGCGTCGATACTGCCATGGGGAACGGGGGCGAAGCGATGCGATTCGGTGCGATCATCATCGGCATTGGCGTGGGAGTTGCGCTCGCCGCGCCCGTCCGCGCCGACGACGCGCCGCCGCCCGAAGCCGGGTTTTCCGATCTGATCGGCTGGATCGACCGCAATCTCGACGCCGCCGCCGCCGCGTCTTCCGCGCCGCAGCCGCCGCCCGCCCTGGGCGAGGGGCCGGTGAGCCGGGCGCTCGACTGGCTGCGGGGACCGACGGAAGCGCCCCCGTCGCCGGACGTCGCGCCACCGCCCGCGCCGCCTACTCCCGCGCAGGAAGCGACCCGTCCGGCCGCCGCCGCGCCGGTCGCGCCGGTTTCCGCGGTCGCGCCGATGTCGGCGGGCGGCGCACCGATCGACCTCGTCGGCGACGACGACGCGCGGCAGACGGCCGGACGCCCGGAGTCCGGCCTGCTGCTGCCGTTGAACTAGCCTTTGCCGTAGAGGTCTTCTTCCGACACCTCGGGTGCGGCGATCGTCACGAGGTCTCCGTCCTTCCATTCGCGATAGAAGCACGAGCGTCGTCCGGTGTGGCAGGCCACCCCCGACTGCTCCACCAGCAGCAGCAGGGTGTCGCCGTCGCAATCGATGCGGAGCGCCGCCAGCTTCTGCGTCTGGCCGGAGGTCTCGCCCTTGCGCCACAGGCGCTTGCGCGAGCGCGACCAGTAGCAGACGCGGCCGGTGGCGAGGGTCTCCGCGATCGCGTCGCGGTTCATCCACGCCACCATCAGCACCTCGCCGGTGTCGATCTGCTGGGCGATCGCCGGAACCAGGCCGTCGGCGTCGAACCTGACCGCCTCGAGGAGAGCGTCGAGTTCGGCCATCTCAGCCCCCGAAGCCGTTGAGCACCGCGAAGCCGGCTTCGAGGTCGGCGATCAGGTCGTCGGGGTCCTCGAGGCCGATGTGCAGGCGCAGCGTCGGGCCGTCGGCGTTCCACAGCACCGTGGTGCGGACGATGCCGGGGGTGGTGTAGGTGATCAGGCTTTCGTAGCCGCCCCAGGAAAAGCCGAGAGTGAACAGCTTGAGGCTGTCGATCATCGCCACCATCGCCTCTTCCGGATACGGTTCGAGGATCAGGCCGAACAGCCCCGAGGAGCCGAGGAAATCGCGTTCGAAGAGGGCGTGGCCGGGGTCTTCGGGCAGGCCCGGGTGCAGCACCCGCGCGACCTCCGGGCGGGTTTGCAGCCAGCGCGCCACCTTGAGCGCGCTCTCCTGGTGCTGCTTCATCCGCGGCGCGATCGTGCGCAGGCCGCGCAGTCCGAGGTAGGCCTCCTCCGAGCCGACCGAATAGCCGTACTTGACGACGCTCGCCTTGATGATCGGGAACAGCTCTTCGGAGGTGCAGATGGTGCCGAGCATCGCATCCGAGTGGCCGACGATGTACTTGGTCGCCGCCAGCACCGAGACGTCGACGCCCTTTTCGAACGGGCGGTAGAAGATCGGCGACGCCCAGGTGCAGTCGGCGACGACGAGCGCACCCCGCGCATGCGCCACCTCGGCGATGGCGGGAATGTCCTGCAGCTCGAAGGTGAGCGAACCGGGGGTTTCGCAGAACACCACCTTGGTGTTGGGCTTGAACAGCACCTCGATCTCTTCGCCGAGCAACGGGTGGAAGAAATCCACCGCGACGCCGGTCTTCATCAGCACGTCGGTGCAGAAGGTGCGGGTCGGGCCGTAGACCGAATCCGACACCAGCACGTGATCGCCCGCCTTCAGCAGCGCGGTGAGCGCACCCGCGATCGCGGCGAGGCCGGAGGGCACGGCGATGCAGCGCTCGGCGCCTTCGACCGCCGCCACCGCCTCTTCGAACGCCTGGGTGGTGGGGGTGCCGATGCGGCCGTAGTAGAACGCGTTGAGGTGGTCGGCCTGGGCCTCGGCCATCGCCGCCATGCTCGGGAAGGTGACGGTGGAGCAGCGATAGACCGGCGGGTTGACGCTCTGCGCGAAGTAGGGCGAAGTGCGGCCGGAGTGGGTGATCAGGGTGTCTTGCTTCATCGGAAGGGTGCAACTGCCTCAGGGGTTGGGGCCGGTGGCGACGGGAACGTCCGGGGCGTTGCCCCATTCCTCCCAGCTGCCGTCGTAGATCGCGACGTCGGACTTGCCCGCGAGATGCGCGGCGAAGGCGACGACGCAGGCGGTGACGCCGGTGCCGCACATCGCGATCACCGGGGTGGCGTCGAGCGGCACCCCGGCGGCGGCGAAGATCGCGCGGATTTCCGCTTCGGATTTCATCGTCTTGTCGGCGTTGAGCAGCGACGGAAACGGAATGTTGCGGGTGCCGGGCACATGGCCGGTCTTCGCGCTCGGGCGCGGCTCGGGCGCGGTTCCGGCGTAGCGCTCGGCGCTGCGGGCGTCGACCGTCACCGCGGTGCGGGTGTCGAGGTTGGCGCGGACGTCGTCGAGCCCCACCACCTTCGGCCCGCCTTCGCGCGGGGTGAAGTGGCGCCAGTCGCGCGGCGCCATCGGGCGCTCCGGACCGTCCTCGACCGGGCGGCCGTCCGCCAGCCACTTCGGCAGGCCGCCGTCGAGCACCGCGACGTCGACATGGCCGAAGGCGCGGAACATGAACCACGCGCGCATCGCCGCGTTGCCGCCGCCGTTGGCGTCGTAGACCACCACCTTCATGCCGTCGCCGACGCCCAGGCGGCTGACCTTGCCGAGGAAGGTCGCGGGCTCGGGCATGGTGTGGGAGAGCGGGCTTGCCGGGTCGGCGATGTCGTTGATGTCGAAGAACCGCGCCCCCGGGATCCGCGCCGCGCGGAAGCAGGCGTAGGGGTCGCGCGGGTCGGTGGGGAGGAAGCTGGTGGCGTCGAGAATCGCCACGTCGGGGGCGTCGAGATGCGCCTCCAGCCACGCGCCGCTCACCAAGCTCTCGGAACGCTCCATCAGTCCTCCTTGTCCGCGAGCCAGGCCGCGCGCAGCCGCGCGCGGTGGAGGGCGAACCATTGCAGCATGATCAGGGTGCTGGCGTTGTCGAGGCGTCCGCCGTCGAGCAAAGTCAGCGCCGCCTCGGCGGGCAGGGTGAAGATGCGGATGTCCTCCGCCTCGGCGGCGACGCCGCCGTGCTCCGGCACCGCGGCGGACAGCACCTCGCCGCAGAACAGCGCCAGGGTTTCCGACGACGCGCCGGGGGTGCTGAGGACGTGCGCGATGAACTCCAGGCGTCCGAGCGGCAGCCCGACCTCCTCGCGGGTTTCGCGCCGCGCCACGTCCTCGGGCGCTTCGCCGGGTTCGATCATCCCGGCCGGAACCTCGATCAGCCACGGATGCCAGCCCGCCACCATCGCGCCGGCGCGGAACTGCTCGATCAGCACCACGCGGTCGCGCACCGGGTCGTAGGGCAGCACCGCCACCGCGTGGCCGCGTTCGAACACCTCGCGGGTGATCGTCGGGCTCATCCCGCCCGCGAAGGTTTCGTGGGAGAGCGTGTAGCGATTGGCGGCGAAGTAGCCGCGGTAGAGCGGTTCGCTCGCCTTGAGGTCGACCCGCGAGGGCGCTCCGGGCCGCGCGGGAATCGAGGCGTTGAGGCTGCCGATGGTCTTGAGGTGGCGCGCGGTCATGGAAGTCCCCGGAAAATCCAAACCGCTACAGATTAGGGCGGCAGCCCTCGCGGCTCAAGAGAGGTTCGGCTGCGGATGTGTAAATCCGGGCCCCACCGTCGGGAATTTTCGCGCCTTCGGATTTGCGGGTTGACTCCCGTCGGGAACGGCTTAATTGAGATACGGTACTGTTTTAGTCCTGTTTGTGAGAACGATTCGCAACTGCGGAAACCGCCTCCGGACGGGATGCGCCGGGGAACACCGATGCTCAAAGTCAACAAGCTGACGGACTACGCGGTCGTGGTGCTCTGCGACCTGCTGCGCGGCGATCGTCTGCGCTCCGCCGCCGATCTGTCGCAGTCGTCCGGCGTGCCGCTGCCGACGGTGTCGAAGATTCTCAAGCAGCTCGCGCGTACCGGCATTCTGCAATCTGCGCGCGGCGTGAACGGCGGTTACGGCTTCGGCCGCCCGCCCGCGGAGATCTCGATGGCGGAGGTGATCGAGGCCCTTGAAGGGCCGATCGCCGTCACCGGCTGCGTCGAGGATTCCGGCGAATCGTGCGAATTCATTCACCAGTGCCCGATGAGCGGCCACTGGAACGCCGTCAACGTCGCGATTCGCCAATCGCTCGACGGAGTACGGCTGATCGAGATGCTGCCCGAGGCCCGCTTCATGGACCCGGACGACCTGAACCGAGTGATCGCCGAGCGGCACGCCGCCGCGATGCAGGCGTAAGAGGAGAGACCGATGCCATCCACCACCGAAACCGTCGAAACGGTCCACGAGTTCACCGGCGGTGCATACAAATACGGCTTCGTCACCGACGTCGAGATGGACGTTGCGCCCAAGGGCCTTTCCGAGGACACGGTGCGCTACATCTCGGCGCAGAAGAACGAGCCGGAGTGGCTGCTGGAGTGGCGGCTGAAGGCGCTCGCGCTGTGGCGGAACATGGACGAGCCGAAGTGGGCGAAGGTCGACTACCCGAAGATCGACTACCAGGATCTCCACTACTACGCCGCGCCGAAATCGGCGAAAGCCGCGCCGAAGTCCCTCGACGAGGTCGACCCGGAGCTGCTCAAGACCTATGAAAAGCTCGGCATTCCGCTGAAGGAACAGGAAATTCTGGCGGGCGTGGCGGTCGACGCGGTGTTCGACAGCGTCTCGGTGGCGACCACCTACAAGGCCAAACTCGAAGAGAAGGGCATCATCTTCTGCTCGTTCTCCGAGGCGGTGCATCGCGCCCCCGAGCTGGTGAAGAAGTACCTCGGCTCGGTGGTGCCGCAGGGCGACAACTATTTCGCCTGCCTCAACTCGGCGGTGTTCTCCGACGGCTCGTTCGTCTACATCCCCAAAGGGGTGCGCTGCCCGATGGAGCTCTCCACCTACTTCCGCATCAACGCGCAGAACACCGGGCAGTTCGAGCGCACGCTGATCGTCGCCGAGGAGGGCGCCTACGTCTCCTACCTCGAGGGCTGCACCGCGCCGCAGCGCGACGAGAACCAGCTCCACGCGGCGGTGGTCGAGCTGGTCGCGTTCGACGACGCGGAGATCAAGTACTCGACGGTGCAGAACTGGTTCCCCGGCGACGCCGAGGGCAAGGGCGGCATCTACAACTTCGTCACCAAGCGCGGCGCGTGCCGCGGCAAGCGCTCGAAGATCTCCTGGACGCAGGTGGAGACCGGCTCGGCGGTGACGTGGAAGTACCCGAGCTGCATCCTCCAGGGCGACGATTCGGTGGGCGAGTTCTATTCGGTGGCGATCACCAACAACGCCCAGCAGGCCGATACCGGCACCAAGATGATCCACATCGGCAAGAACACCCGTTCGACGATCGTCTCCAAGGGCATCGCGGCGGGCAGGTCGGATAACACCTATCGCGGTCTGGTGAAGGTTCTCGCCGGGGCGGAGGGGGCGCGCAACTACAGCCAGTGCGACAGCCTGCTGATCGGCGACAAGTGCGGCGCCCATACCGTGCCCTACATCGAGAGCCGCACCCCGTTCTCGACCCTCGAACACGAGGCCACGACCGCGCGTATCAGCGACGACCAGTTGTTCGTCTGCCGTCAGCGCGGCCTTTCCTCCGAGGAGGCGGTGGCCCTGATCGTCAACGGCTTCTGCAAGGAAGTTCTGCAAAACCTGCCCATGGAGTTCGCGGTCGAAGCGCAGAAGCTCGTGGGCATCAGTCTCGAAGGCAGCGTCGGCTGACCCGCGCAAGTTCAGGAATTGGAGAAGACTCGATGAGCAACGGATTGGTAATCAAGGATTTGCGCGTCAGCGTCGAGGACAAGGAGATCCTCAAGGGGATCGACCTCACGATCCAGCCGGGCAAGGTCCATGCGATCATGGGGCCGAACGGCTCGGGCAAGAGCACCCTCGCGCACGTGATTTCCGGCCGTCCCGGCTACGAAGTCACCGGCGGCTCGATCACCTTCGACGGCCACGACGTGCTGGAAATGGAGCCGGAGGAGCGCGCCGCGCTCGGCCTGTTCCTCGCCTTCCAGTATCCGGTCGAGATCCCCGGCGTCACCAACGTCACCTTCCTCAAGACCGCGGTCAACGCCCTGCGCAAGGCCCGCGGCGAGCGGGAGATGGACCCGATGGCGTTTCTCAAGCTGCTGCGCGAGAAGGCGAAGCTGCTGCAGCTCCCCGAGGAGATGCTGAAGCGGCCGCTCAACGTCGGCTTCTCGGGCGGCGAGAAGAAGCGCAACGAAATGCTGCAGATGGCGGTGCTGGCGCCGAAGCTGGCGATCCTCGACGAGACCGATTCCGGCCTCGACATCGACGCCATCCGGATCGTCGCCGAGGGCGTCAACGCCCAGCGCAGCCCGGATCGCGCGTTCCTGGTGATCACCCACTATCAGCGCCTGCTCGACTACATCGTGCCGGACGTCGTCCACGTGCTCGCCTATGGCCGGATCGTCGAGACCGGCGACGCCGACCTCGCGCGCCGCCTCGAACAGACCGGCTACGCCGACTACACCACCGCGGCGTGAAGGAGAGGCCGATGAACCTGATTCAGACCCCATTGCTGCAGGACTACGCCGCCGTCGCCGCGGCGCTGCCCGCCGCGGGCGACTCCCGGGTCGCCGGTCTGCGCGAGGCCGGGGCGGCCGACTTCCGCCGCCAGGGCCTGCCGCACGCCAAGGTCGAGGCGTGGCGCTACACCCGCCTCAAGGATCTCGAAACCCTGCCGTTCGGCCGCGCCGTCGCGGGCGCGACGGCGGAGGCCGCGCCCGGCGTCGGCCTCGCCGAGGTCGCCGCGCGGGTGGTGCTGGTGGACGGCCGCTTCTCGGCCGATCTCTCGACCCTGCCGACGGTTCCGGGGCTTTCGGTGCGGAGCCTCCGGGCCTGCCTCGAGGCCGGAGACGCCGCGGTGATCGCCGCCCTCGACAAGGACGTGTCGTTCGCGGAGGCGCCGCTCGCGGCGCTCGCCAGCGCCTATCTCGAAGACGGCGCGGTGATCGCGGTGGGGCCCGGTGTCTCGGTCGAGTTGCCGGTCGAGGTCGCGGCGGTCTCCACCGTCGAGCCGGGTGCGCCGCGCATCGCCTTCCCCCGTGTGGTGGCGCTGGTGGGCGAGAACGCATCCCTGACCCTGGTGGAGAGCTACTCCGGCCCGAGGCGCGGCGCCTACGCCGTCGACGCGGTGACCGACGTCTCCCTCGGCGCGGGGGCGGCGCTCCGGCACTACGTCGTCCAGGCCGAGGGCGAGGAGGCCACCCACGTGTCCGCCGGGCGCTGCGACGTGCCCGCCGACGCACGCTACGAGGGCTTCATCCTCCAGCTCGGCGGGCGGACCAGCCGCCGCGAAATGCGTCTGCGGATGGTCGGCGAGCATGGCGAGGCGCGGATCAACGGGGCCTACGCCGCACGGGGCGAGAGCGTCTGCGACACCACCACCGAGATCCAGCACATCGCCTGCGAGACCTTCACCGATCAGGTGTTCAAGGGCGTGCTCGACGACCGCGCCCGCGGCATCTACCAGGGCAAGGTCCACGTCCACCGCGACGCGCAGCGGATCGTCGGCAACCAGCTTCACAACGGCCTGCTGCTGTCGCGCCAGGCCGAGGTGGACTGCAAGCCGGAATTGGAAATCTATGCCGACGACGTGAAGTGCAGTCACGGCGCGACCTGCGGCGAGTTGTCCGACGAGCAGGTGTTCTATCTGTGCTCGCGCGGCATCGACCCGGCGACGGCGCGCGAACTGCTGCTGCAGGCGTTTCTCGGCGAGGCGCTCGACATGATTTCGGTCGGGAGCGTGCGGGAGGCGTTCGCCGCGAAGGCGGACGCGTGGCTCGCGGAAAGGAAGACGGCATGACGATCGTGCAGGGTTCGGCGGCGACGCTGCCGAACGAGGCGTTCGACGTGGAGGCGGTGCGCCGGGATTTCCCGATTCTGTCGACGCGCGTTCACGGCAAGCCCCTGGTGTTCCTCGACAGCGCAGCCTCGGCGCAGAAACCCGCGGCGGTTCTGGAGGCGATGGATGCGATGTACCGCACCGCCTACGCCAATGTGCACCGCGGCGTCTACACCCTCTCGGATGTCGCCACCGCACGCTACGAGGCGGCCCGCGAAACCGTGCGGCGCTTCCTCGGCGCGGGCGACGTTTCGGAAGTGGTGTTCACCTCCGGCGGCACCGACGCGCTCAATCTCGTCGCGCGCTGCTGGGCGCAGGCGTTCCTCAAGCCCGGCGACGAGATTCTGGTGTGCGAAAGCGAGCATCACTCGAACATCGTGCCGTGGCAGCTCGCCGCCCAGGCGACCGGCGCGGTGGTGCGTCCGATTCCGGTGACCGACGAGGGCGTCTTCGACTTCGACGCCTTCGCCGCGATGCTCGGGCCGAAGGTCAAGCTCGTGGCGGTCGCGCACATGTCGAACGTGCTCGGCACGATCATGCCGGTCAAGCGGATCGCCGCCGCGACCCACGCCGCCGGGGCGAAGATCGTCGTCGACGGCTGCCAGGGCGCGGTCCACCGCAAGGTCGACGTGCGCGACCTCGACGTCGATTTCTACGCGATCACCGGGCACAAGATCTACGGCCCCACCGGCATCGGCGCGCTTTACGGCCGCCGCGAACTGCTGGAGGCGATGCCGCCCTACAAGGGCGGCGGCGACATGATCGAGACCGTCAGCTTCGAGCGCAGCACCTGGGCCGAGCCGCCCGCGCGCTTCGAGGCGGGCACGCCGATGATCGTCGAGGCGATCGGCCTCGCCGCCGCGATCGATTACGTCGAGGCCTTGGGGGTGGAGCGCATCCACGCTCACGAGAGCGACGTGCTCGATTACGCCACGCGGCTGTTGACCGAAATCCCCGGCCTGCGCATCATCGGCACCGCGCCGGGCAAGGGCGGGGTGATCTCGTTCACGGTGGACGGCGCGCACCCGTCGGATATCGCCACCCTGCTCGACCAGCGCGGCGTCGCCGTGCGCGCCGGGCACCACTGCGCCCAGCCGCTGATGGTGCGCATGGGGGTGAGCGCCACGACCCGCGCGAGCTTCGCGATGTACAGCACCCGCACCGAGGCCGAGGCCCTGGCGGCGGGCGTGGAAAGGGCGATGACCCTGTTGCGTTAGGCAGTGTGACATGACCGAGAGCAATCGATTTTCCATGGACGAATTCTCCGCCCCGGCCGAGCCCAAGGACGCCGCCGCGGAGGACTGGGGCGACGAGATCGACGCCACCACCGACGCCGAGTCCCTCGGCGAGGATGATCTCGTCGGTCGCGCCGGTCTGCCGTTGCAGATCGGCATGCCGCCGATCGACGACGACGAGCCGATCATCGAGGCGCTGCGGGAGGTCCACGACCCGGAAATCCCGGTGAACATCTACGACCTCGGCCTCGTCTACGACATCCTCCGCTCGGAGGACGGCGACGTGAAGATCCGCATGACCCTGACCGCGCCCGGCTGCCCGGTGGCGGGCGAACTGCCGACCGAGGTCGCGGAGGCCGTCGCCCGGGTGCGCGGCGTCGGCGTCGTTGAGGTCTACCTGGTCTGGGACCCGCCGTGGACGCCCGACAACATGTCGGAAGCGGCGCGGATGATCCTCGACTACTTCTGAGATCGGAACAGACGGGCTAGGTGCGGAGGGACCCGGTCCCTCCGCGGCTTTTTGTGCTGAGGGGAGCGGAATGGACGTGACGACGCACGAGGCGGAGCTAACCGAGCTTCGGGAGACCTTCGGGTTTCTCGACGACTGGGAGGACCGCTACGCCTACATCATCGACCTCGGCAAGGGATTGCCGCCGATGGACGAGGCCCTGAAGACCGAGGCGACCAAGGTGCGCGGCTGCACCAGCCAGGTGTGGATGGTCGGCCGCGAGCATGCGGACGACCTCGGGCGGGCGCACCTCGATATCGTCGCCGACAGCGACGCGCATATCGTGCGCGGGCTGATCCGGATTCTGCTGATGCTGTACTCGGGCCGCACCAAGGCCGAGATCCGCGAGGTGGACGCAGAAGGATTCCTCGCCGGGCTCGGCCTCGACCGGCACCTGAGCCCGAGCCGCCGCAACGGCCTGTTCGCGATGGTGGAGCGGATCCGCGCGCTGGCGGCGGTCTGAGCCGTCAGAGGTCGAACCACACCGATCCGGCGGGTTCGGGCTCGCCCTTGCCGAACAGGTATCCCTGCCCGAAGTCGATGTCGCACTCCCGCAGGAACGCCACCTTCTCGCGGGTGTCGATCATCTCGCCGATGGTCTGCACGCCGAGGGCGCGGCAGAACGATCCCATGGCCTTCATGAACGCGCGGCCGCGCACCGAGCCGATGGTGTTGTCGATCGCCGCGCCGTCGAGCTTGACCACGTCCACCGCCATCGCGCCGAGATAGTTGAAGCTCGACGCCCCCGCGCCGAAATCGTCGAGGCACACCGGCACGCCGCGGCCGCGCAGGTGCTGGATGTAGAGATCGGCGGCGTGGAGATCCTCGACCCGCGCGGATTCCGTCAGTTCGATCATCAACCTGTCCTTGAGCCACGGCTTCCGTTGCAGGAGTTCGTCGACCCGCTGGCGGTATGCGGGATTGGCCAGCGACTGTCCGGACATGTTGACGGCGAAGCGGTGGCGGGTCCGGCGGCCGTGGGCTTCGAGCCAGGCGACGGTCTTCTTGATCACGGTGAAGTCGAATTCGGCGATCAGGCCGGTTTCCTCGGCGAAGCAGATGTAACGATAGGGGGATTCGCCGAAGCGGCCGCGGAACCGGCTCAGGACTTCGTAATGGTGGATGCTGCCGTCGGCGAGCGAAACGATCGGCTGGAAAACGATCGAGAAGTTGGAGCGCTCGACGGTGTTGCGGAACAGGGTGACGGTCTTGACCGCCTCTTCGGCGAAGCCCGCGAAGTTGGCGTTGAGGGCCGAGAGGGTGAGGCCTTCGGCCGCGCTCTCCTTGAACTGGTTGATGGCGAAGACGATGCCCTTGGCGAGGTCGTCCGGGTCCACCTGTTCCTGGCCGGTGATGGTGGCGGCGCGCACGTCGACGCTGCGGCCGCGGGTGACGGTGGCGAGGAGGTCGGAGAGTTCGCCGCGGATACTGTCGACGTCCACGCCGTCGTCGTGGACGAAGCCGTACTTGCCGAGGCCCATCGTCCCGGTTTCGTCGCGGTCGAGCGCGTGCGCCCGCAGGAACGAGCCGATCGCCAGCCGGACGCTGCGCTGCTCGCCGCGGGAAAGCTCGCCGAACAGGGTCTGGAGGTCGGGGATCGAGATCAGCGTGAGTTTGGCGTCGCGGCGGCGGGAGAGGGCCTCGTTGGCCATGTCGCAGAAGGATTCCGCATCGGCGAACCCGTCGGCGGAACCCACCGCCTGATCGAAATAGGCGTTCGGCATCAGCTTGACGGCGAGGAAAAAACGGCCCGCGCCGTCGTCGTCGGCGGAGTGGTACCCGGCGATCTGGCAGATCTGCTCGTGGCGGTCGTGGCGCGGCAGGGCGACGTAAAGGTCCTGGATGCGGCCGCCGAGGCGCGCGCGGGTGAGGGCGGTGCGCAGCAGGGTGCGGGTGGTGGAGCCGACCTGGGCGAGCAGGTCGAGCCCGCGGAGTTCCTCGGGCGGTTTGCCGAACAGGGCCTCGGTGAGGCCGCCCGCGAAGACGATGCGGAACTCTTCGTCGAGCTCCAGCAGGAGTTCTCCCCAACAGAAGGCGAGCGAGAGGAAGCGTTCGTGCTGGCTGAGGCTCATGCCGCACCCCCGCGCAAAGAAAAAGCGGCGCCCGCGGAGTGCGCCGCTTCAACCCCGAAAACCCGGGTGCGGTTCATTTCAGCGTCCGGCGAATCCCAGCAGGGAGTCGATGTCGAGAAGGATCAGCAGTTCTTCCTCGAGCTGGATGACGCCGACGGAGATGCTGCGCCAGCGCTGGTCGAGGGTGGTGGGATTGCGCTCGATGCGCTCGGTCGGCATGGTGATCACCGCGCCGACGGAATCGACCTTGAGGCTGTAGAGCTCGGCCCCCTGCTCGACGGTGACGCACATCGGCGTGGTCCCCTCCGGCGGCGGCTTGAGGCCGAGGCACTGGCGGACGTCCACGACGGTGACGATGCGGCCGCGCAGGTTGATCGCGCCCGCGATCTCGGTGGGCGCGAGCGGAATGTGCGCGATCTTCTCGGGGATCAGGATGTCCTGCACCCGCTCCACCGGAATGCCGAAGAGCTGCTTCGCGACGTAGATGGTGACGAACACCTGTTCGTCGGCATGGGTCGCGGCGACGGCGTTGCGGCCCGGGGTCGTCGTGGTCAACTGATTCATCGTACCGAAGCCATTCGTTCGTGTGGGGATTCCGGCATTGGAACCCATCACGATTACCGGCCAACCGGGGCATTTTGTCAACCGGAAACCGGGAAAACCGGGGGTGCGCGGATACGGAAAACTGTTGCCTCCGGGGGCCTGCGCGTGCATTGATTCGCGGCCAAGGCGCGCTTTGAGCGTCGTCCTCTCCTGTGGCGGAACCTGCCTCGCGAAACACCGGACAAGAATCCGGGGCGCGCGGTTTTCACATGGATTGCAACACCATACGGGAACGAGGAGTTTCTCAAAGATGCAGATCGAACCGCCCTACGCGCTGTTTTTGGGAGATGCGCCGGATCAGCTCGCGGCGAAGACGGCGGCCGGTATCGCCACCTGGCGGCCGGAGTGGTGCGTGGGCCAGATCCGCCTGCCCGAGTGCAAGGCCGATCTCGGTTTGGCCGACCTGACGGTGGCCGAAGCCGCAACCAAGGGAGCGAAGACCCTGATCGTCGGCGTCGCCAACCGCGGCGGCGTGATCGGCGGCGCCTGGCTCAAGACCATTCTCGACGCCATGGATCGGGGCATGGACGTCGCCGCGGGCCTGCATCAGCGCCTCGCCGACGTGCCGGAAATCCGGGATCGGGCCGAAAAGCTCGGCCGCAAGCTGTTCGACGTCCGCCATCCGTCGCAGGCGTTCGCGGTCGCCTCGGGCAAGCCGCGCTCCGGCAAGCGTTTGCTCGCGGTCGGCACCGATTGCTCGGTCGGCAAGATGTACACCGCGCTCGCGCTCGAAAAGGCGATGAAGGCGGAAGGGATGAAGGCGGATTTCCGCGCCACCGGCCAGACCGGCATCTTCATCGCCGGGTCGGGGGTTTCGATCGACGCGGTGGTGGCCGACTTCATCTCCGGCGCGGTGGAAGGGCTGTCGCCCGCCAACGATCCGGATCACTGGGACATCATCGAAGGCCAGGGCTCGCTGTTCCACGCTTCCTATGCGGGCGTGTCGCTCGGCCTGATCCACGGCGCGCAGGCGGACGCCCTGGTGCTCTGCCACGACCCGGTGCGCGACCACATGCGCGGCCTGCCGGAGTACAAGCTGCCCGACATCAAGTCGTGCATGGATCTCAACCTGATGCACGCGCGCCTCGTCAATCCCGAGGTCCGGTTCGTGGGCATCTGCCTCAACACGTCGGCGATGAAGCCCGAGGCGGCGGCGACGCTCAAGGCCGAGCTCACCAAGGCGTTCGGCCTGCCGTGCGTCGATCCGCTGAAGGACGGCGTCGGCGCGATCGTCGCCGAAATCGCCAAGATCTGAGGAGAGGCGAAGATGTGGGTGCTTGACGTTCAACGCGAAAGCTGGCCGATCGCCGGGAGCTTCACGATCTCGCGGGGCTCCCGCACCGTCGCCGAGGTGGTGGTGGTCTCGCTCACCGACGCCCGCAGCGGCAAACGCGGGCGCGGCGAGTGCGTCCCCTACGCGCGCTACGGCGAGAGCGTCGAGGGCGTGGTGGCCGAGATCGAGGCACTCGCGCCGCAGCTCGCCTCCGGTCGTCTCGACCGCCAGGCGTTGCAGAGCGTCCTGCACCCGGGCGCGGCCCGGAACGCGCTCGACTGCGCGTTCTGGGACCTGGAGGCGAAGGAGCGGGGGCGTGCGGTGTGGGAGATCGCCGGGCTCGACCGGCCCGGCACTCTCACCACCGCCGAAACCCTCTCCCTCGACCTGCCGGAGAAGATGGCGGCGCAGGCGGTCGCCAAGGTCGGCTGCCCGCTTCTCAAGATCAAGCTCGGTGCCGAAGGGGCGCTCGCGCGGGTGGAGGCGATCCGCGCCGCGCGTCCCGACGCCACCCTGATCGTCGACGCCAACGAGGCGCTGCCGCCCGCCGAGCTGGTGCCGACGCTCAAGGCGCTCGCGGCGCTCGGCGTGGCGATGGTGGAACAGCCGCTGCCCGCGGGCGAGGACGACGCGCTCGCGGGGATCGACAGTCCGATTCCGCTGTGCGCCGACGAATCCTCGCACACGGTCAAGGACATTCCGCGTCTCGCGAAGCTCTACGACCTCGTCAACGTCAAGCTCGACAAGACCGGCGGCCTGACCGAGGCGATCGCGATGGTGCGAGCGGCGGAGGCGGCGGGTCTCAAGGTGATGATCGGCTGCATGGTCGGCACCAGCCTCAGCATGGCTCCGGCGTTCCTGCTCGGCGGCCACGCCACCTACTGCGATCTCGACGGCCCGGTGATCCTCGCCAAGGACCGCGAGTTCGGCCTCGCCTACAGCCGCGGCCGGGTATCGCCGCCGCTCCCCGATCTCTGGGGCTGAGGTGCGGAACGAAACGCCGGGGCTCGCCCCGGCGTTTCGCGGTTTCAGGGGTCGGTGAACACCGGCCCCGACGACGGTTCGCGATTTTCGTTCGCGACCCGCTTGCGAACTTCCGCCACGTCCTCCGGCGACACCGCCGGGGCGGAATTCCCCCACGAAGACCGGACGAACGTGGCGAGCTTCGCCACCTCCGCGTCGGACAGCCGCCAGTCGAAATTGGGCATCGCCATGTCCGCTTCCTGCTTCGGCGTCGACGGCAGACGCGCACCCGCGAGGATCACGTGGATCATGCCGAAAGGATTGTCGGCGTTGACCAGGGTATTGCCGGCGAGCGGCGGGAACGCGGGCGGCGCACCCTTGGCATCGACGAAGTGGCAGGCGGCGCAGTTGTCGACGAACAGCCGTTCCCCGGATTCGACGCCGAACTTGGCGGCGGCAAGGCGCGCGGCGGTGCCGTCGTCGGCGGCCTTCGCCACGGATTCGCGGGTTGCGGGCAGCGACTTGAGATAGGCCGCGATCGCCGCGTTGTCCGCATCGGACAGTTTCGACGTCGAGTGGGCGATCACCAGCTTCATCTCGCCCACCACCGCGCCGTGGGCGTTGCGTCCGGTGGCGAGGAACGTGGCGATCTCCTCCGCGCTCCAGTCGGGCAGGCCGGGGCCGGGACCACCCGCACGGATCGCGGGCGTCGGCCAGCCGTCGATCTCGCTCCCGGCAAGGAACAGCGGGTCGGAGCCGTCGTAGGCCTTTTCCTGGAACGCCCATCCGCGCGGGGTGTGGCAACCGCCGCAATGGCCGAGGCTTTCGACAAGATAGCGGCCGCGGCCGATCGGATCCTCGGCGTCGGCGAACCGGCTCACGCCGTCGGGCGCGAACGCCCATTTCCAGGCCGTCACCCCCCACCGCATGCTGAACGGCCAGGCGAGAGCGGTCTTCGGCGCGGCCTCGGCGACCGGATCGACGCGGGCCATGAAGAAGGCGTAGAGCGCGGCGATATCGTCGTCCGAGATCTTCGCGTACGACGGATAGGGCATCGCGGGATAGAGGTTCGCGCCGTCCTTGCGGACGCCGTCGCGCACCGCGCGCCGGAAATCGTCGAGACTGTAGTCGCCGATGCCATAGCGGCGATCGGGCGTGATGTTCGACGAGTAGATCTCGCCGAACGGGCTGGCGACCGCCCGCCCGCCCGCGAACGGCTTGCCGTTCGGCGCGGTGTGGCAGGCGATGCAGTCGCCCGCGGTGGCGAGATATGCGCCGCGGGCGACGGTTTCCGGATCGGCGGCTGCGGCCGCGGGTCGGGCGGCCAGGGCGAGAAGGGCGAATGCGAGGATCGGTTTCATCGTCGCCTCCTTCATGCCTGCACCAGCGGGCGCGGATCTTTGAGGTAATCCTCGCGGATCGCTCGGGCGGTCCAGTAGGCGAGCGCGCCGATCAGGCCGGTGGGGTTGAACTGGATGTTCTGCGGGAACGCGCTCGCGCCGGTCACGAAGACGTTGTGGATGTTCCAGCTCTGGCAATAGCGGTTGAGCACGCTGTCGCGCGGCGACGCGCCGACGATCGCGCCGCCGACGTTGTGGGTGGTCTGGTAGGGGCGGACGTCGTAGTGGGAGTCCGGCCCCTTGTAGCTCGCCTTCAGCAGGTCCGGTTCGAGCGATTTCGCGATCGGCTCGATCTCCGACCGGAAATGCTGGGTCATCTTGAGGTCGTTGGGCTTCCAATCGAAGGTCATGCGTAGCAGCGGAAGGCCGTGACGGTCCTTATAGGTGGGGTCGAGGTCGAGGTAGCAGTCGCGGTAGGCCATGTTGCTGGCGTGGCTGGCGATCGACATCGAATGCCCGTACCAGTCGCGCGCCGCTTTCTTCCACGCGCTGCCCCACGACGGGGTGCCGGAAGGCAGCGACAGGCTGCGGATCGGCTGGCCGTTGTATTGCGCCGAGGTGACGATGGTGCCGCCGACGAAGCCGAGCTTGCCCATGTCGAGCTGGCCGACGCCGAAGTCCATCAGGCTCGACCCGTTGCTGCCCGCGCCGACGAACGGATTGAAGTTCTTGTCCTTGAAGAACAGGGTGTGGCCGCCGGTCATCTGATAGGAATAGTTCCGGCCGAGGGTGCCGGTGTTCTTCGCCGGATCGTAGATCTCGCCGATGCCCGAGAGCATCAGCAACCGCACGTTGTGGTACGAGTACGCGCCCGAGATCACCAGATCCGCGGGTTGGAAGACCTCCTCGCCGGTTTCGTCGACGTAGGTGACGCCGATGGCGCGGGTCCTGTCCTGATCCAGATCGATGCGGATCACCTCGGCGCGGGTGCGGTAGGAGAAGTTGGTCTTGCGCCGCAGGGCGGGCAGGATGCAGGTCTGCGGCGACGACTTCGAATAGTTGATGCAGCCGTAGCGCTCGCAGAATCCGCAAAAGTTGCACGGCCCGAGAGTCATGCCGTAGGGGTTGGTGTAGGCGCGCGACATGTTGGCGGAGGGCATGGGAAACGGATGGTAGCCCATGCCCCGCGCCGCTTCCTCGAACAGCACGCGGTTGTAGGTGGGCGGCAGCGGCGGGTTGGGATATTCGTCGGAGCGCGGTCCCTCGAACGGATTGCCGCCTTCCCGGATTTCGCCGTTGAGGTTTCCGGCCTTGCCGGAGACCCCGAGAACCTTCTCGAAGCGGTCGAAATACGGTTCGAGTTCCTCGTAGCTCAACGGGTAGTCCTGGATCGTCATTCCCTCGGGAATGGTCTTCGCGCCGAAGCTTTCGGTGACGTAGGACTTGAGGCGGAATTCGGCGGGTTCCGGACGCCAGGTGTGACCGTTCCAATGCACCCCCGCGCCGCCGACGCCGTTGCCGGGAAGGAACGAGCCGAGGTGTCGGTACGGCAGGGCCGTGTCCTTGGGAGTGTGACGGATGGTGACGGTGTTTTCGGCGGGTGGCAGCATCAGTTTGTAGCGCACGCCGTAGGTGAGTTCGTCGATCATCCGCGGGTAGGCGAAATCGGGCACGGTGTCGCGATCCTCGCCGCGGTCGAGCGCCAGCAGCGACAGCCCGGTGTCGGCGAGTTCGATCGCCAGGATCGCGTTGGTCCATCCCAGGCCGATCATCACCACGTCGACGGGTTTTTCCTTACGGGCCATGTCGCTATCTCCTTTCGCCGGAGAGGCTCACCGGCCCGAGCGGATAGGGCGTGTCGTGCTGGTCGACCCATTCGCGGTAGGCGCCGCGCGCGCCGGGGAAACCGAGCATCGCCCATCCGATCATGTGCTTGTTGCCGCCGTGCAACGGGTCGGCGAAGAATCCTTCCTTGGTGTTTTGCAGGAGGAACTCGAAAAACGCCTTGCCCGATACGCCGTCGAGGGCGATCGCGCCGGTGCGCAGGCCTTCGAGGATCGCGTCTCGCTGGTCCGGCGTGGCGTCGGCGAACGCCGTGCCGTGACGGTTGCGGCACAGGGTATCGGTGGCCTCGATGCCGAGGTGGTAGACCTCCGCCGGGGTGAGCGGCGACTGATAGCCCATCAGCGGCGAGGGGTCCTCGGCGAACGGGCCTTGCATGTACCAGTCGCGCGCGTGGCCGAAGTCGCTGCCCATCTGGCGGTCGATGAAGATCGGCACGTTGGCGGCGAGCGCGCCGGGGCCGGTTTCGTCTTCGGGAATCAGGCGGTCGCAGGCGGCGAGGAGAAAGCGCCATTCGTCGGGGGAGAAGGCCTGGGGCTTGTAGGTGGCGAGATCCGGGGCCGGCGGCGGTGCGCCGAGGGCGGTGCCGCCGCGGCCGACCATCGCGGCGGCGGCGACCGAGGTGGCGGAGACTTTGAGCAGCTTGCGCCGCGAGGTCGCGGTGCGGGGATCGGTCATGGGCGTGTCCCTTCTGTTTGAGCATAGGGGACGGTGCCGGGCAGCATGGGGAGCGGGAAATCCGGATGCCGAGCGGTCGACCGCGGGTCGGGGGCGTGCGAACGCGGCACACCTTTCGGCGGAACGCCGAAACGCGCGGGATGGTTCCGAGAAATCTCGGCAGAGTCAGATGCGCGCGCCGACCGGCAGATAGGCGGGCGGCGCGGGGCGATAGCGCACCGCGTGGCTCTCGTGGAAGCTCTTGATCAGGGCGCTCAACTGCGCGTTGCGCATCGTGATCGCCTCGACCTGATCGAGGGAGAACGGCAGCGCGCCGCCCTGGGCCTCGGCCAGCGCGCGCTGCACCCGCTCGGCCAGGGCATAGAGGTTCTGCAACTCGAACAGGTCGGCGGCCATGTAGAGGGTGACCGACAGGCGCAGACGCTTCCTCGGCGGATTCTGCACGTGGAACGAGAACGCCGCATCCTTACCGCGGCGGCGCTCGATCACCGCGCAGCGCACCCCGTCGCTCGATTCGTTCATCACCACCGCCGCGCGGCTGTCGTGGCGCAGGCGGGTGGAGCGGATGTCGACGAGGCGCGGCGCGAGGCGTTTCAGCATCGCCTCGTCGATCTCGCCGCCCTTGGATTCCGCCTCGAGCACCTCGAACGCCGGATGCAGCGGCTTCGAGGCGTAGATGCACGCGCCGTCGACATAGGCGGCGAGCCAGGTTTCCGGCACGAAGGCGCGGTCGTAGTCGGAGAGCACCGCGTCGGAGAGGGTCTGCCAGTCGACCGCGGAATCGCCGTCCAGCGCCATCCGGTCGGCCTTGAAGACGTCGACGATCCGTCCGGCGAGGCGCAGCGTCGTCGGGATGTTGTGGCCGCGCACCACCAGGCGGCGCACCCGGCCCTCGCTGGCGAGGGCGCAGACGACGCGGTTGGAGCGGATCGCGAGGCGGGCGAACGGTTCGAGATCGGGTCCCGGGTGGGCGCCGTCGAAGAACAGCGATTTCTCGCGGTAAAGCGTGAGCGTGCCGACGTCCTGAGCCATCGCGGCGGGGTGATCCTCGGTCCCGGCCGCGTCGATGGCGGCGCAGAGTGTTCTGATTGGGGCGAGTATACCGACGTTCCGCCGCAAGAAAACAGCGAAACGTCGGTACTCGCTCTACAACCTAAAGTTTGAACACCAGGGTCGATCCGGGCGAGAGCTTGCGGCACTCGCCGCGCACGCAGATCGTCACCGGCTCCGACCATGCCGAATCGGCGTTGATGCTGATGCGGTCGAGCGTCATGTCGATGGCGAGCCAGTTGCCGTGGAAGCGCAGCTTGCACTTCATCTGCTTGATCTTGTCCTGGAACACCGGGTCGAGGTTGAGGATGCCGTCGCTGACCCGCGCGCCGGTGAAGCCGCGCTGGAACATGTCGGCGGTGCCCGACATCATGCCGAGGTGGATGCCCTCCCGGGTGGTGCCGCCGATGATGTCGGCGAGGTCGGCGCGCAGGACCCGCTGCATCCAGTCCCACGCCCGCGGGTCGTTGTTGCGGGTGAGGATGCTGGCGTGGACGAGGTGGCTGAGGGTGGTGCCGTGGGTGGTGCGCTCCATGTAGTAGTTCATGGTGCGGCGGTAGTGCTCCTCGGTGAAGTCGTAGCCGAGGCGGAACAGCAGCGCCGAAAGCTCCGACTCGGTGAAGAGGTAGTAGAGCATCAGCACGTCGGCCTGCTTGCAGACCTTGTAGCGGTTGGCGTCGTCGCCCTCGGCGGCGAGGATGCGGTCGAGCCGGGCGATGTCGCCGTACTTGGCGCGGTAGGCTTCGAGGTCGAGGTCGTCGAGCTGCTCGAAACCTTCGAACTGGCTGATGATGCCGTCGCCGAAGAACGGCACCGTCATCTTCATGCTCATGTCCGCCCAGACGTCGAGTTCCTCCCGCTGGATGTCGAGCTTCTGCATCAGTTCGCGGCGGTAGATGTCGTCGATCACGTCGAGCACGGTCAGCACCGTGTCCATCAGCCACGCCACCATCACGTTGGTGTAGGCGTTGTTGCGCACGCCGGTGTGCGGCTGGGAGGCGGGGTAGCCGTGGTGGAACTGGTCCGGACCCAGCACGCCCTCGATGTCGTAGCGATCCTCCGCCGGGTCGTATTTCGCCAGCGAGGCGAAGAACCGCGCGATCAGGACGATGATCTCGGCGCCGCGCAGGCCCATCCAGCGGCGGTCGCCGGAGGCGAGGAAGTAGTGCCAGACGTTCCACGCGATCATCGCGTTGACGTGGCGCTGGCGGCGCGAGTCGTCGGGAGTCCAGGTGCCGGTGGCGCAGTCGAAGTGCATCGCCTTCGATTCCTCGCGCCCGTCCGAGCCGCTCTGCCACGGGAACATCGCGCCGCGGAAGCCTTCGAGCTGCGCGTTGAGGCGCGCGCGGCCGAGGCGCAGGTAGCGGTATTCGAGCAGCGAGCGCGACACGATCGGCAGGCGGAAGGTGAGGAACGGCAGCATGAAGACTTCGTCCCAGAACACGTGCCCGCGGTAGCTCTCGCCGGTCCAGCCGCGCGAGGGCAGGCCGACGTCGAGATCGAGGGTGTGGTTCGAGGCCGACTGCAGCAGGTGGAAGATGTGCAGCCGCAGAATCTTCTGCTCCTCGTGCAGCGACGGATGCAGCACGATGTCGCAGCGCTCCCAGTAGTTGGCCCAGGCGCGGATGTGGGTCTGCTGGAGCTGCGCGATGTTGCGGCAGCGGTCGAGCGCCTCGCGGGCGGCGAGGCCCGCCTCCGAGATCGCCTTGTCGCGCGAGGTGTAGAGGGTGCAGACCTTCTCCACCCGGATCGGCTCGCCGCGGGCGATCTCCACCGGGATCAGCGCCTCGACGTAACCGTCGATGGCGTTGACGGTGACCGGCGCGTCCTCCTGCCAGACGTTGCTGCGGAACACCCGGGTGCGCGCCGCCATGCCTACGCGCATGCGGCTCTGCGAGGAGCGGGTGATGAGATAGATCATGGTGTCGGGGCTGAGCACCCCGGTGAACTCGCCGCTCTTGATGTAGTCGAGATGGTGGGAGGCGAGGTGGGAGTAGCGCGCGACGCCGCGGTTGTCGACCTGTCCGTCGAGGGAGGAGCGGAACTCGATGGTGCCCGACCAGTTCTGCGCCACCACCACCATTTCCTGCGCGGCGTGGTGCGGCCAGCCCATGTGGACGAAGCGGCGCATCGTCAGGGTGGTTTCGCGGGTCTTGTCGTGGCGGAAGCGGATGGCGTGCTTGAGCATGCCTTCCTGGAGGTCGAGGGACTGCTCGAACGACAGGACCTCGACGGCGTCGAGGTCGAACCATTTGCCGCCGTCGATGCGGAAGGTCAGGCCCAGCCAGTTGGGAAAGTTGACGAGGTCTTCGTGCTCCTGGTCGTGCTCGCCGATCTTCGAGATCAGGCGGTTGTAGCCCCCGGCGACGTAGGTGCCCGGATAGTGGACGTCGCCGGCCTTGACCCAGGGGAACGCGCCGCGGGTGCAGAAGTAGCCGTTGCCGGTGGTGCAGAGCGCCTCGCGCAGGCCTTGCTCTGAAGGATCGTAACGATCGTAGACAAGGCTCCATTCGCTCATCATCGTCTCCCGTAGATGGACTTGCGGGGGATCAGACTACAGCGACTTCCCCTGGGTTTTCCAGAGAATGCGGGACGGAATCGGTGGAAAAATCGCCTCAGCCGTCGACCGCGCCGGCCTTGCGGGCGAGGTAGGCCTCGAGCTTGCGGCGGCGCCAGTCCTCCGCTTCGGCGCGGGCGGCGGCGCGCTTCTTCTCGATCTCCTCGGCGCTCGCCACGTGCGCGGGCGGCGGCGCGACGCGGGCCCTGGAGGCCGCCGACATCCGCTTGGCGTTGGTGCGCTGCGCCACCTGCACCGGCCGCGCCGCATCGTCGCCGGTGAGCTCGTGGTAGTTCTTCGCCACCCGCTTGGCATAGGCGAAGCTGCGATCGTCGTCGGCGGAGTGGTAGTGCCGCACCGCTTCCGCCCAGCTGCCGTTGGCGGCGCGCAGCTCCTTGAGGAATTTCGCGGCGTAGCGGACGTTGGTTTCGGGGTCGAAGGCGGCGTCGAGGCTGGCGAAGGCGTCGGGATGATATTTCAGATTGATCTGCATGCAGCCGACGTCGATGTTGGCGACGCCCGCGGCCTTGAGCCGCCGCACCTCGGCGATCGCCGCCGCCTTGGTGGGAAAATACTGCCCGTCGCCGCCGGAGGTGACGGTCCACGGCCAGGCAACTTTTGCCTTGGTGTCGGGGTCGAGACGGCCGCTTTCGGTGATCGCGATGCTGCCGAGCATGTGCGGCGGCAGCCCCTCGCGGGCGTTGACCCGCGCCGCGGTATCGAGGCACATGCCCTCCCACGCGAACGCCATCCCGTTGACGAACCACGCGAAAAGCGCGGCAGCCAGAGCCGGGAAAAGGCGGAGGGCGAAGCGGGCGGCGGGTCGGGTCATGCGGTCGGGGCCATCTCGGTCGGGTCGGGTTGCGAACGCCGCGGCAAACTCGCGGCTTTCCCTCCTACGCAAGCATGATGCCATTCCGAAACGGCGGAATTTTCTGGCGCGGCCGCCGGGGTGCTGATACATCGGCTCAAGTGAGTACGATGGCTCCGGGGGCACCTTGGGGAACGACGCCGCACCGGTTCTGGCCGCCCGGCCGGAACGACCGAAAACTTCGTTCATCCGGCGTTTCGTCGCCCTGGCGATGCCGTTCTGGACCTCGAACGACGGCTGGCGCACGCGCGGCTTCGGCATTCTCCTGTTCGTCCTCACGGTGATGCAGGTCGGCATCCCGGTGGCGCTCAACATCTGGAACGAGAAGCTCTTCAACGCCCTCGAAGCGCGTCATATGGACAGCTTCGTCAACCTGATGGGGATCCTCGCGCTCGTCATCGCAGCCAACGTGCTGATCACCTCCAGCCACCTCCGGGTCAAGCGGCGGCTCCAGGTGGAATGGCGCAAGTGGCTGACCTATCGCGTGTTCCGCGAGTGGATGTCGGGCGGACGGCAGTATCTTCTCAACTTCGTGCCCGGCGACCACGACAATCCGGACGGCCGCATCGCCGAGGATATCCGCATCGCCACCGAATCCGCGATCGACCTCGCGCATTCGCTCACCTATTCGCTGTTGCTGCTGGTGAGCTTCACGCAGATTCTCTGGTCGCTCTCCGGCCCGGTGCTGAAGACCTTCGGCGGCCTCGAAATTCCGCTGCCGGGACATCTGGTGTTTCTCGCGATCGCCTATTCGGGGCTCGGCGCGGTGGTCGCCTGGGCGCTGGGCAAGCCGCTGGTCCGCGCCGTCGACCGCCGCCAGACCGACGAGGCGAACTTCCGCTTCGGTCTGGTGCACGCGCGCGAGAACGCCATGGCGATCGCGCTGCTGCACGGCGAAACCGGCGAGCGCCGCCACTTCCGCAGTCTGTTCCGGCGCGTCATCCGCGCCTGGGACGGCCAGACCTGGGCGCTCACCAAGCTGATGTATTTCAGCTCGACCTGGTCCGTTCTCTCGATGGCGTTTCCGTTCCTGGTCGCCGCGCCGCGCTACATCGCCGGGCTGATCACCCTCGGGGTGCTGATGCAGACCGCCCAGGCGTTCGGCCAGATGACGGCGGCGTTGTCGTGGCCGATCGACAATCTCGCGGGCGTGGCGGCGTGGCGCGCCTCGGTGGAACGGATCCTCCGCCTGTCGGAAAGCCTCGACGTGGTGGCGAAGCGGATCGCGGCGGGCGGTCACGACGGCATCCACGTCGAGAGTTCGGGCGCGCCGGAGATGTCGTTCCGCGACGTCGAGATCGCGGATTCCAACGGCGCGACGCAGATCGCGCGGTTCTCGGCCACCGTCGCGGCGGGGGAGCGGGTGCTGATCACCGGCGATCCGGGCGCGGCGGTGAAGGTGTTCAAGGTGGTGGCGCGGCTGTGGCCGTGGGGACACGGCCGAGTCGGCCTGCCGGAAACCGGCTCGATCTTTTTCATGCCGCATCACCCCTATCTGCCGATCGGGCCGCTGCGCACCGCCGTGGTGTTTCCGCAAGTGCCGAAGACGGAGGAGGACGAAGCGCTCAAGGCGGCGCTGGTGCGCGTCGGCCTGCCGGATTTCGTCGATCGCCTCGACGACGTCGAGGACTGGGAACAGACCCTGTCGGCGGGGGAGCAGCAGCGCCTGGGGTTCGTCCGCCTGCTGCTGCACAAGCCCGACTGGATCTTCATCCAGGAGGCGACCGACGGCCTCGACCGCGACACCGAGCGGCGGATGATGGAAATGCTGCTGGCCGCCTATCCCCGCGCCGCGATCATCACCATCAGTCACCGCACCAGCATGGAGCAATACCATGCCCGCCGCCTGACCCTGATGCGGGTCAACGGCTTCGCGGTGGTCGAGGACTGCCTGCTGCCGTAACCGGCCCGGCTTCAGATCGCGACGATGCCGCGCGCGGCGAAAATCTCGCGGGTCGCCCGAATCAGCTCCGGCGCGGGCGGCGGGGTGTTTTCGAGGGCGTAGGGGAGCCCCAGCTCCTTCCACTTGAACGCGCCGAGGTGGTGCAGCGGCAGGATTTCTACCCGTTCCAGCGTCGGCCCCACCTCGTTCGCGAGGAAGTCGGCAAGGGCGGAGACGTCCGCCGCGTCGTCGCTCCAGCCCGGCACCAGCACGTAGCGCAGCCACATCGGCTTGCCCAGCCGCGCGAGGCGGCGGGCGCAGTCGAGACTGGGGCCGGCGTCCTTGCCGGTGAGGGCGCGGTGTTTCGCCGGGTCGATCTGCTTGATGTCGAGCAGCACCAGATCGACCGGGTCGAACCAGTCGTCGGGCATGTTGGCGTGGAGGAAGCCCTGGGTGTCGAGGGCGGTGTGCAGGCCGAAGCGCGCCTTGATCTTGCGCAGCAGCGCACCGACGAACGCCGCCTGCACCATCGGTTCGCCGCCGGAGACGGTGACGCCACCCGCGCGTCTGAGGAACCGCGCGTAGGGCGCGATCTCGGCCACCGCCTCGGCGAGCGAAACGCGGCGGCCGCCGCCGATCCGCCAGGTGTCGGGATTGTGGCAGTAGAGGCAGCGGAACATGCAGCCGGAGAGGAAGTAGACGAACCGCATTCCCGGTCCGTCGACGGCGGCGCCGGTTTCCACCGAGTGGAGAAACCCGGCCTCCGCCCCGGGTTGGGGGGCGGAGGGGGGCGCCGTGTGGGGCGGTTGGGTTTCGCTCACGCGATCACATCCGCTCGTGGAAGGTGCGGCTGATCACGTCGAGCTGCTGCTCGCGGCTCAACTTGATGAAGTTCACCGCATAGCCCGAGACGCGGATGGTGAGCTGCGGATACTTCTCCGGATGGTCCATCGCGTCGAGCAGGGTTTCGCGGTTCAGCACGTTGACGTTGACGTGGAAGCCCCCGGCCTCGGCGAAGGCGTCGAGGCAGGCGGCGAGGTTGGTCTGACGGTCGGCCATGGTGCGGCCGAGGGCGTCCGGGGTCGCCGAGGCGGTCCAGGAAATGCCGTCGAGCGCGCTGTCGTAGGGAAGTTTCGCCACCGAGGCGCCCGCGGCGACGAAGCCCTTGACGTCGCGGCCGTTCATCGGATTGGCGCCGGGCGCGAACGGCGTGCCGCCGCGGCGGCCGTCGGGGGTGTTGCCGGTCTTCTTGCCGTAGACGACGTTCGAGGTGATCGTCAGGATCGACTGCGTCGGCATCGCGCCGCGGTAGAAGTGGGGCTGCGCCTTGATCTTCTCCATGAAGGTGGAGGCGACCCAGATCGCGAGTTCGTCGGCGCGGTCGTCGTTGTTGCCGTAGGCCGGATAGTCGCCCTCGATCTTGAAGTCGGTGGCGAGCCCCTGGGCGTTGCGGATCACCGAGACCTTGGCGTGCTTGATCGCCGACAGCGAATCCGCCGCGATCGACAGGCCGGCGATGCCGCAGGCCATGGTGCGGAGAATGTCGCGGTCGTGCAGCGCCATTTCGATGCGCTCGTAGGCGTACTTGTCGTGCATGTAGTGGATGCAGTTGAGCGCCTTGACGTAGGTGGCGGCGAGCCAGCCCATCATCGCCACGTACTTTTCCACCACCTCGGCGTAGTCGAGAACGTCGCCCGCGATCGGGCTGAAGCCCGCGGCCACGGTCTCGCCCGAGATCTCGTCGACGCCGCCGTTGATCGCGTAGAGCAGCGCCTTGGCGAGGTTGGCGCGCGCGCCGAAGAACTGCATCTGCTTGCCGATGCGCATCGCCGACACGCAGCAGGCGATGCCGTAGTCGTCGCCCCAGTGCGGCCGCATCAGGTCGTCGTTCTCGTACTGCAGCGCGCAGCTCTCGATCGACACCCGGGCGGCGTAGCGCTTGAAGGCCTCGGGCAGCTTGGTGCTCCACAGCACCGTGAGGTTCGGCTCGGGCGCCGGGCCGAGGTTGGAGAGGGTGTTGAGGAAGCGAAAGCTCGACTTGGTGACGAGCGGGCGACCGTCCTCGCCGACGCCGCCGATGCATTCGGTGACCCAGGTGGGGTCGCCGGAGAACAGCGCGTCGTATTCCGGGGTGCGCAGGAAGCGCACGAGGCGGAGCTTGATCACGAAGTCGTCGATCAACTCCTGCGCCTGCTCCTCGTCGATGCGCCCGGCGTCGAGGTCGCGGGCGATGTAGATGTCGAGGAAGGTGGAGACGCGCCCGAGCGACATCGCCGCGCCGTTCTGCTCCTTCACCGCCGCGAGATAGGCGAAGTAGGTCCACTGGATCGCCTCGCGGGCGGTGGCCGCCGGACGGGAGATGTCGCAGCCGTAGGAGGCCGCCATTTCGCCCAGTTCGCCGAGCGCCCGCCACTGCTCGGCGAGCTCCTCGCGCAGGCGGATGGTCGCCTCGTCGAAGACCGCGTCGTCGATCCCGTGGAGTTCGCGCTGCTTCTGGCGGCGCAGGAAGTCGATGCCGTACAGCGCGACGCGGCGGTAGTCGCCGATGATGCGGCCGCGGCCGTAGGCGTCCGGCAGGCCGGTGACCACGCCCGCCTTGCGCGCCGCGAGAATGTCGGGCGAGTAGACGTCGAACACGCCGCTGTTGTGGTCCTTGCGGTACTTGGTCCAGATCTCCTTGACCGTCGGGTCGAGGTCGTAGCCGAAGGCGTGCAGGCCGTTTTCGACCATCCGCAGGCCGCCGTTGGGCATGATCGCGCGCTTCAGGGGCGCGTCGGTCTGCAGGCCGACGATGAGTTCGGCGGCGCGGTCGATGTAGCCCGGCGCGTGGGAAGTGATCGCGGCGGGGCGGTCGGTGGAGGCGTCGAGGATGCCGTTCTCGCGCTCGGTCTTAAGCAGCGGCGTCAGCGTGTCCCAGATGCCGCGGGTGCGTGCGGTCGGACCGGCGAGGAACGATTCGTCCCCAAGGTAGGGAGTGTAGTTCTTCTGGATGAAGTCGCGCACGTCGATGCGCGTCGTCCAGTCGCCCGGGGCGAACCCCTGCCAGGGGGCGAGCGTTGCGGTCTCGGTAATTCTCGCGTCCATACTCTAATCTCCAATGACGAACACGCACACTGCGAGCGTGCCGAACCCGCGCAAGGGGTCGGCCGATGGTTTTCCGAGCTTCATTCCACGAGAGGCGCGCCGTTCGACATCTCCGGGGCCCAGGCCGGAGAGCGGGGCGCGCGGCCGTCGGCGTCTCGGGTTTTGCCTTCCGCCAGGCGGAGGGAGACTGCTGCGACGGGGCGGATCGGACGTCGTTCTTTCGGCTGTTCCGATCGCGGCCGGGCGCAATCTACCTGTGCTTCCGGGTGGAAATCAACCACATTTGCGCCGATTCGGGCTATGTAATTTCAGGAATACACGGGTGGGTTTGAAGAAATATCGAGAATGTTGTTCCGGGGAATCGGATCGAAAATTCCCACCGGATATATCGAAATGGAGGGCCCCGCAGAAGGTTCTATGCGGATCTCCCTATGCAGAGCGTGGGCGGCGCGCGAGTTTATCCCGAGACCGATTCGCAAACGTCGCGGCGGGCTTTCCGTCGCGCCCGGTGGCGCTTCCGGCCGGGCCGTCGTCCGGCTACCCGATCGAGCGGGAGGCGATGTTTCCCCGGCCGCACCGCCGGGGTAAGATCGCGGAAACCGGGGAGGGGACATGCGATGGATGCGATTCAGGACGCCTACGCCGACGACGTCGGGCATTGCTACGGCTGCGGCCGTCTCAATCCGCACGGCCACCGCCTCAAAAGCTATTGGGAAGGGGGCGTCGCGGTCGCGCGGTTCACGCCCGAGCCGTTCCACACCGCGATCCCGGGATTCGTCTATGGCGGCCTGATCGCCTCGCTGATCGATTGCCACGCCACCGGCATCGCGGCGGCGGCGGCGGCCGAAGCGGAGGGAGTGCCGGTCGGGTCGCTGCGGTTCGTCACCGCGCGGCTGGAGATCGACTACCTTGCGCCGACGCCGATCGGCTGCGCGCTCGACCTCCTGGGCGTTCCGGTCGAGGTGAAGGGGCGCAAGGTGGTGGCGGAGGTGACGCTCGCGGCGAGCGGCGCGCTGTGCGCCAGGGCGCGCGCGGTTCTGGTGCGGATGCCCGAAACGATGACGCCGTCAGCGCGGGGCTGACGGCGTCGCAGGAACACGGGTTCGGAAGGTGGGCGGATCAGGCCGACATCTTGAGGTCGAGCTTCGCCCACACCGCCTGCAGCGCCGTCACCAGCGCATCCATCTGCGCGTCGGTATGGAGCGGCGTGGGGGTGATGCGCAGGCGCTCGGAGCCGCGCGGCACGGTCGGGTAGTTGATCGGCTGAATGTAGATGCCGTGCTCTTCGAGCAGCAGGTCGGAGGCCTGCTTGCAGCGGGTGGCCTCGCCCACCAGCACCGGAACGATATGGCTGTTGGTGACGATCACCGGCAGATCGGCCGCCTGAAGCTTGCGCCGCAGGGTTTCGGCGCGTTCCTGGTGACGCTCGCGGATCTCCGGGTGCTGCTTCAGCCACTGGATGCTGGCGCGCGCGCCGGCGGCGACCGCGGGCGGCATCGCCGACGAGAAGATGAAACCCTGGCCGAACGACCGCAGGAAATCGACGGCGGCGCGCGAACCCGCGACGTAGCCGCCGTGGACGCCGATCGCCTTGGCGAGCGTGCCCTGGATGAAGGTGAGGCGGGCGGACTGACCGTCGCGCTCGGAGACGCCGCCGCCGTGGTCGCCGTACATCCCCACCGCGTGGACCTCGTCGAGGAAGGTCATCGCGCCGTATTTGTCGGCGAGGTCGCAGATCTTCGCGATCGGCGCGATGTCGCCGTCCATCGAATAGACCGACTCGAACGCGATCAGCTTCGGCGCGTCCTTCGGCGCGGCCGCGAGCAGAGATTCGAGGTGGGCGACGTCGTTGTGGCGGAATACCTGACGCGGCGCGCGCGAGTGGCGGATGCCCTCGATCATCGAATTGTGGTTCTGCGCGTCGGAGAAGATGATGCAGCCGGGAAGACCCGCGCCGAGCGTCATCAGCGTCGTCATGTTCGCGGTGTAGCCGCTGGTGAACAGTAGCGCCGTCTCGGTGCCGTGGAGGCTCGCGAGCTCCTGCTCGAGAAGGACGTGGAACCGGTTGTTGCCGGAAATGTTCCGGGTGCCGCCCGCGCCCGCGCCGCAGGTGTCGATCGCTTCGTGCATCGCCGCAAGCACGATCGGGTGCTGCCCCATGCCGAGGTAATCGTTGGAGCACCAGACGACGATGTCGCGGGTGCCCTGCGGGGTGTAGCGGTCGGCTTCGGGGAAGTGCGAGACGCGGCGCATGATCTCGGTGAACACGCGGTAGCGGCCCTCCGCCTTCAGCCCGGAAATCCGTTCTTCAAAAAACCGTTCGTAGTTCATGTCTGTGCGCTTTCCTGCGGCGTCCGAGCGCCTGGCCCTGGGCCGATGCCATCCGTCGCCCGCGGCGGTGGCGGTTGCGGGAACGGCGCGGCCCGGGTGAGGATATACCCGTGTGCCCGGGCGCGGGCCAGCAAAAATCGCAGCAACCCCCGACACACGGTTTCCCCCGCCGGGAGAAGCCGTTCGTCGGCGTTTCGTTCCCTGGGCGGCGGGCAGGTGCCGCGGCCGCTCCAGAGGTGTCGTGCGGTGCGGTGCGGTATGCCGCACCGCGAGGGCTTCGTCACAGCGGAATGACGTCGACCGCCTGAAGGCCTTTCGGACCGTTGGCCATCACCAGCCGCACCCGCTGCCCCTGTTGCAGTTCGGCCACGCCGTGCTGCTGCAGGGTGCGCGCATGGACGAATACGTCGGGGCCCCCGCTGTCGGGGACCACGAAGCCGAAGCCCTTCGCCGTGTTGAAGAATTTCACCGTACCTTCGGCCTCCGCGCCGGAGGTGTCGGTCTCGGCGTTGCGCACCGCGAGCACGGTCTTGACCTGCAGCCCGCGCGGACCGTCGCCGATTTCGCATTCGACCACCGCACCCTGCGGAAGATTGCGGAACCCGAGAGGTTCGATCGTCGAAATGTGCAGAAACGCGTCAGGCGTTCCGTCGCTCATCGTCACAAACCCGAACCCCTTGGTCGGGTTGAACCACTTCACCGTTGCGGTAACCATAACCTCTAGCCCCACTGCCAAAGTCGCCGCATTGCCCTCGACCTCCGCTGCGTGGCGCATGCGGTTCCCCCAAGGCAAAACGACCCGTTCCGGCGCGCGTTCAGGGTGGTGTTGTTCTTCTTGCCCAGACTGCCGCCCTTGCATCGAAGTATGCCTTCAACGCATTGCACCGAGAAAGAATTTTTGCGCCATTCGATGATTTTTCGGCGAAATCGCCGACTTTTTTGTCGCACTGCCGGGTTCGCATCGGGGCGTTCAAAAAAAATCAGCGGTTGCGATAAGGAAAATCTATCGTTTTGCGCGAGAGTCGAACGGCTCCGCCTTCCGGATGGCATGCAGGAGGTCTTCGGCCTCGTCCAGGCAGGCGCGCACGCGGCGGGTGTGCCACCCCATCGCGTATCCGGCGACGAGGCTGGCGCTGCGCGGGTCGTCGATCGCCCGCTCCAGAACGTCGGCGATGCCGGCGATGTCGTTGAGATCGCCCAATACGTCCTGAAGATCGCCGAGGGCTTCGAGATAGCGCGCCATCGCCTTGTCGCCGTAGCGGGAGCGGAAGAATTCCGCGGCGTAGCGCGCCTTTTTCGCGGCGATGCGTACGCGGTGACGGTCGGCGGCTCCCTGCTGCTTGAGCTTGCGGCCGCGCCGCGCGAGCTTGCGATGGCGGATCTTCAGGATGTCGTCGGCGAACGCGCCGAACGGCGAGCCCGAGTCGTCTGCCGCGAGAAGCGTGACGCGGCGCCCCAGGCGCAGCAGCAACCGCGCGGTTTCCGGCGCACGCACGATCTCGCCCGCCCGCGCGAGCGCCTCGGCGCGGCGGTGCGCGAGCCGCGGCCGCAGCAGCGCGAGCCGTTCGCGCACCGGGTCCGGCGTCAGCGGTTCCTCGATCAGCGGCGCGAGAACCTGCGCGTCGAGCACGTCGATATCCCGGACCGCGCCGAGCGCCCGGCCGACGTCGCGAAAGCCGTCGCGGAAGCTCTGGATCTCGTCGGGCGGCAGGTGCGACCGGAACAGCGACAACGCGGCGCGCAGCCTGCGGCAGGCGATGCGCATCTGGTGCACCGCTTCGACGCTGCCCTGGGCCTCGAAAGCCGGCTGGTTGGCGAGGAAGTGGTTCATGCCTTCGCCGAGGATCGCCGCCATCGCCTGCGGCACCGTCGCATCGGGCGCGAGGGCGAGGGTGGCGGCCCTGCGAGTCTCGGGCGAGAGCGCCAAAGCCAGCGCGTAGCCGCGCTCGGCCTTGCTCTGCCACCCCACCACCAGAGGAACGCGGGCGGCGATGTCGAGTGCGAGGTCGAAGACATGAGCCGCCGGACCCGCCCGCCATTCGAGTTCGATCTCGGCGAGTCCGGTCTCGCACCCGATCCCGCCCGCGGCGTCGAAGGCACGCACGACGCCGAGGTCGACGGCGATCTCGGTTGCGAATACGCCGTTGGAAAGAAGCGCGTCGGTGCGTTCGACGTCGGTTTCGAACACCGGGCGCAGCTTTCCGGCGAACGGCGCAAGCAACGCGGCGGCCTCGGGCGCGAGGGCGGGCGGGTCCGGAGTTTCGGAGGGAAGGGTGCTGCGCCACTCGTGCCGCTTGAACAGTCCGCCCTCGACGCTGCCGGCGGTCTTGAGATGCTGCTCGAATCTGCCGCCCGTCTCCCGCACCCGAAGCGCGCAGCCCGCGCGCATCAGGTCGGCTTCGGCGGTGTCGTGGTAGATCGTGCGGACCTGCCGCGCGCGCGGCTTTTTCGTCAGAAGCGCCTTCACCGCCGGAAGGGTCCATACCGTTGCGGCGTCTCCGGCGGCGACCAGAAGCTTGAGTTCGATCTCGTTTTCCGACGCGGTTTCAGCTCCGGCTTCCGACATCACGGCATCTCCCCCCGATCATCGGCGCGATGGCCGATAACGAATATATATCGTCGCACTCTCGTCCGTCCAGCCGTGGTGGGGGTGGATCGTGTTGCAGTTTTCTTTCAATATCAGATGATTGTAAACGATTGCGTCTTGCGGGAAGAGCGGTCACACTTCCGCGGGCGGCCAGAATCTGGAGTTTCGGAATGACGCTTGTGGGATTGAACGGCACGCACGGCCGCATCGGCCGGCTCGCCATCGCCCTGGGGTTGGTCGGTACGCTTGCGGCCTGCGGTCCGCAAAGCAATCCGCAGACGTTCCTCGACGCGATGGGACCGAGCGCGGATGCCGCCGCCGATCAGGCGCTTGCGGCATTGGCGCGCGGCGACTATGCCGCGGCCGAAACCAGCCTCGATGCCGCGCTCAAGCGCGACCCGCGCAATCCCTACGCGCTGCTGGCGGGCGGGTTGCTCTATCAAAGCACCAACCGGCCGCTCAAGGCGCGGCAGATGTATGAGGATCTGCTGGCGCAGCGCCCGAACGGCGCGGCGACGGTGCAGGGTTGGGATCCCTCGCGGGTGGTCCCGCTCGCCGACATCGCCGCCGCCAACATCCGCCGCGTCGATGCCGACCTGCAACGCGGCGGTTCCGCTTGGCCTGCGGCATCCACGAGTGCGCCGATGCCCGGTCTTGCCGCGCCGGTGGCGGCCGTCGCGCCGGAGATCGCGCCCCTCGATCCGCGCACTCGCGCGATCGCCGATCGCTTTCTGACCTTGCGCAAGCTGCGCGACGAGCAGTTGATCACACCCGAGGAATATGCCGCCCGCCGCACGGCCAACGCGGGTGCGTTGCTGCCGCTTTCGAAATCGCCGCCCGCCGCGGGGCTCGACCGGCCGGTGCCCGGGATCGAGCAGATCGTCGAACGTCTCAAGGCGTTGCAGCAAGGGCTGCAAAGCCGCGCGATCACGCCGCGGGAATACGAACTGGAGCGCGACACCATCCTCAACGCGCTGCTGCCGTCGAAGCCGACGACGCTCGCGCCGCCCGAACCCGCGCCCAAGGATCTCCTCGCGTCCGCCGAACGGATGCGCCAGCTCGAACGCCTGCACGCGATGAACCTGATCACCGAAGCGGAGATGAAGGCCGAACTCGCCGCCCTGGAGGCGGGCCTGCGGAGTTCGGGGGGAGCGCCCGGACCGGTCGCGACGGTGCCGGTGAGCGGCGGACCGCAAATGCTGGTTCCGGGCAGCGCGGCGGCGCGTGCGTCCGCCACTGCGCCGTTGCCGGGGCAGACCACCGTCCATCTCGCATCGTATCGTTCGAACGTGCAGGCGCAGGAGGGCTGGGTCGAACTGCTCAAGCGCTTCCCGGCGCAGTTGTCGACCCTCGCGCCGGACGTGCGCAAGGTTCCGGTCGCGGGGAAGGGCGACTACTACCGTCTCTACGCCGGGCCGGTCGCCAGCCATGCCGATGCCGCGACGATTTGTCGCGCCCTTGCGGCGAAGCGGCAGTTCTGCAAGGTCACCAACGACTGAGTCTGCAATTCCGGCACGAAAAAGGCCCGTGCGGAGCGCGGGCCTTTTTCGTCGGGATGAGGTCAGCGCAGGGGTTGGCGGCTTACCGCACCCGAAGATCCTCCGCCGTAAACCCCGGAAGACGCGCCGTAGCCGGCGCCGCCGGAAGACGTCGAGGCGTTGGGCGATACGGTGACGGTCACGAACGACCCGTAGACGGTGCGCGCCTTAATCTCGACGGTGGCGATGCGTTGGCCGCGCTGATAGGTCATCACGCTGCGGTCGCCGCGAATCACGGTGAGCTCGGTCCAGCCGAACTTGGGCATTTCGGCCTTATAAAGGTCGAAGACGCGCGCGCTGTTGGTGCTGGTGTCGTAGGCGAGGCGTCCGGTCCACTCTTCGCCGGCGCCGAGCAACAGCGAATGCTCCATGTCCATGCTCGCCCCCGCGGGCACGGGAATGTCCGAGAATTGGCTGAAGCTCGCGACCGGGGCAGGCTGCTGGCCGTTTTCTCCGGTGGGCGATGCGGAAAGGTCCTGCGTGGAGCACCCCATCAGCTGCAAGCCCAGGAAGAGCCCCGCACCGAGCATCAGGAGGCGGAGTAGCGTCGAGTTCATCGCGTCGGTCCCCAATATGTCGTGTCCGGTTGTCATAACATCCTATCGGCCAAGGGCGAAACCGCTTTTCGCCCGACCGGGAAATCGCGGAAATCCAGGCTCGGCGAAGTTTTCTCGAGAAAGTGCAAGAAAGTGTTTGACGGGTTGTTTGAGAGGGCTTAGAAGGTGGCCTCCCGACGCGAGGGT